>CAJXOR010000013.1 GCA_913057715.1 uncultured Moraxellaceae bacterium
CGATGGTTCCCACGTTTAAGTGGGGTTTAGTACGTTCAAACTTAGCCTTGGCCATAGTCTTAATCCTTTAGTTAAATAAATTGCTGGCAGACAAGCTGCCAGTCTTGGTATGAGTTAACGGACAACTTATTCGTCGTCGTCTGATCCGCCCTTAGTGTACTTAGCGATGATGCCATCGGCAACATTTTTAGGCGTATCGGCGTACTTGGCAAATTCCATCGAGTAAGTTGCACGTCCCTGAGACATAGAGCGCAACTGAGTCGCATATCCAAACATCTCTGAAAGCGGAACCTCAGCCTTCATGTGTTTTGCGCCACCAGGCAAATCGTCCATGCCTTGAATCAAGCCGCGGCGACGGTTCAAGTCACCCATGATATCGCCCATGTAGTCTTCAGGCGTTTCAACTTCAACCTTCATGATCGGCTCAAGCAGCGATGGATTGGCGATGTTGAAGCCGTTACGGAAGGCGTAAGAACCAGCCATCTTAAACGAGAGTTCATCTGAATCGACGTCATGGTAAGAACCGTCAAACAGCGTGGCACGCACACCAACGACAGGGTAGCCAGCCAAGACGCCATTTTTCATGCGCTCTTGGATGCCTTTGTCGACGGCGCCGAAGTATTCTTTAGGCACCGAACCACCAACGATCTGCTCAACAAACTCGTACTCTTTTTCAGAGTCTTCTGGAAGCGGCTCAAGGCGAACCCAGACGTGACCGTATTTACCACGACCACCGGTTTGACGAACGAATTTGCCTTCGACTTCAACCATCTGACGGATGGTTTCACGATAAGCAACCTGAGGCTGACCGATGTTGGCTTCAACACCAAATTCACGCTTCATGCGATCAACCAAGATCTCAAGGTGCAACTCGCCCATACCTGAGATGATCGTTTGGCCAGATTCTTCATCGGTGTGAACACGGAACGAAGGATCTTCTTTAGCCAGACGGCCCAAAGCGATCGACATTTTCTCTTGGTCAGCCTTGGTTTTCGGCTCAACCGCAAGCGAAATCACTGGCTCAGGGAACTCCATACGCTCAAGCGTGATGATGTTGTCTTCATCACACAACGTATCGCCCGTCGTGACGTCTTTTAAGCCAACACAAGCAGCAATGTCACCAGCACGGATTTCAGAGATTTCTTTTTGCTCTGATGCGTGCATCTGAACGATACGGCCTACGCGCTCACGCTTAGATTTAACGGGGTTATAAACTGCATCGCCCTGCTTGATAACACCTGAGTAAACACGTACGAAGGTTAAGTTTCCTACGTATTTGTCGTTCATGATCTTAAACGCTAGTGCCGAGAAGGGCTCGTCATCAGCGGCGCGGCGCGTAGCTTCAGTTTCGTTTTTGTCGTCAAGCACACCTTTGATCGCTTCCACGTCGTTAGGTGCTGGTAAGTACTGGATCACAGCATCCAACATGCGCTGAACACCTTTATTTTTAAAGGCAGTACCACACATCGCAGGGATGATCTCACCAGCAATGGTACGATCACGGATGGCTTTGTTGATTTCATCAACACTTAGCTCACCGGTTTCAAGGTACTTATCCATCAACTCTTCAGACGCTTCTGCAGCAGTCTCAACGAGTTTTTCACGGTACTCTTCTGCTTGAGCTTGAAGTTCGCTTGGGATATCGCGTTCTTCAAACTTCATGCCCATAGACTCTTCGTCCCAGTAAACCGCTTTCATGGTTACTAGATCGATGACGCCTTCAAAGCCGTCTTCTTTACCGATTGGAATCACGATGTTGATTGGGTTGCCGCCAAGACGGGTCTTGATCTGCTCAACCACACGGAAGTAGTCAGCACCAACGCGGTCCATCTTATTGACAAAGGCGATACGGGGAACTTTGTACTTGTTAGCCTGGCGCCATACGGTCTCAGACTGTGGCTGAACACCACCAACCGCACAGTAAACCATGCAAGCGCCATCAAGCACACGCATAGAGCGCTCTACTTCGATGGTGAAGTCAACGTGTCCGGGGGTGTCAATGATGTTGATCTGGTGTTGCTCAAACTGCTTAGCCATACCTGACCAAAAGCAAGTCGTTGCCGCAGAAGTGATGGTGATACCACGTTCTTGCTCTTGCTCCATCCAGTCCATAACCGCCGCACCGTCGTGAACTTCACCGATTTTGTGGCTAATACCGGTATAGAACAAGATACGTTCAGTCGTTGTGGTTTTACCGGCATCAATGTGTGCCGAAATACCAATGTTGCGATACCGCTTTAGGGGGGTAATACGTGCCATTTTTTAATCCTTATTAAGGTTTAAATCGCCGGTATATGAAAACCAGCTAGAAAAAATGCGGCTTTTGGCCGCACTTAATCGCTTAGAAACGGTAATGCGAGAACGCTTTGTTGGCTTCAGCCATGCGGTGAACTTCATCACGTTTTTTCATCGCGTTGCCCTTGCCTTCACTGGCATCCTGCAGCTCACCTGCCAGACGCAGCGCCATCGATTTTTCTGAGCGCTTTGCAGCAGCTTCAGCCAACCAACGCATGGCCAATGCAGTACGACGGGAGGGGCGTACTTCCATTGGAACTTGGTAGGTCGCGCCGCCAACACGGCGAGCTTTAACCTCGACCAGTGGGCGAACTTTTTCTAACGTATCTTCAAAAAACTCGACCGGATCGGCGTCTTTGTTTTTCTCAAGCACTTTATCCATCGCTGAGTAAACAATCTTCTCGGCGATCGATTTTTTACCATCAAGCATCACGTGGTTGATGAATTTAGCGATGGTTAGACTTCCGAACTTAGGATCGGGCAGGATTTCTCGGGCACCGATTACGCGACGTCTTGGCATGTGTATTCCTTAATCTTCAGGTTGGTCCGGCAAGCAGTTGTGCCGGCCTTACTGCAACTCAATTAAAAGCTGCTGCAAAATGTTTGTTTAAATTACTTCTTAGGACGTTTAGCACCGTACTTAGAGCGGCCTTGCATGCGGTCTTTAACACCCGCGCAGTCAAGTGCTCCTCGCACTGTGTGATAACGCACACCTGGCAAATCTTTAACCCGGCCACCGCGAATCAAAACCACACTGTGCTCTTGAAGGTTGTGACCTTCGCCGCCGATGTAGCTAGATACTTCGTAACCTGAAGTCAAACGAACGCGGCAAACTTTACGCATGGCTGAGTTCGGTTTTTTAGGTGTGGTGGTATATACACGAGTACAAACACCGCGGCGCTGAGGACAAGCTTGCAGCGCTGGCACCTTAGACTTTTCTTTCTGAGTTTCGCGACCCTTGCGGATCAACTGATTCGTTGTTGCCATATGGCAGTTCTCTCCCGTTAGACTTTTAAAAGCCGTTCAACAAATAAAGCACCTGAATGAAGCAGGTGCTTTTTTCGATTGCATATATTAACCAGTTAACCAATATATTTCAACCAAGGTTTATCTGATCACTGATTTTCAGGTTCACTGTAAATACCTAAAGAGCGAGCACACACTTCGTTGATCACATAGACACTGTAAGTAGCGCCGGTGATGCCCGTCGCGATCGGCATAAACTTAGTCAAAAAACCGAGGCTCTTCTCAAGGTTAAACCGCTCTATGATGTTTTCATGGATGTTTTTAAACAGCACACCGTTCGCATCTGATTCAATCAATCCTTGAAGCACCCTTAAGTCTGAAGTCTGAGCAACCTGTTTAAAGGTATTCATGCTCAGCATGACTGACTGCTTTTCACTCAGGCTACTGAGATCGGTATTTGAGAGCATATAGTAAGCCTCTTTAGAGCCCTGCTCACCGCTAAGTGGTTTTCCCATAATGGCTGATATTTGATAGATCGATTTTAAGGAAATCAACATCAACCAAATCACATCGCCAAGCAAACCAGCAAAACCGGTCATACCTGTGATACCACCACCAGCTGCGGCCAATAACCGATTTTCATGACTGACTTTTTCAGCTAAGGCCATGCGCTCATCAAAGGTCATATCCTCACTGACAGCAAACTCTCCGCGCAAGCTTGCCGCTGCCCAACGCTCAGCGAGAAAGGACATTTGAGTAAAAGCTTTACTTTTGCCTAGCTGCTGCCAGTGTTCAGGAGTGATCTTGCCAACCGCTTTTTTGACCCAATTGAACTTTGAACCCAAGAGTTGATTGGCGATACCTGGAAGTGATTCGCGAAAAGCATCTTCGGTGTCTTTGGTGACAAGCTCAGACTTGGTAGCCTGCGATGGCTTATGGTTTTCACGCTGAGAGGCTTGAGCCAAAAGGCTGCCACCTTTGATAGCCAAATGTCTAATCTGAGTGACTTGTGCTGCTGGAATCCGAAACTTCATAAATTTTTAAACCAGTAAGTTATTGAGATTATTTTAACCTCAAGTGCGTTGGGTCGGTCGATATGGTGCCAAACTGCAACGATTATCAACTCGCACTAACAAAAAACCCCGCTAAAGCGGGGTTTTTCTGTTTATTTAACCTTGCTTCCACCCCCGTCGCAGGCGCTGAGCGCCATTGAGAAGGTGCCGCCTCGCCTGTCTTCAATCCCCTCGAGATCACTTTCAACACTATTGCCTTGCGATTCTTGAGTTGTCGCATAAAAGCTCAAGTTAGCATTGTAAGTGTTGACCCATATAGGATCAATAAACGAGGACGCATTGCCATTGACTAAGATGCCTCGGGCTAGAACCGATCCTGAGCCACTGTTGTCAGAAGTCGCCCTAACTAAAGAGTTAATGTTTAGCGTAAGTCTTGTTCCATCTAATCCCGCTCCAACTTGAGCTCCATCGAGTCCCGGGCCAAACTCATCGCCGTTTAACAAAAACGAAGGATTAATGAAGGATCCATTGCTACTTCCTGCCACACCGGGAATTTGATCAAGGGTAGAACGAATATAACCGACTGGTTTATCCAATCCATCTATGGTGCAGTTCGGCTCCCCTAAATTACCAAAGTCAGGATTAACAATACCGCCACCATCTGACCAAATATTTCCATCTTCTCGGATAAGTAAACCGACCTTCCCAACAGGTACAAGCGAACCGTTTGAAGTCAGGTAGCTCATGCTGGCTGTCACACTAAGCGGGAAGATGTACTTTTCGCCAGTATCAACAGCAGTGCGCGTAATCCAGATACTGGGCTGAAGAAAGCTACTTGCGATCTGCGTAGGCAGAGTAAAGATCGTCGCGTTAGATAAATCACCCCCTCCACCCGTCTGAGCGTCACCATTGAATTGAGACCAACGACCCAGCAAACTCTGATCCAATAAACCAGTACCAGCGTAAAGTTCATAAATACTTTGATTACCAAAGATTACTCGGTTATCAATTAATTTACCCTGGTAAAAACTCACTCGAGTTGGTGATTGCTCGCGCGGATCATCCAAGCTCCAGTCATAATTAGTTAGGTTCTTGGATAGCGGATCAACTAAAGCATCTTCATCAATAGACATCCGATCAAACCGTGCTCGACCCGGTAAATTGGTTGCAGATGGCGAGCTACTCCCTGCGCGAATATAAGAACTATTCCAATACATACCTTGGCCAATCACTTTGCTCGATCGGTTTTGAAGGCCATATATCTCCATAGCAACAACAAGAGCTCCAGGGCCAGTTCCTGTAGAACCAGAGATGCCGGTTGAAAGCACGCCTGAACCAACTGGATTACCCGGTAGTCCGTAGTACAGCCCGGCAACACTGACATTTAGGGCCTGATTTAAACGCTCAGCTGCCTGCTCTCGAGTCAACGTGATTGCTAGCCCGAATTCACTCAACCATGCTTCAGTTTTATCGATAAAAGCATTGGTAACGAAGTCCTCAGTAGACAGATTACCCTCGATAAGTTCTGACATGGCCTCGCGCAAACGCAGGGGAATCGATATCTGATTAATCGGTATCCCTTCAACATACTCGTTAGGAGTAAAACTATCAAAGTTACCACTATCGTCGGTTACTTCGGTAACATTTAGCGCATCCAGCAACCTGATGATGTTGATTGCTGCGGTTCCCGCAGAACTTTCAAGGGAAGTCACCTCACTAGAAGAGGTCAGGTCAAGGGGTGTGATCCTGCGGATGGTACCATTGAATATATTGCCACTTGAGTTTTGCTCAAAAGCATCAATTAAGGTATCACCAAAAAATATTTGACGGGTTCCATCCGGGTCTCCGACAAAGATTTGAACTCGATCCCCAGGCAAGCAGCTAAGGGTACCCGTCTGATCCGTAACCGATGTGTAAATACCACAGCGATACCCAAGTCCTTCGGTGGGGGCAAGAGTGAATTCAGCAGTAACACAACGCTCAAGATTGCACTCGTTAGTTGCACCCAAGCCGAATCCTGGTTGTGCAAAATTATTTTCTGCGCTACTGCAGGCGGCCAACAATGCCGTCAACATCAAAGCGCCCGCCAATTTAATTTGATTAGTAGACATGTAACTTCCCTGTAGGTAAACCGATTATCGCACCACGGTTCCAGTTTGTAGAGTGATACTCCCGCTTCTGCTCAATGAATACTCTTCACTGTAGGGCATTTGAGCCATAGGAGTCATGAGTAAGTATTGAGCCTCTTCAGGTGCCAATAAAACACCTTTCAAAGAGGATTTTTGTATCCAAGTTGAAGCTTCTAGCTCCGTAAAATAAGTAGCTGCGCCCTGCATGATACAACCTTGCTGATCCAGAAAAACGCTTAAAGGCCAGTAAAATGTACCCGGTGATTTACTCTCAAAAGATTGCAGATAGATGACCTGATCAGCAGCAGATAGTTTGACAAGCTCATACTCAAAGTCTTTGTTGCTCTGAATCGGCCACAAATTTTTGGTTCCGCGCTTTGAAAAGCCTTCGGCCTTTTGCATCTGCTTGGGTGTCAAACACTCCATTGGTAACGCGCTTTTCAGGGCAGATGCCGGCAGCACACTATAATTATCAGCAACACGGTATAAAGGCTGTACTGTTGGTTTTATAATCAGAGCCTCCGACACTTGCTCATCAGCTCTCTCGATATAGTCAACTGATCCCACTTGATTGGGCACCGTAAAAAAGCGCTTTTTATCAGACAGGTTAAATTGCTTCTCTATGAGCAACTCAGAGTCAACATACTCAACTCCGTCGTTGTTTATAAAGTCATCCGTGGTAACGACTCTTTGGCTGTCTTGTTGAACAGAAGTTGATTTTGACTGATCTGCCACTTTGACAGTAGCTTTTTGACTTGTCTGTTCTGGATTAGGGCTTGAAATGTCAGGCTGAGATTGTATCGACTCTTGAGACTTTCTCGGTCGATCCGAATTAGACTCGTTGCTCTCAATAGGAATATTGATCGGCCGACCATCAGGTCCAATAATCGTAGCGAAAGTACTTTGGGCAGATGCCAGCTGAACAAATCCAGCTGACACCACACAAAGTGCTGTAATCAAAGATTTCATATTGATTACCAGCGAGTTCGATAAGCCATGCCCAAGAAAAAGATATCGGTCTTGGTTTTGATATCTAAGCCAGCATAAGGGTTAATGATCAAGTTATTAACGCCAGTGTTGTTTGCAAGTGAACTGGTATTGGCCGGGATATCATCGCGACTTCTCAAATAAGCAGCTGTCAAGTCAATGGTCGTATCTGGATCAAACTGATAACCAATACCCGTACCAAATAACTGAGCATTATTGATTGGTATCAGAGTGTTGCGCTTATCTTCAGGTATCGAAGAGTTTCTTGGCTCATAGCCTAACCTGAGAACCAAACGATCAGAAACGCGCTGCTCAAGACCTACGCCATAACTACAGGAACTTTGGAAACCCAACGGCAGGTCAAGAGTCTGATCAGTGACTTCAGGAGAAATCAGCTTTGCAACCTGAAGTGCAGAGATGGGGCGATCAAACTCAAATTTAAAGTTTTCCCAAGTATCGTAATCAGTACAACCAACGTCGAAGTTGATCTGTAAATCCGGAGTGGGCTTTACTTTGATACCCGCTTGAAAGTGAGACGGGTAATCTAGCTCTAGCGCAACTAGGCCGGATTCTTTATCAGGTATATTTGATGGGAAATTCAGCAAGGCCAGTACGATCTGACCAGTAACAGAGGAGTTTAAGCCCCGGATAATTTCCTGAACTCCGCGGCCGTTTTCAACCTCAAACTTACCTTTTAAATCCATGGCCCCCGCACTTTGGTAAACCATACCAAAGGAGAAAGAGTCAGACGGCTGCCACAGTAAACCCAAGTTATAACTGGGAGACGCACTCTGCTCTAGCTGGAGAGACAAACTACCAAATTTCTTGAAGGGCCCAACTGATTCTTCCGCCCGGCAGACACCAAGCAACAAAATATCAGTAATGATATTTTGAGACTCCCTAAAAGGCGCACAAACTTCTTCATCAATAAGGCGAAGAACACCGATCAAATCGTTTGGAAATCTGAGCTGAGTGTCAAGATTAAATGCCGTATAAGACAGGCCACCCGACACACCTAAAGACAGCGTATCTGTCACATCATAAGATATGGTCGGTGACAGGTAGGTGATCCGCTCAATCGCTGTTTTCTCACCGAGAAAACTACTGGGGTCAGACGAATCTGTCTCGTAAAAACCCGCAATCAAAGGAGCATAAACGGCAGTACCATAAACCGCTTTAGAACCCGGTGGACGATAAGCTATACCGCCTGTGGCCGCAGTAATTGGTGCGCCTTCTGGAAACTTAAGAAAACTATCGAAACCAGGTATGAATAAGCCAGCCCCATCAGCCTTATCGACTACCTTGCCCTTAAAGTCGCTACAGAGGTTATTGCCGTCATCTGGCAAATCATTACAAACAATTGGATCATCAGAGTACCCAAAGACGTTAAAGCCAGGTGGCGCGCTAAACTCCCTTTCAATATTGAATAGTGCCGCGATACCAATTACGTCAGTTTGTAGCCCCTGGATCTGGGTTAGGCCAGCAGGGTTAAAGTGAATCGACGATACGCCTGGCGGGTCTGCAGTAACAGCGTTCCCCAAAGCCAAACTTCTGATATCTACCGATAGGTTTTGGCCGAGCTGTGCGTGACCCTGAGTTGCAAATCCTGCTGCTACCAGCGCAGCAGATAATCGCTTCAATTTCATAACTGATTGCATCCTGCGTTAACTGGGTAATTTATGAGGCTTTACGTCCAAATCCATTGAAGTTAAGCGGGAAAGACAATCCAACCGCTACGTCAGGCGAGTCTTCGGTTAAGCCGAAGCCAACTGAGGTATTGACGATGGTTTTAGGTGAAACACGAACACCCAGAGCAAAGTTCATGATTGCGCTAGTTTGGTCAGCCGACGAGGAAGTACGCTCTACAACCTGCCCAGAAGTCTCATCACGCTCTTGTACGGTAAACTCACTTCCGACAGCAAAGGATTGCTGGTACGACATGGTTAGCGATACGTCATAGTTCAAAGAGTAAGCGAAGCCGACTGCCAGTCCAGCCCCTAGGTTGGGTTTAACCCCAACAAGCGTTCTGCTTCCACCCAAAGGTTGGCTAATGTCGCTTTGCTCAAAGCCATAGTTCAATGAACCCGATGCAAAAAGCACAACTGGATCGACGTATTTACGCGTGCTAACACCGCCGCCTACTGAGTAGTATCCTTTACCGGTTGACAGCTCAGTTGCGCTGTTAATCTCGTAAGGACTATCACCTGTTTTAAGTGACACGTTACCGTTGAAGATTAAGGGTAAGCGGTCTCTCTCAAGCGGGAAGGGCTCCCATCTTGCACCTAGGGAGATATCTCCCAAGCCAACTGTTTGAGCGTCTTTAACCAAATCTGTTTTAGCTACGATGGGTAAATCCGCACTAACGGTTAAGTTGTCGCGCAAACCATACTGAACATCAAAGCTATTGATCAGCGTGTGCTGAGCGTCTTCGAATATACGGAAGCGAGAAATATTAGAAGAACCCTCTTCAGTCGCAATATCAATTTGTGAATCACGATAGTAGGTGTAGTTCGCGTCATAGTTAAGCGCCCAATCACCCTCTTTGACTAGTGAGTAACGCTTTTCACTTGAGGTCAGAACCTCTTCCAAGTTGCTCTGTGCTGTTGCATCGTCTTCTTGGGCGCCTAACGCCGCATCAGCAGAGACCGGTTCTGGAACTAAAGACTGCGTCTCAGCAACCACCGGGGTACTTGGAGCCACTACTGGAACTGCAGGGGCTGCGATAGAAGAGCTTGTGACAGATGCTGAAGGAGAGGTGAGTTCGGGGTCCACAGCAACAGGGGTAACCTGCTCAGACTGAGCAGTCATAGATTCAGCTTCAGTGTAAGCAGAATCATCTATGGCAGGTGTCTGCTCTCTTAAGGCTAAGTCAGTCTGATCGGCCTGCGATTCTGCGATCAGTGCAGAGTCAGTTTGATCATCATAATCAGTTGTAACATCGATAAAGTCGCCCTGAGCACTGATGTCAGCACTGCTCACTGGGTCTACCATCATAGTCGATTGTCTAGGAGTCGCTTGGTAACTATCAGCTGACTCAGAGTAAACCTCAGTGGCATCAATTAAATCAGTATCACCAGCGACGGAAGTCTCATCGGGTTCTTCATCTGCTTGATAGTTCATGGCAACGAGGTCAACACGATCTGACTGACCAATCAAGGCAGCCGTGTCAACTGGGTAATCAACTAATTGTGTGTTGCTGCTGTCAGACTCTGAGTAATCGAACAATCTCTCAAGAGATGCTTGCATCTGAACTGGCTGAAACTGTTGCGAGGTCATATCAGCCGCAATCATGCCAGCGACGTTTTGAGTCTGGCCGATCAAATCGGATGTTAAGGGATCAATCGACTTAAACAAGCTGTTATCAGCAGCATAAAGTTGCTGATTGCTGTCAGATGATTTTGTATAACCAAACGCATCTGCACCAGTTTCGCTTAACTTATTAAAGTTATGGCTTTGGTAATCGACAAAGTACCCACCAGCTTGCGCCTGGGCAGTCATCGCCAGAATCACACTGGCGGCTAAAGCGGTTTTTTCTAATGACTGATTCATGAATTAATTCCCAAATTTATTGCAATCGTTAAGGCTTATTTGCGGTTGTAATACAATCTTAAAGGTACGTCGATCACCTGATTGAAGGTTCTAGAATTTGGATCGGAGTCCACAACTGGTCTTACCGTCGTTGCCAGATCACGAAGCTGATCCGCACGATATAGGTTGTCGTTGAAGACAACCGAATCAAAAGCGTGATAATTGACCGTGCTATCTTCAACAATCCTGAGGTCATCTTCATCAACCGCCAGTAAATCAAGCGTTTTGACATTTGGACCTGGATTAATCATGAACAAGGTCTTGTCCCATACTTCAGCAAAGCGGTTTTCCTTGAAGCTGATGTTGCCCAAGGCTGGATCTGCTACAAACACTCGACCGTCTTTGTAGCCTTTGTAAACCACAAAGTGATCAAACCCACCATAGCTGATCAACACGATGACAGGTTTATCGAGCTCTTTAAGATCCTGCATGTCACCCTTAAAGCCACCACTATCTAAACCAAGTGCAGCTACAAAGCGCTTCATATCTAAGAGAGAAAATGCCCGACGCTCAATGATTCGCTCTCTTTCGCCGTAGTTAAGCAAACCGTTCATGGTCTGGCGCTCTGTTAGCTGCAAGCCAACGTAGCCATCGAGAAGTGTTGTTAATGCTGCAGATCCGCAGCTGTAATCAAATGCCTGACGAACTACCCCGCGAAACTTTTGCACCGCGTCAGGAACAACTTGAACAGCGTTTTGATGGTAATAGTCGATATAGCCTTCGGCTGAGGAGTTCACTTGAGCATAGTGAACCGTACCTGGAGCCTGATCTTGCAAGTCCACGCTTTGGCGTGTTGCAAAAAACAGTAATCCAGAGGCTAAAGTTGCAACGATCATATGCTTCCTATGCAGTAATCACTCAATCCTTCGAGTGGTGAACAAAAATACAGCTAACTTAACTCTCTAACAACAATAACTTGAATTGGTTAAAAAAACACCTTTTTTGGTCATAAAAGGTGCTTGATTCTAACTCAAGAAATTACAAACCGGTTATGCCAACCCTTACGTCGTTAAATGAGGCATTAGATAAGCTGAAGCTGCCGATAGAAGCATTGCGAAGACCATCTACTGAAGAGATGTTTGTTGTAGAGGTGGGGCTCGTGTCCCCAAAGCTGATGTTACTTAAAGATGCTTGGGCAATGTTAACGTCGCCAAGGTTCGCCTCTAAACCGGCCTGTGAATCGATATCGATCCTAATACCGTCTGCAAAATCCACTCCGGTTAAGCTTAGATCAAATCCAAATGAGGACTCAGCAGCAGTAGAGCCTGCCACACCCTCATTATAGCTTAGAAAATTCATGCGGCCAAAGTCCAAGCTCACCACGTTAGGGTCGATAACCACCAGAGCACCCTGAGCTTGATTGCCAAGTTCAACTCTAGCGCTGAGCGCTTGAGCTAAGTTAACCGCTATACCTTGGTTACCAAATTCCAGCATGGTGACTTCACTGGTAGCGATGTTGCGATTTAGAGAGTCTTTGCTAAGCACACCTGGAGAATCAGTGGCCAGCCCAAGTAAAGAAACACTCTGCACCGGAATAAAGTAACTACCTGCCTGAGTTTGTATGTTGATACTCGCGATCGGTGCCCCTCCGTTACCGTCCGCATCGATATCTAGTCTTACCGCTTCAGTCACTGTCGCACAGGTTGCTGACGCGGTTGAGCCTTGGCAGAGTCTGATCCCGCCAGGTGCAAAATTAAAGGAAGCAGCACCAGCACCAGTTGTGTTTAGGTTAGTTGTGGCAAACCCGTCTTTGTCGACCAATCTCACAGCCTCTAAGCCGATGGTGCCCGCTTCTTGAGTTGCTGATCCGTTTAGGTTGATCGTCGCAGTTATGCCGTCTTGAGCTGTTTTATCGGAAAGCTGAGCGTCACTCAAGGACTCGAGTGCGTGAAGTTGCGAGCTGAATCCCAAGCAGGTGAGTAAAGTTATATAAAGCAATCGCTGATTGATCATGGCCACATCCTGTTAGCTAATTCCATACGGACTTCTTGTCCTCAGACGCACTGCTATAAGTGACTCCTTATAACGATCAAAACTTACTGCGTCCAACTCATGACTAAATGGGCTAGTTACCCTTAAACACACAACGTCTAGTCAACAATCAAATCATAGCAGAATTGACCAGCACTTCCACTACCAAATGATGATTGACAACACGCGCAGATAAAGGGCAATAAAAAACGGCAGCCGAGGCTGCCGTCTTACACCGTAAACTAAACTAGGTTCAGCTTACTCAAACAGTCAATTAACGACCTGCAACTGAGATAGTGGTGTTACCAGTGTCTAAACCAACGATTTCGATGTCACCGATAGCAGTACCGTTGAAGCCGAAGTCAGTGATGTAAACTTGCTGAGTACGGTTTCCAGAGTTAGAGGTGATCTCAAGACCGTTTACGCTGTCGATGTTCACAGTCGCGTCAACGATCAAGTCAGTAGATCCGCTGTCAGTGATGTTGATAGTGCCGAGGTTCAAGGTACCAGCAACGCCAGCAGTTGTTCCGCCGTTGTTGTCGACTAGGTTAGCAGACAAGCTGATACCGCCACCGATGGTAGAATCGATCTTAGCGAATGCGCCGCCGGCCAGCTCGTTACCCAACTGAAGATTGGCAGTAACAGTACCCAAAGATAAGCTTAAGCCGTCAAGGATAAGTGCTTCGTCAGTAGCGCCACGAACGTTACCATCCAAAGTTCCTGAATCACCCACTGAGATATCGCCGATAGAGATATCCAAAGGATCAATAGTTACACCCACTTCAAGAATAGGTGCGCCGCCGTTACCGTCAGCGTCGATATCCAGTTGCAGACCCAAGTCACTGATGCTCAGGTTGTTAACTACGATAGCACCTGCGTCAGATACACCAGCTGTTACTGATGGAGTACCACCGTCGTTGTCATGAATCAAGATCTTGTCAGCGGTCAGACCGTTCTGAGTATCAACACGGATGCTGATACCGTCTTGACCAGTAGTAGCAGCCATAGAGTCGTCAGTCATCGCTTCCATAGCGAAAGAAGCTGTGCTCAAAGCAGCAACAGCAGTAGCCAAGGCCAATTTGTTTAAAAGTTTCATAGAGTTCCTCTCCATAGGATAAATACGAATTGCTAGCCCTGCCCCGTGAGTTTGGTTACTCAAGTCTGTGACTGCTTACGCAATCAAATCCTTTTGATATCCTCACTGTCCAAGTCAAGGTGCATCCAGCACTTGTTAAATTACACCCTGTTAATCCCCCGTGCAAGGTTTGCCAATCAACAGTGTTATGATTCTGACCAGTGGCTAAAATTTGTAATCCAGAGCTTACGTGAGCCCTCTCAAGCGATGATATTTTGATCAAAAATTGGTACTCAACTCATGTCTTTAATTCCCTCGCAGCCAATCTCCCGGCTTCAGAATATCAACTTAAGCCAGCTAGGAGACCTAACTGCACCTGAGCTACTGATCCTACTTGCTGATCTGCAGCTACCCACTGAATTGAGTCCGGTCTTAAGCTGGCAACGAATCCAGAATCAGCAAATCATAGGTATCGTAAGCCCTTGGCGATGCAGGGGGCAGTTAACCCAATCCAGTGAACTTAAGCTCAGCTTTTCTGATGACCAGCACATGGATGAGCATTATGAATCAGCCGCTCTGGGTTATGAGTCTGCATGCAATCAACTGCTAAAAAGTGGTTACTTTAGCCTTGATAGAGGCCACCCTGCTTCATCTAGCGCCAGAGTGTTTGTGCAGCTAAGTTACGAGGCAAGTGCTCAGAGTTTTGGGGCTATTAGAGCTCACTCAGATGCCAACACTTTTGATTTGATCGTCTACAGCGCATGTTTGGTTAACACAGGGGTTGGCTGGCGTTTGGAGTTTGATCCCAGTAGCGACTTCGACGCACCTGAGTTTGCTCGGCAACTCAACTTGCTTTTAGCAGAAGCTCAAGACATTGATAAGAATGTCACCAGCAATGGCGCATCGAGAGCTCCATACCATCAAGACGAAGAGGGTGACACGCCGCTCATCCCTCCTATTGGTGAGCTAGCCCGATCTGCAGCTTGGAGCTTCAGCCAATATATTGATGCCTTTGATCTCGTTCAACGCTACCTGCTGGCCGGTGATGCCTATCAGGTGAATCTGGCTCAGCGGCTTAAAGTCAGTTTAGGAGACTCAATTAAACCGAGTGACATTACCCACCTGCTTGATGAAGCAACCAGTGCGCCATACGCTGGTGGCACGTTAGAGGGCAACTCCGCGTTAATCAGCTGCTCGCCTGAGCTTTTTTTGACCTTTACCAATGAGGCTCAGGCAATACGCTTGATCAGTAGTCCCATCAAGGGGACTCGGCCACGAGGGGCAACTTGCGAGCAGGATCTGGCCTTGCGAGGCGAGCTTGAACGATCAGAAAAAGACCGCGCAGAAAACCTCATGATCGTGGATCTGCTTCGCCATGATTTGGGCAGGCTTTGTAAGACCGGTAGCGTGAAGGTAGATGAGCTCTTCAAATTGCACAGCTTTGCCCAGGTTCACCACCTCATCAGCACGATCAGCGGGGAGCTACGAGACGACATGAACCCACTTCAGGCACTGTTTGACGCCTCTCCCGGTGGATCAATCACAGGCGCACCCAAAAAGCGCGCGGTAGAGATCATCAATGAGCTGGAAGTTGGCCCCAGAGGCAACTACTGTGGTTCAATCGGCTTTATGGATACTCGGGGAAATGCCAGCTTTAATTTGATGATTCGTACGGCAGAACTCAACGAAGGTGAGCTTGAAATTTGGGCGGGCGGCGGTATCACCGTCGCCTCAGAAGGTCCTAAAGAGTACCAAGAGTGCTTTGATAAAATCAGCGGGATGCTAAAGGCAATCGCCCCTCATATAAAGCGCTGAGCTTTAGCCAATATGTGGCGCTGAGCTTAAGCCTGTTGGTTAAGCTCAGATAGGATTTGCTCGAGCGCCTCAATCAACGACTTATGGTTTTGCTCAGTCCCCACGGTGATCCTCAAGAAGTCTTTAAGTCTGGGCTTGTTGAAGTGGCGCACCAAGATCTTGCGCTGCTCAAGCTGCTCATAAAGTGTTGCCGCACCGGCAGGGTGGCTTGCCATGACAAAGTTGGCAGCCGAGGGCAACACATTAAAACCCAGACGCTCCAGATCGACTATCAATGCATCGCGTAGGCCAGCAACTTGCTGGCAGCGCTTAGCAAAGTAAGCCTCATCCTCAAAAGAAGCGATGGCGCCGGCTTGTGCCAAACGATCCAAGGGGTAAGAGTTAAAACTGTTTTTTACTCGCGTTAGCGCCTCAATCATAGAGGGTGCTGCCAAGGCATAGCCCACTCTTAAACCAGCGAGCGCGCGAGATTTAGACAACGTACGCGTGATCACCAAGTTTTCAAATTCAGGCAGAAGCTCCACCGCTGAAACCCCACCAAAATCGATATAAGCCTCGTCGATCACCACGGTTGCGTGCGGGTGTTCGCTTAAGATTTTACGGATCGCATCCAGAGGCAAAAGCTTGCCGGTTGGCGCGTTAGGGTTAGCCAGTATGATGCCATCGCAGGGCGCGCGGTAAGCGTCAGGATCGATCTCAAACTCCGCGTTGAGCGGGATTTGGCGGGCATTTATGCCAAAAAGCTGCGCGTACACCGGATAAAAACTGTAAGTGATATCTGGATAGAACAGTGGTCTATCTTTTTTGAAAAATGCCGCAAATATATGCGCCAGCACCTCGTCCGATCCGTTGCCAACAAAAACCTGATCCTCATTTAACCCATGGTGAGTAGCGATGGCGCCGCGCAGTTTAAGCGACTCAGGTTCAGGATAAAGCCTGAGCGCTGCGCCCTCTTGAGTGAGAACCGCTGAGATCGCCTTAGCCACCTCCGGCGATGGTCCAAAAGGACTCTCGTTAGTGTTGAGCTTGATCACCTCAGGATCGCTGGTCTGCTGACCGGGAACATAGGGCGATAAGTTACGAACCAGCGAGCTCCACAGTGGGTTGTGGTTTTCAGTTTTGGAATCAGCAGGTGCCTGGCTCAAGGTTAGCTCCGTGAATTGGGTGAAATGCGCAGCTCGGCTGAGCGCGCGTGTGCTTCTAAACCTTCCTCTATGGCGAGCACCTGAGCAGTTCGCGCCAATGTCTGCACGCCGCTTGGGCTGCACTGAATCAGGCTTGAGCGCTTTTGAAAGTCATAAACACCTAAGGGCGATGAAAAGCGCGCCGTGCTTGAGGTCGGTAGGACGTGGTTAGGACCCGCACAGTAATCACCGATGGCTTCAGGAGTGTGTCTGCCCATAAAGATCGCTCCTGCGTGACGGATCATCGGTAGCATCTCTTGCGGTTCATCCACGCAAAGCTCCAAGTGCTCAGGGGCAATCCGGTTGATCAGCTCAAGCGCTTCAGCGCGGTCACGGGTCACGATCACGGCGCCGCGGTTAGCTACAGACTCACGCGCGATCTGTGCTTTGGGCAAACCAGCCAGCATACTCAAGGTTGCTGCAACAAAAGGCTCAACTAGCTCAGCGTCAGGTGTAATTAGGATCGACTGGGCAACGGTGTCGTGCTCAGCTTGTGACAGAAAATCAGCGGCAAGCCACTCAGGATCGTTAGTGCCTTCAGCATAGATCAGTATCTCGGAAGGCCCAGCAATCATATCGATGCCTACTTGACCGAACACCTGCCGCTTAGCTTCAGCAACATAACGGTTACCAGGGCCGGTGATCTTATCAACACGAGGGATACTCTGTGTGCCGTAGGCGAGCGCCGAGACTGCCTGGGCACCGCCGACGGTGATCACCTTATCGACGCCAGCCAAGTGCGCTGCCGCCAATACCAATGAGCTAAGCTCGCCCTTGGGTGCTGGCACTACCATGATGATCTCGCTCACACCCGCAACTTTTGCAGGGATCGCGTTCATGAGAACCGAAGAAGGATAAGAAGCCAAGCCTCCGGGCACATAGATCCCTGCTCGATCTAGCGGGGTGACTTTTTGGCCAAGCCAGTTGCCCTCAGCATCTTCAAACGACCAGTCAGCGCCCTTTTGACGCTCATGAAACGCCTGAACTCGCGTCGCTGCATGACCCAGCGCAGCGGCCACATCAGCCTCAAGGCCATCAAAAGCAGCTTTTAACGTCTGGGCACTTAACACCAGCTCATCAAAGCTGGTGGCAGGATGCTGATCCCACTGCTGAGTGTACTCAAGCACCGCTTGATCACCGCGCGCACGAACATCGTCGATGATGGCGCGAACCTGATCGGTGAGCTTATCGTCACTGACCTGCTCAAAGCTCAGCAGTTTGACCAGCTCGGCCTCAAAATCAGCGTCTTTGGTGTGCAAGGTCTTAATCATCTGCGATCTGGTTTTCCGTGCAAGGTGGGATAAATTGGCATTTTACTCTGTAGTTAGGGACGCGAGCACTTGAGGTAACACAACAACGCAAATTTACTCAAGCCGCTCGTTCAAGCTGCTCGTTCAAGCTGCTCGATCAATTAAGCTCTGCTCAATCGCCGCTAGGATCGGCTTTAAAAGCTGGTACTTTCGCTTATAAGAGGTTTTGTTGGCAATCAGGCGTGAGCTGATGTGGTGCAGGGTTTCCAGTGGCTCAAGTCCGTTCGCACGCAAGGTGTTACCAGTATCGACCACATCGACAATCAGATCACCCAAACCCACAAGCGGTGCTAGCTCCATCGACCCGTAAAGCTTGATCAGATCGACCTGCTGCCCGCGCTCAGCAAAGTAGGCGCGCGCGAGATTCACGTACTTGGTAGCAACCCTGAGGCGCCGATTGGGCAGCGGCTGATCCTTAACTCCGGCCGTCATGAGGCGACAGCAAGCGATCTTCAGATCAATCAGCTCAAACACATCGCCGAGACCATGCTCCATGAGCACGTCGAGTCCCGCCACACCAAAATCTGCCGCTCCGTGCTCCACATAGGTCGGCACGTCACTGGCTCGTAGGATCAACACTTCAACCTGCGGGTGGGTGGTTTCAAAGATCAACTTGCGCGAGCTGGCGGGGTCCTCAAGTAGCTCAATCCCCGCTGACTTGAGTAGCGGCATGGTCTCCTCAAGGATTCGACCTTTAGAGAGCGCGAGCGTCAGTTTAGGCAAAATGTCTGCGCTTGAAGCATCACTAGCACTCACGCCCCGCTCTCCCGCGTAATCCGACCACCGATGGCCCGCACTTTTTCCTCAAGCAACTCATACCCGCGATCGATGTGATAAATACGGTCAATCTGGGTTTTGCCCTCAATGGTGAGTGCAGCCAGTACCAGAGACATCGAGGCACGAAGATCAGTTGCCATGACTTGAGCAGCCGAGAGTTTTTCAACGCCGCGCACGACCGCCGTGTGGCCATCGATTTGGATGTCAGCACCTAAGCGGGTGAGCTCCGGCGCATGCATGAAGCGGTTTTCAAAGATCGTCTCGATGATGGTGCTGGTGCCTTCGGCCAATGTGTTGATCGCCATGAACTGCGCCTGCATGTCGGTTGGGAAACCTGGGTGCGGCAAGGTACGAACGCTGACCGCTTTGGCACGTTTGCCATGCATGTTCACCTCTATCGTCTCAACGTCTGACTCTTTGGCGATAGTGACTTCAGCGCCCATCTCCTCAAACTTATGCAGCACGGGCTCAAGCTGGCTTGAGTCAGTGTGCGTGGCTTTGACTCGACCGCCGCTCATGAGTGCAGCGGCAAGATAGGAGCCAGTTTCAATCCGGTCAGGGCATACGCTGTACTCGCAACCTGATAAGCTCTCGACACCCTGAACCGTGATACGCGCAGTGCCTGCGCCCTCGATCTTAGCGCCCATCGCAGTGAGCATACGCGCCAGATCGATGATCTCAGGCTCACGCGCCGCGTTATCGATAATCGTTACGCCTTCGGCAAGTGAAGCCGCCATGAGCGCGTTTTCCGTGCCGCCAACCGTAACCATGTCAAAGTTGATCGAACCGCCCTTAAGCCGGCCGCCTGGGACGGTGCCGATCACGTAGCCATTTTCCACCGTGATCTGAGCGCCCAAAGCCTCCATCGCTTTAAGATGCTGATCAACTGGACGCGAGCCAATCGCGCACCCGCCGGGAAGCGAAACCTGTGCCTCACCAAAGCGCGCAAGCAGCGGGCCCAACACAAAGATCGAGGCGCGCATGGTTTTGACCAGCTCATAGGGAGCAAAGCAGCTGTTGTGGGTGGAGTTGTCGACGTGAACTGTATCGCCAGTCTTGGTGATGGTGACGCCCATACCCGCGATCAACTCGATCAAGGTATGCACGTCTTTTAAGCTTGGGACGTTGGTGAGCGTGAGCGGAGTTGAAGCCAAGATAGCGCCTGAGAGCAGCGGCAGTGCAGCGTTTTTGGCGCCGGAGATACGCACTGTGCCATCGATGGGGTACCCACCTTCTATGATAAACCGATCCATGATCGCTCCTTAAAAATTTGAGCCAAATCGGCTTTGTTGTTTCCACTCATCGGCCGTTAAGGCGTTGATGCTGATCGCATGCACGGCGCCGCTCGTGATCAAATCGCCAAAGGCGGCGTAAACACGCTGCTGGCGCTTGATGGCACGCAAACCCTCAAATTCATCGCTGACGATTCGCACGTCGAACTTGGATCCTGACTGGGCGACGCTGACTTCAGCACCCTGAAAACTCTCTTGGAGTAACTGCTGGATTGACTCGTTGGTGACCATAGATTTGTCGCTTAAAGTTGAAACTTGGTAGCGTTATCGCTCTGCGCGCAGTTTATCTTATCTCAGGCAAACTTGCATCGCTGGCTCTCGCTGAAGCCAGCTTAGCCTGACTTATGACCAACCAAACCATTGGAAAATGCCCCCGCTCGAAAACCTCTTAAGGATTTGAGCCTTGATCCTTGGCAAGCTGGCGGCCTAAGTAGTCAAGTACCACGGTACGGGTATCCGCGATGAACTTAAGTCGGTTGGCCATGGCTGCAATCACCGTGGTATGGCTGGCTCCCTCAATCACACCCACTTCAACTTCCCCGCCCTGCTCACGGAGCGACTGAGCCATCTCGGTGGTGTTGTTTTTTCCAACCAAAGTGTCTTTTTCAGCCGTAAGCAAAAGGTGCGGCACCGGATTTGCCCGTGTGTTGTACACCGGCATGATGTCTTTGGGGTCTGAGTTCGGCGGAAAAGCCGTGCGTGATTCAAACTTGCGGTAGTCGTAGCCGTATGGGCCTGCGATACCTACCACGCTCATGACTGGCTGATCCGGTAGATCAAATCTGGTCGTGAACTGCGGATCATCAAGCGCGGATACGATGTTAAATGCCCCCGCTGAGTGACCCAGCGCGAGGATCTTGTCCGCGCTGCCGCCATAATCCTGTATGTTTTCACGGGTGAATTTGAGTGCTTGCGCGGTATCGTTCACATAGTCAGGAAACGGATGCTCGGGGGCTAAGCGGTAGTTGATCAGCACCGCGATATAACCTGCGTCAGTGAGCGACTGCCCGATAAACAGGTAATCCGATTTGTTGCCCATCTCCCACGACCCGCCATGCACAAAAAAGACGGTCGGTAGAGGTTGGCTAGTACCTGCTAAGGATTTACCTGAAGCTTTTAGCTCAGCTAGGTTTTCAGCCGTCGGCACATAGATGTCCAAACGGTGTCTGGGGTCACTGCCATATTCGATATCTTGATGAAGTGTGAAGCCAGATTTGGGAGTCACCATATTGAGCACATCGGTTGAGCTGGGTAAACCGCTTTGACAGGCACTAAGCAAAGTACTCAGTCCAGCGGACGCCACTAACCGGCTAACCTTGTTTTTAATCAAGTTTGATGAGCCAGATGATTTGTAGTGGGCAGATTGGGGCTGCTGCTGACGCAGCTTTAAAGGGGTAAGTTTCATAAAACACATCACAAAGTGGTTTTCAAAGCCTGCTGAGTTGCGCTCAAAAAGCGGAAAAGAGTTGTATCAAGCAAATTACTGCCCGGATAACTGAGTCGGTTGAACCAGTATTGGTTGGGTCAATACCTGTTGAGTACTGTTGTCATCTTGATTCATTTGCTGATCGATCTGCTCGTAGGGATTAACTGCCTGAGGAAAGCCTTGAGCAGAAGTCGCTGGCTGGGTTTGTAGCGCTGGCGCCTGATAAAGCGGTGCTACGCTGCTCGTCTGCGGAGCCACATAGCTCTGGACTCGGGGCGCGACAGTGCTTGCGGTGTTAGGCATGACAGTTGTAGATCCACTCTTGATCACGTCAACCAAAGAGACGATCTTTAACACGCCAGGGATTTGCTGAACACTTGCAAGCAAGTCTTGGGTTTCCGCTGGATACAAGATGCCCATCAGATAGACCACCCCGCGCTCCACCACGTATTTAACCCTTGAAGATTTGACTGAGCTTTGGATGATCGCGGTGCGAACGCGAGCTGACAGAATTCCGTCCTGCACGATGGTTGAGTAATCACTCTGTGGACCCACGGCCAATTCGTTGTGAACCACGCTCACTTCACGGATGGCGTTCACGCTGTCGCCAGCGATGGATTTGAGGTTTGGATCGGGTACCTGGCCGGTAATCAGCACCGCATCATGAAAAGCGGTGAACTTGATACGGCTTTGATCTTTAAAGCGGGTATCGAGTTTGTAGATGTTGATCTGCGCGGCGTTCTCAATCCCCTGATCACGTAATTTCTGCGCAAAAGTACGGTCACCCAGATCAGCGCCCACAGGTGCGTCACCGCTGACATTTGACATGGTGCTCGCGCAACCCATGGTGAGGGTGGTGATCAAAACCAAGGCCGACCAAATTCGAAGCGATGTCATAGTTGCCAATCCAATCAAAGTTAAACCAGTGCACCAAGCCTAAGGGATTTGCCTGGGCTCAGCAATACCGCCTAGGTAACGGCTTTGAGCGTTTAGCCGAACCCCCAAGAGTTTACCCCTCAAAAGGCACCTTTGATCCACTGAGGACTCTGATCCCCATCAAACAAAACCGCATCGAAGCGACAAAAGTGCTGAGACAAATGCCCATGCTGGCTGAGATAGGCAGCGGCGGCTGAGCGCAGCTTGCGCTGTTTGGCTGGCGTGATCGACACGGCCGCCCCACCAAATTGGCTTGATGCGCGGCGCTTAACCTCAACAAAAACCAACTCAAGTCCGCGCTCCATGATCAGATCGACTTCACCAACTCGGTGCACGTGGTAGTTCAAATCAAGCACGCGGTAGCCCCGAGCAATCAAAAAATCAGCAGCACGGGCCTCATAGTCACGCCCAACCTCAGTCTTGCTGGTTTTCGACGTTGCCGATTTCACGCTTGCGCTGTCCGTTTTGGTGCTAACTGGCTTCACCGGCATCCTGTTGGTCAGTAAAACTTAAGCTTAACCCATCTAAGCTAACGCGATGCGGGGCTGATCGTGGTAGCCTGCGGTTTTTGTTGTCGAGTGCAACCATGTCCGAAGCTGAGCTGAAATCTGCATCCAGAGGGGTGCTTTATGTGGTGGCGACACCGATTGGCAACATGCAGGACATGACAACTAGGGCGATCGAGGTGCTGAGCCAAGTAGATCTGATCGCTTGCGAAGATACTCGGCGCGCAGGTTTGCTCACTGGGCACTTTGCAATTAAGACCGCGCTGTTTGCCCTGCATGATCACAACGAAGAACAAGCAGCTGGCGGGCTGATCAAAAAACTCAGAAGTGGGCAAGATATCGCGCTCATCAGTGATGCCGGGACACCGCTGATCAGTGATCCGGGCTACAAACTGCTGCAGCGGGTGATCTCAGCTGGGATCAGCGTGGTGCCGATCCCGGGGCCTTGCGCGCTGATAGCGGCGCTGAGCGGGGCGGGTCTGCCAACGGATCGGTTTAGCTTTGAAGGGTTCATGCCGCATAAGGCTAGTGGTCGTATCCGTGCGCTTGAGCTACTCAGCGATCAAACGGCAACCTTGATCTTTTATGAATCCAAGCACCGGATCATGGAGACGCTGGATCTGATGCTTGAAGTCCTAGGCGATCGTCGCTGCGTGATCGCGCGTGAGCTGACCAAAACCTTTGAGCAATTTTACCGAGGGCTCCTAAGTCAGGTGATCGAGCAGCTCAAAGCGGATGAAAAAAATCAACTGGGTGAGTTTGTGGTGATGCTTGAGGGCAATCAAAACCCGGTTAATCCAGCGCAAAAGATAGAACAAGTGCTTTTTGAGCGCTTGCTTCAGGAGCTACCGCCTAAAAAGGCCGCGCAGATCACAGCAGAAATCACTGGCGCCGATAAAAAGGCGCTGTACCAACAAGTGATTGACCGCAGTCGCAGCTGAGCTGGTTGCCGAGGGCATTTGACTTAGGTTTTTGAATCAAAGAAGCGCCCAAATCCAACAGGAAAACTTAGAGAGGCCTATTTAATTGAAGCCCACCGAGTTTGCGCGAGTTGACGCATGCCACTGGCTTCAGACCCAATTTTTTCTGCCAATCCTGAGCTCCCCCAACGCGAGATACCCGATGATCGAATGGCGCTGAGCGCGTGGCCTGCTGGGTTTTGATGATCAGCAAAACCCCAATTGATCGCGGAGAACGCGTGCATAGCAACCTCACTGTGCAGTTTTTGCTTTGACTCGTATTCATAAAGCGCTCTAGGGCTTGCCAGCAGCTTACCCCCTGATTTTTCAAACTCACTTAGCAGGACATCACTTAAAACCGCAGCATCAGTAAATCCCAGATTGAGCCCTTGCCCAGCCAGCGGGTGAACCCCGTGCGCCGCATCGGCAATTAGAGCCGAACTGGTTGCGGTGATCTGATTGGCGATCATGGCAGACAAAGGAAAAAGCGCGGCCTCACCGCTGAGCTTAAGCCCACCTAACTCATACTGACAGGCAGTGGATAACAACTGATTGAACTGCTCGGTATCACTTTGGGCGAGCGCCAAAAGCTGATTTGCCCGCTCAGCAGGCAGTGACCAAACCACCGAAACCCGCTGCTCGCCGCCCAAGGGCTGCATGGGCAAAAGCGCGAGCACACTGTCCGATCCGAACACCTGACGCGCTATTTGATCGTGGGGTTTTTCACAAGTCGAGCAAAATGACAGCGCATTTTGCTCATAATTTAGCGTACGGGTACCCACTCCCAGTTGCGCGCGGACTTTTGATCCACGTCCATCACTTCCAATCACGGCAGCCGTCTCAAAGGACGCACCCTCTTCAAAATCCAAGCGGTAGCTGCTGCGTGAGATGTCGATCTGCTCCGCCCCGCCCAGCCTACTCAATCTCTTTATGCGCCGCCCATGCATGAGTTCTAGATTGGGCTGAGCCAAGACCGCTTGATAAAGCGCATAGCTGAGCACCTGAGGCTCGACCATGATTCCCATGGGATCATGGGCGCCTGACCGATCGGCATCTGCCAGATCTACCTTAGCGCTACCCAGCTCGATCGAACCAGCCCCGCTATGCCACACCCGCATACCGCTGTAGCTTTGGTAGCGAATCAGGTGATCATAAGCGCCCACCACCTTGAGCAGTTGCAGGCTAGCCGGACTCAGCGCAAACACTCTGGGTTCAGTTTGATCAGGCGGCTTAGGCGGCTGCGCCGCATCGAGCAAAGTGACTGCCAGTTTGGTGTTTTGCGCGAGCAGCAAAGCCATGAGCGCACCAGCTGGCCCTGCGCCCACCACGGTGATTGGCTTTTGCGGCAGTTGCGCGCTCATGGAAAAACCTTGAAGCAACTTAAAAATGTCACGACTTGAGCCCCATCGCAAAATTGGCCACCAGCGGCTTGATGCCCGGCACCCGATCAAACGCCAAAAGCCCAAGGTTACGGGTAAATTTAACCACTGAGCTTTTGTGGGTGAAACCAGCCACCACCGAGTCACAAAACTTGGTAACCCGAGCCTGATCTTTGGCGCGAGCACGCTCATAGCTTGCAAGCATTTGGCTGAGTGCGGCGGTATCCACCAGTGATTTGCTGGCTAAAAACTCGCCTATCATCCGCGTGAACACCATGGCGTCGCGCAAGCACAGGTTGAAGCCTTGGCCCGCCACCGGATGCAGAGTATGTGCGGCATTTCCCATCAACACCGCGCGCCCGCTAACCTGTCGATCAGCAATCACCTGCACGAGCGGATAAGATCCGCGTGGACCGCAACGAGTAAAGCGCCCGGCACGCTGACCAAAGGCTTGCTGCAAAACCTGCATAAAATGCCCATCGTTGCCCGCGCCTACCAGCGCTGACTCCTCGCCTTTTTTAGCGATCCAAACCACACTTCGGCGCAAGTCACCCTTGAGTGGAAGCAGCGCGAGTGGCCCTTGGGGGCCAAAGCGCTCATAAGCAATACTTTGGTGAGGCTGATCGGTTTCAACGACGCCAACCACCGCGGTTTGACCATAGTCCTTGGTTTGAGCGGTGATCCCGAGCGCCTGCCGACAAAAAGACCCCTGTCCGTCCGCGGCGACCAAAAGTTGCGTGTTGATTTGTTGTTCGCCCTCACTTGGCCCTACCGTTAAGCTCACGTGGCTGGAATCTTGCTCAATCGCGCTAATCCTGACTCCGCCAATCAGCTCAATTAAGGGCTCAGACTGAGCAAGGCTAAGCAGTTGCACGCCAAGCCAGCGGTTCTCAATCACCTGACCAAAGCTCTCCACCTTCTCCTCAGTGGCTAAAAGCCGCGCCTTACCAAAACCACCAATCTCACTGATCTGCACCTGATCAATCGGTTGCGCGTGACTACCAAGCACCTCCCACAGACCCAGCTCTCGGTAAATCTCAACTGAGCGACGCGATAAGGCGGTATTTCGGCTATCCAGACCTAAGTAATTTTGATCATCTGGGTCAGGCAGGGTAAAAGCTCTTGCCTCGATCAGCGTCGAGGCGATGCCTGATTTGGCCAGCATCAGTGCTAAAGATAGACCAACCAAGCCTCCGCCAGCAATCACCACTGGTTTTGGATCCGGTGAAGTTTGCGTCGTTTTTGGATCAGCTGATTTCAACCAGCACCTCCATTTTGTTTGTCTTGTGCGCTTTGCATCAAGGCCTCAATCCCCTCGACAGTTTTGGGGACATCGCCGCTCAGCAGCTGGTGTCCACTCTCGGTGATCAACACATCATCCTCGATTCGCACACCAATCCCGCGATATTGCGCCGGCACACTCTGATCGTCTGGCGGTATATATAGGCCGGGCTCAACCGTGAGTACCATGCCAGCAGCCAGAGTGCGCTCAGCTTCCGGTATGTTCGGATCGGCGTAACTACCAACATCGTGGACGTCCATGCCCAACCAGTGACCCGTGCCGTGCATGTAGTAGCGCAAGTAGGCTTTGTCTTTGATCAATTCGGCCACATCGCCGCTCAAGATACCCAGCTCAACCAAGCCCTGAGTCAACACCTTGATCGCCGCCCGGTGATAATCACGGCACAGTTTGCCTGGACACATCTGATCGATCGCCGCCAACTGAGCATCCAGAACCACCTCATAAACCTGTCGCTGCGCCTCACTGAAGCGCCCACTGACTGGAAAAGTGCGGGTGATATCGGCAGCGTAGTATTGGTACTCAGCTCCGGCATCGATCAATACCAAGTCCCCATCACTCAAGGGTTCGTTGTTCTCGGTGTAGTGAAGTATGCAGGCATTTTTACCGCCAGCGACGATCGAGTTATAGGCCACTTGGCAGCCTGCGCGCTGCATGATGTAGAGCAACTCGCCCTCTAAGGCGTACTCAAGCATGCCCGGCTTAACGTACTTCATGGCGCACTTGTGCGCCTCGCAGCTGATTCGCGCGGCAGTTTGCATCTGCGCAATCTCAAATGGCGACTTGATCAGGCGCATCTCATAAAGGATCGGATTGATGTCGATCAAGGTCGCTGGAACCCCATCACCTCGATTTTTCCTCAAAGTATCACTCAGCCATGGATCAACCGATCCGCTGAAGAGCGTGTTTCGAAAGTTAGAATCACCCAGTCGGCAGTAGAGCACCTGCTTACCAAGAAGCAGATCCGGCATGATCTGATCAATCTCATCAACTGAGTACGCTTTGTCAGCGCCAAAGTTCTTCAGCGCCCCCTCAATTCCTGCGCGCTTGCCATCCCAGATCTCTTTATCATGATCTTTAGGGCGAACAAATAACTGATAACTGAGCTCGCCGCTTGCGTCTTTTTCGAGCACCATCGCGCTTTTAGGCTCAGCAAAACCCGTCATGTAAAAAAACGAGCTATCAGGTCGATACTTAAAATCAGTGTCGTTGCTGCGACGTGCTTCAGTGTTACTGGCTAAAAAAGCAATCGAGCTTGGCGGCATCTTCGCCGCAAAATCCGCTCGTCGATCGGCGTAGGTCTGTTTTGGCATCGCCTATTTCCTTGCTTAAATATGTCTTTAGCTTACCACTCAGTGCAAAACTGCGGCCGCAGCGCTTTGTGCCGGTTTGTAACCCTGAGCCAACTGCGCGGCTGCTAACTGCCTGTCGATAACCGGCTCGATCCCAAAAGTTAAAAGCGCATCGACTTCAGCAAAATGTCACCTTAGCCTGCCTCCAACCAAAGCACCCAGTCCGCCAGATCCTTAAGAGAACCCTTGAGGCTTAGGGATGGTGGGATCAATTTGGCTCAAGCCTCCGAGCATCGGGATCTTTTCAACGGGCACCAGTCGACTGGGGTTAGCCAGCGCAACCGGCACCATGCGCGCAAATTCATACAGCGCCTCAAAATCAGCCAGTGCCGCATCCATCGTCTCCTCACTTGCCTCGCTCTCCTCCAAACCCTCTTCATCCACCTCAAAACGCGCCAAAGTCGCCAGACTCCGCAGCATCTCGGTGTCAGCCGGACTGGGGCGTGCGCCACTGCTGCCAAAGCCAGTTAAGAAGCCATTTGCCCAATCTTTAAGCGCCAAAAACCGCACTACCAGCGCATGCGACTCGTCCGGCAACAGCGGGCTGAACTCGTAAACATCTTCTAGATCGGTGAGCTCAGCGGCCAAATCCTCAGCCTCTTGAGCAAAAAAATCGAGCAAGTCACTTGGCATCGGATCAAAAAAGGAAGCCTCAAACACTTGATTCCACTGCGCAGCCTCAGGGCTTTGAACCACGCAGAGCAAACCGGTTGCAAACCCGTGCAGCTCGCTCAGACGCATCTCGTGCCAGTCATCGTAAGCCTCGCCAAGCGCTTTGGCCCAATCATCCCAACCCGATATCGAATCTTTCATCTTGCCTCCTGTGAACTGCGGTTAGCGCTTGATTCATTGTGTGCGCGCTCAATACCGGTTATTTTACTTATCATTCGTGGGTCAAGTATGGTTATCTGACCCGAACCAATCCAAATGGCGACCCGTTATGCTAAGCGATCTTAAAACCCTCCACGAGCTGATCAAGACGCTCGGAGAAAACAATCGCAAGCTTAGATCTGAGCTTGAGTCGCTCAGGAGTGAAGACACGGTGCCGCGCGGTGATTGGGAGTCGGAGCGTGAGCAACAGCGCCAAGCTAGCCGAGAGCTGGAACAGGCCAGTCAAGAGTTGCTCGCGCACAAACAGCGCATCCGTATGCTTGAGGCGGAGCTGAGCGCCAAACGCCAGTCTGTCGTTAATCTTGATCAGCAGGTTCAAGTGCTTGAAGATAAAAACGAGCAGCTGACGGTGAAGTTGCAAATCAACCTTGAGCGCGCCAAAGCGATCATGAACCGGCTCAAAAGTATTGAGGAGTCCTGATCGCTTGAGGGCACATTAGATTGATGGCGCGTCTATACGCGGCTTGATTCACCCCTACCGAACACACCCAAAGGAACACTTATGGCAAATCCACTCACGGTCAGCATCCAGCTGTTGGGTAACAGCTACGACGTCGGCTGTAAGCCAGAAGATCAACAGTCGCTCAAGCAGGCGGGGCTTAAGATCAACCAGATGATGCTTGATATCAAAAAAACCGCACCCAACCTTTCGCAGGAAAAACTGCTGGTGCTGAGCGCCCTGACGCTTTGCACGCAGTTAGGCGATAACGAGAAAAACTCTGAAGAAGCCTATAAAAGCGCGCGCCTGCTGGAGAAGATGATTGTAGAGACGCGCCACCTCAGCAACATCAATTAGATTGCTGATAATCGATTAAGTGCTCGGCGCTACAAAAGTGCACCCCGGCCTGTGTGATTGCCTCTTCGCGGGTCAAAGTCTTGCCGCAGGTCGCGCAAATTAGCGAGTTTGAATCCTGAGTTTGCTCAGGTTTATCCAGCGCAGGGCTAGTCACAGCGCGGTCTGCTGCCAAACCCACTTCAACTTCAGCCGGCTTAGCTGGCGCGTCTTGATTGGGGAGCGGCAATCGCCCTCGAGTGGGGTACATGATCCGCGCAAACACCCACATGCCAACCAGGATCGAGAAAAACAAAAATATCACGCCCGCCATAGTGCTGATCCTAAGTTTGAAAAAATTTATCTACGTTTAAGTATGGCCAACGATTCGCTCACACCTATCCAATTAGAGCACGCGGACAGGCTAAGCTTCGCATGAGAGCAGCTGATTGGAGCAAAAGCGCGCGATTCACTGAACCAAAATTTGAGGCATTTATTGACTCGCAAAACCACCACAAGTGAGTCTGAGAATTAAATGAGTAGGAATCACTCAGTGAAGCAAAAGACCCCTTAGCAACTCTAGATAAGCGACAGCTCTTGCCCAAAGTGTAAACTACCGCGCCGAAGCCACCCGTCATTGGCACAAAATTTAACTCAAAAAAATTACCCAAATCGGTGCAACCAAGTTTGCTTAGCTGCCACGCCAAGCGGCATCTGTGGTTTAATAACTGGTTCAAATTCTCAAGTCAGTTGATGCCCCGATTTCGGTGTCATTTGATCAATTTTAAGGTTACCCATGTCTCAACCACTCAAAATCGCACTCGCCCAACAAAAATTTCAAGTAGGTGCTGTCGAAACCAACGTCCGCCACATGGTGGCACTAGCTGAAGAAGCCAAAGTTAAAGGCGCCGACCTGATCGTCTTTAGCGAATTGGCGCTGATTGGCTATCCGCCAGAAGACCTGCTGCACCGCTCCAATCTGTCAAACCGTGTGCAAAAAGCTTTGCAAACGCTTGCTCAAGTTGAGGGGATCGCGATTGTCGTCGGTTATCCGCACTTAGACAACTACGGGTGCTTCAACTCGGTGGCGATCTTGGAGGGTGGTCGTCAGCGCGGTTTCTACCACAAGCAAGTGCTACCGAATTCCGGCGTGTTTGATGAGAAGCGCTACTTTACTGAAGGCAAAAACTCCGTCTGCTTTGATTATCAAGGCTACAAGATCGGTCTCTTGGTGTGCGAGGATCTGTGGACGCCTGAGCCGATCAAAAACCTAAAAGACGCCGAAGTAGATCTGGTTATCACCCTAAACGCCTCGCCTTTTGAGCAGGGCAAACAGCAGCGCCGTAAAGCGGTGATCGAAGATCGCATCAAGGAAACTGGCCTGCCGATCCTCTATGTGAACGCGGTTGGATCGCAGGACGATCTGGTGTTCGACGGCGGCTCGATGGCCTACGCCAAAGCCGGTGATCTGGCTTACGAGATGAGCCGCTTTGAGCCGGGTCTGGGTTTGATTGAGTTCAATGGCAACTTTAGCCAAGCTCAGCTCGCCGGTGAGCTCTCCGCCATGGGCGAGACTTACTATGCACTGGTGGTTGGCCTGCGCGAGTACGTCAAAGCCACTGGCTTTCAAAAGGTGCTGATTGGTTTATCCGGCGGTATCGACTCAGCACTGACGCTGTGTTTGGCTGCTGACGCGCTGGGTAGTGACAACGTCCATGCCGTGATGATGCCCTTTGAATTCACCTCTGAAGCTAGCGTAGAAGATGCCGAGGTGCTGGCTAAAACCCTAAAAGTTAACTACTCAAACCTGCCGATCTTCGACGCCTACGCAGGCATGATGAGCGCGCTTGGCAACTCTTTTGAGGGCTTAGATGCCGACGCGGCCGAGGAGAACCTGCAAGCGCGTCTTCGCGGCACGCTGCTGATGGCGCTTTCCAACAAGTTTGGTCACTTGGTGCTGGCTACCGGCAACAAGTCGGAGCTGGCCGTTGGTTACTGCACGCTTTACGGTGATATGTGCGGCGGCTATGCACCGCTCAAAGACGTCTACAAAACTCAGGTGTATGAGCTGGCGAACTACCGTAACTCACTGGGCGGCGATCCGCTGATTCCTGAGCGCATCATCACCCGTCCGCCGACCGCTGAGCTGCGCGCCGATCAAACCGATCAGGACAGCTTGCCCGATTATGAGATCCTCGATCAGATTCTAAAGGGTTATGTTGAGCAGTCTGCTTCGGTCGATCAGATCATCGATCAGGGTTCTGATCAGGGCATCGATGCTAAGACCGTCAAGCGCATCGTCAAACTGGTTGACGCAAACGAGTACAAGCGCCGTCAGGGTGCCATCGGTCCTAAGATCACGCCTATGGCCTTTGGCCGCGAGCGCCGCTACCCGATCATGAACCACTGGCTAAAAGGCATGAACGAGTAATTCGGTAAAAGCTGATAGCAAAATGGGAACCTGTTACGGTTCCCATTTTTTATGGATTTAAGACGGGTTTTCATCAAATGCCCGAATCAGACTCTAGGATCTTAAGCCCTAGATTTTAGGCAGCGTCACACCCTCTTGCCCCTGATACTTACCGCCGCGATCCTTATAGCTGGTTTCGCACACATCGTCAGGTAGGCTCTGGAAAAACAGCATCTGCGCGACGCCCTCACCGGCATAAATCTTAGCTGGTAAGTTGGTGGTGTTTGAGAACTCAAGCGTCACGTGACCCTCCCACTCAGGCTCAAGCGGAGTGACATTGACGATGATCCCGCAGCGCGCGTAGGTGGACTTGCCCAAACAGATGGTGAGCACGTCGCGCGGGATCTTGAAGTACTCTACCGTGCGGGCGAGCGCAAAGGAGTTCGGCGGGATGATACAAACCTCTGAGTGAATATCGATAAAAGACTTCTCATCGAAGTTTTTCGGGTCGACCACGACCGAGTGGACGTTGGTAAACACCTTGAACTCAGGTGAGCAGCGCACGTCATAGCCATAGCTTGAGGTGCCATAGCTGACCAGTTTTTCGCCTGCTTCGTTATAGCGCACCTGGCCTGCTTCAAACGGCGCAATCATGGCGTGTTCCTCTGCCATGCGGCGAATCCAGCGGTCTGATTTGATCGCCATGCAACTTATCCTTTTTTATTAATCCCTAAAACTCTAAACGCCATTGAGGTTTAAAAAAACCGCGGCGTCGCGCTGCCCGATTCTAGCATAGCCAGTTCATTTTTCACGGCCTCTGCCAGCGCTGCGTATACGGGAGCGGCGCTATCCTCGGCCAACACACTGGGGTAACCACGGTCGGCATTTTCGCGAATCTCAGCGTTCAATGGCACCTTGGCCAGCACCGGCACACCTTTGAGTTTCGCGATCTGATCCGCTCCACCCTCACCAAACACGTGCGACTCATGCCCGCAGTTCTCGCAAACATGCATGCTCATGTTTTCGATCAGACCCAGCACCTTTATGCCGACTTTTTCAAACATCGCGATGCCTTTTTTGGCATCGATACAAGCGATGTCCTGCGGGGTGGTGACCACCAGAGCGCCGGTGACCTTGACGCGCTGCGCGATGGTCAGCTGCAAATCACCGGTGCCAGGCGGCATATCGATGATTAGCACATCAAGCATCGGCCAATTGGTTTGGTTGAAGAGCTGCAAGAGTGCGCCGGTCGCTTTAGGGCCACGCCAGACGATCGGCGTATCATCGTCCCCAGTCAGATTGCCGATCGAGAGCATGGCTAGTCCGTGCGCCTCTATCGGCACAAAAGCGTCGTTTTCAACATCAGGCACTTGTCCGCGTACCCCAAGCAGCATCGGCACGCTGGGGCCGTAGATATCGGCATCCAGCAGACCAGTCTTGAGGCCACTTTTTTGTAGTGCCAGTGCCAGATTGACTGCCGTCGTCGACTTACCAACCCCGCCCTTAGCTGAAGACACCAAAACTACCTGCTTGATCCTTGGGTGGATAGTGAGGGCATCTTGCGGCGTTGCATCTGAATCTGGCTTCTCTGGGTTTGAGGGCTTAGGGCGGGGTTGTGGCTCGGGGTCAGCGATCTTAGGAGCAGGCTTAGCTGCTAGGTCTTGAGGCACATTAAACTCGGACTGCCTGATCGCACGCTCGTACGCCGGATCATGAGCCTGTACCGCATGCTGAGAGGCGAGATCAGCCCCTTTACCTGCCGCTTTGGGGTCAATACTGCGATCAGCATGCGGGGCACCTGAAGAGCCCTGCTCGGCATCTGGCTGAGTAGGGATCTGTGCGGTCTGATCCATGTCACTCAAACTCCAGACCAAGTTAATCCTCACTTGCTTGATTCCATAAGGCGCAAGCAACTGCTGCAGATCATCACCGATCACTTCGGGAGACTTGGTCACATCTGAGGGCAAAGCCAGATCCAGCTGTAACATGTGTTTTTCGGTGTGGATCTGCTCAACAAAAGCCGCGATCGATACCAGCGAGCCCCTGATCGCGATATGGTAGCTCAGCAGCACCGCATCGATCGAGGCGTCATCAAGGCTCGGTAGATTTTGTTTTTTCCCGAAAAATGGATTCATAGGATTTACCTGTGTGCCTACATGAGGCTGTTGAAACAAAAAAGCAGCTGGTCTAGCTTTAGATCCGGCTTCTCAAACAGCCTATCCACTGCTTAGGGCTGTGAAGAGCTCACTCCCATAAGGTATCATGCGCTCACCGAGACAACCGAGAACTTCCCTTGCGTCAAATTCTGGTTACCAGCGCTCTGCCCTACGCAAACGGCTCAATCCACTTAGGTCATTTGGTGGAGTATATACAAACCGATATCTGGGTGCGCGCCATGCGTGCTCTGGGTAACAAAGTTACCTACGTTTGCGCCGACGACGCTCATGGCACCGCGATCATGCTCAAGGCCGAGGAGCTCGGCCTGACACCTGAGGCGCAGATCGCTGGGGTTAAAGCGGAGCATGAGGCTGATTTCGCCAAGTTTGGGATCGGTTTTGATCAGTATCACTCAACGCATAGCGAGGAAAACCGCCGCTTATCAGTTCAGGTTTATGAGAAAAATGCCGCCGCTGGATACATCGCGCGCCGTTCAATTGAGCAACTCTTCGATCCACAAAAAAGTTTGTTTTTGGCTGATCGCTTCGTCAAAGGCACATGCCCCAAATGCGATACACCCGATCAGTACGGCGATAACTGCGAGAACTGCGGAGCGACCTACTCCGCCACCGAACTCAAGGGCGCGCGCTCAACCTTGTCAGGGGCTACCCCGGTTCTTAAAAGCAGCGAACACTACTTCTTTGATTTGCCGCAATTTGAGACATTTTTAAAGGACTGGATGAGCAGCGAGGGTGTACTGCAGGACTCGATCAAAAACAAGCTGGCTGAGTGGTTTGAGTCTGGACTCAAGCAGTGGGACATCTCCCGCGACGCGCCCTATTTCGGGTTTTTGATCCCCGGCACCACCGATAAGTACTTTTACGTGTGGCTAGATGCGCCGGTTGGATATATGGCGAGTTTTGAAGCGTTGTGCGCTCGCCGAGACGATCTCAACTTCGATGATTACTGGACTAAAGCCGGTGCACAAAACACCGAGCTATATCACTTTATCGGTAAAGACATCGTCAACTTCCATGCGCTGTTTTGGCCCGCGATGCTAGAGGGCGCTGATCTGCGCACGCCAAGCGGAGTCTTTGCTCATGGCTTTTTGACCGTCGGCGGCGAGAAGATGTCCAAATCCCGCGGCACTTTCATCAAGGCATCCACTTTTGCTGAGTCACTAAGCACTGAAGCGCTGCGTTACTACTTTGCCTCAAAACTCACTGCCTCAGTTGAAGATATAAACCTAGATTTGCCAGACTTCATGCAAAAAGTGAACTCAGATCTGGTGGGTAAAGTCGTCAATATCGCTTCACGCTGCGCGGGGTTTTTGACTAAGCAGTTTGACAGCAAAACCCACAGCGAGGTGCTCGATCCTGGGCTGCTAGCGCGCGTCGTTGAAGCAGGGGACGCGATCGCTGAAAGTTATGAGGCGCGTGAGTTTGCTAAAGCCATGCGCCAAATCATGGCTTGCGCGGACATGGCCAACGAGTTCATCGACGCTGAGAAGCCTTGGCAGCTGATTAAAGACGAGACCACCCGCGAGCGCGCTCACTTGGTGTGCTCACAGGGCATCAACCTGTTCCGTCTGCTCGTGACTTACTTGGCTCCGGTACTGCCAGAGCTTGCCGCTCAAGCCAGTGAGTTTTTGCAGACACCAGTGGATCAATTTTCTGGCCGGGAGTGCGCGCTCTTGGATCACCAAATCGCTGAATTCAAGCCACTCATGACGCGGATTGAAGCGGCGCAGTTGGACGCGGTGGTTGAGGCTTCCAAAGACTCGGCTCCAGCAGCGAGTATCGAGCCCGCTCAACCAGTCAAAAGCGCTAAGAAAAAAACCCAAACAAGCGCCGCGCCCAGCGAAATCGAGTTTGCTGATTTTGCCAAGGTTGAGCTTAAAGCAGCAGTGGTACTCTCTGCAGATTTTGTGGATGGCGCAGATAAGCTCTTAGCACTCACCCTCGATGTCGGCGAGAACAAACCGCGCAGTGTGTTTAGCGGTATCCGCGAAGCCTATCCTGATCCACAGACTCTGGTTGGCTTAACCGTGATCGCTGTCACCAACCTAGCGCCGCGAAAGATGCGCTTTGGCGTGTCTGAAGCGATGATCCTTGCCAGTGGTCAAGGTGATCAGGTAAGAGTTGCTCAGGTTACCGGCGTCCCTGCTGGCACGCCAGTCAGCTAAGGCGAACTACAAGCCAAAAATACCAGCGCTTGAGGGCGGCTGATTGTTTGCGGCATAAATCGATCAGTCCCTACGCCGACCCACTTATCCACTTAGGACAAGATTATGCCTAATCCAAGCTTCTTGCTCGCACAACCCATCAAGCTTTGATGAGGTAACACCCGGGCAGGCAAGAGGCACATGCTAGTCATCTGCGTGCCACTCACGCAGCTCCTCGATATCGCGCTCAAGCACCTTGCGGATCACATCGAAGTCAAAGCCCCGGTACGCCAAAAACCGCGTTTGTCGGGCTTTTTCTTTGGGCTCTTTAGGAAGCGGTAAGCCAAACTTATTCAGCCGTAGCTCAGCGGCATTGATGATCCAATTAACTTCATCCAACTGCTCAGCAACAGTAGCCGGGTCCAGTTGTTTGAGTTTGAGCTCTTGCTGGATACGGCGTTTGCCGCGCCCCTTGAAGACTTGGGAGCGCACCAAGGTTTTACTGGCACGAGTATCTGATTGATAGTTCTGTTCAGCTAGCTGATCCAAAACCGACAGCACGATTTCCTTAAGCTCGCTACCTGGCAAATCAAAGGACTTGACCTTAGCCTCTTGTTTTCGCGCCACAAAACCCTCGATCTTTGCTTGCAGATCAGCACGTGAGAGCTCTGATCGCCCCAGCAGCCAGATCGCATAGCGATACAGACGGCTTCTGAGTTTGCGGGTGGGATCGGAGGGGTCTTTGAGGGGAAGCTGGCTAAGGTTGCCATTTTGCAGCTGAGTTTTCAGCCATAAAAAACGCTCCTCCGAGGTTAATCCCGGAGGAGCGCTGTTGTCTTGTTCACTCATCTATAATCTGTCTCTTATACACATCTGACGCTGCCGACGAAGAGGATAGTGTAGAT
>CAJXOR010000014.1 GCA_913057715.1 uncultured Moraxellaceae bacterium
GAGATCATGCCTAGTCTCGTGGGCTCGGAGATGTGTATAAGAGACAGATCATGGAGCAGGCGCTCAAACAAGCGCACGCTGGCCGGATTCACATCTTGGCTGCCATGAACGAAGTGCTGCCAAAAGCCCGCACCGAGATCAACGCGAACGCACCAAACTACGCCACCGTGCAGATCAAAGCTGACAAGATCCGCGACGTGATCGGTAAAGGCGGCGCGACGATTCGTGCGCTGACCGAAGAAACTGGCGCAGTGATCGACATCGATGACGACGGCACGATTCGTATCTTTGGTGAAAACAAAGCCTCAACTCGCGCGGCGATGCTCAGGATCGAACAGATCACAGCTGAAGTTGAGCCGGGCACTATCTATGCCGGTAAAGTGACTCGTATCGTCGATTTTGGTGCGTTTGTTGAGATCATGCCGGGCACTGAGGGCTTGCTGCATATCTCGCAGATCTCAAACGAGCGTGTCGAGAAAGTCACTGACTACTTAACCGAAGGCCAGCAAATCAAGGTTTTGGCCGCTGAAGTGGACAACCGTGGCCGCATCAAGCTGGTGTTAAAAGACATCGCTCAAGACTAATCTGCCCACCATCACAGAAACTTGGCCCGATCGTAGCCCGAGTTTCTGTTTATGGCGAAGCTGGATAGGCTGGCATTTGACTGGTTTTAGTGCCGCTTAAAAATGACCTTGAGGTGAAAACCTCGAGGTTTTTTGCCTTTAAATCGATCAGCTTGTCAATAACAACTTTTAACACTTCTAAAAGCATGCTAATTTAACCTCCAAAGGAAGATTCGATCACAAGGAATGTATCATGGGCTTTCAACCCAACTCTCAATCTGTCTCTGTTTTGAAAACCGCACTGATCAGCACGGTCGTTGCTGTGTCTTTGGGTGCGTGTTCTCAGTTGAACCGCATCGGCGCTAACGTCGGCTTAAGTTATGTGGAGCATCACTTAGCTGCGCCGATCTTGACGGTCAGCGACGCTACTATGGCGTGTGAGTCCTCTACAGCACTGGCTCCGCTAATTGTTGCAGCTGAATCTTTTGGCTCAAATGTCGGTAAAGTTGGCGCCTTGATTTATACCAGCTCAGCCGTTTGTGCGGACAGCAAATCGGTCGATCACGAGCTTCGCTACTTACGCGCCGCTGAAGCTGGAAACGTAGCAGAGGCGCAGGATGCGCGTATTGCTCAAAAAGACTGGGCAGCTTTAGCAGCTGGACGCCAGTATCAGGCTTATCAGTTATATGTTCAGGAAATCGAAACCAGACAGCGCATGCGTGTTGGTGAAGATTGCCCCAAATTGCGCACCGACATGGAAAAAACCATCTACATGCTGGCGATGCTGTCCGGCTTGCAGGCGATCCCAAGTGACGTCAACTCAGGTAACCAAGTAGGTGTCCCTAAAGACGTTGCTGCGAAAGTGGAACGTGCGATGACCTGCTTGGATAACACTCAGTTTTGGGGCGCACCGCTGGCAGTTCGTGCGGCGATCTGGGATTTGTTGCCCGGTATGAAAGAAGGCAAGCCTGATCCGTTTGTGGTCATGAAAGAACAAACCAAACTGGGTGAAGCGCAGGGCGTTCGTCTCCCGCACGCGATTTACGCGATTGCTGCGGTTTCAACTGGTGATGATGCGCTGATCCGTGATTCGATCAGAACTTATGGTGCGACCGTGGGCAAAACTCAGGTCAACGAGAAGTTCCGCTTGATCGACACCATCGCCGGTCAAATCGTGACCAACGTGGCTGATGCTTACTGGTCCAAAAACACCGGACACCGTGCTCCAGTTGAAGATGGCTTGACGATCTTCTGGGATGAGGCAGCGGGTGCCAGTGAGTCGGATCTTGATATTGATCTGGGCGACATCTTATAAGCTTGCTACCCAACACCACCGCCAAGTGCGGTGGTTTTTTTTGCCCTGAATCTGCTGCCAAGACAGGGTGGATAGACGCTGCCCTGGTTGTTTTGATCACAGCAATACTGCAGTTTGGCGGCGAAACCTTCTATCTTGATATCAACCAACAAGGCGTGAGCTACGCCTTGGGTTGGTTGACCGGCCACTGGGTGCACCTCAATTGGAATCACTACGTGCTGGATGTCGGCACGCTGATCATGCTCATGTATCTGCTCAGACCGCGCCGTACTGAGTTTTGGTTGATATCTATCGTGTTGAGTATTGGAGTGAGCGCTACTTTGATTGAGCTTGATCAGCTGGAGTCTTTATCTATTACCCGCTATGCCGGGCTCTCGGGTGTACTGCATGGATTGTGCGTGTTTTTTGCGGCATCCAGACTGTTAGATGCTCATCTGGTGAGCTTTGATCGCATGACGGCATGGCTACTGTTGGTAGGCGCGGTGATTAAAGTCGCTTTAGAGCAAATAGGTGTTGGGGTATCGGTTGAAACCGAGCAGCTGATTGGCGCCGTGGTGGTCACCCAAGCGCATCTGGATGGAGTCGTCATTGCAGGCTGCTTGTTTTTGCTGTATCGGTTGCTCGCTGGTCGTAAAAAAGCAGGATAAAGTCAGCTTGGTTGGAAGCGATTGATCGGATAAAATGCGGAAGGCGCGAATTTGACGCTAAAAAAACGGGCATTTTTTAGCCTATGCTATCCAGGTTGCCCTAATTAAGGCATCATAACCGGCAATTGCCATGGATTGGTCCTATTGACTCGGGCTATGGCCCGCACAGTTAACCTAATAAGGATTTTATGAACGCATCCAACCCCAAAGAGAGCCCGATCGAGCGCACGTGGAAATACTTGTCCACGATTGTGATATTTGGCTTATTGATGCTGACGTTGATCATCGGTTCCGGTGAGATGCTTCAAGGCCAGCTGCTAAAAATTGGTGAGCAGCTCTTTGGGGATAAGGCAAATGGAGTCCAGTACTCTTATTTGCGCGCCGATATGCCCGCTCCTACTTGTAACCCAAATCCAGATGTCGAGGCATTGGTCGACAAGCAAATGATCGCCTCACAAGCCGATGAGTTTGCTGCCCTGTTTGGCGGACCCAATCGAGATGAGCTCAGACAATCGGTGATGGCAGCCCAGCAAGTTTGTGTCGAAAAAGTCGAGCTTTACACCAAGGTTCAAGATTACATCACCCCAGGGGTTAAGGCTTACCGCGCAATTGAGACCGGTCTGTTGTGGATTACCCGTCTTGGGGTGAACTGGCAACAAGTTTTGCTGTTGTCGATCCTGTTTATTTCAGCGATCACAACCACGATCAAGACCCACCACATTGGCTTGAGACCTGCTCATACCACACGTGACTTTATCGTTTACAACTCTGCCATGTCGATTGCCAATACGCTCTTGGCGATTTCAAACGGTATCTATTTCTTCAATTTGTATAACAGTAACCTGTCAACCGAGCTCTCCAAACTGCTGTTCCATGGTTTGTGGGCGCTCATGTTTACCGTGCTTGCGGTCATCAGTTTGTATAAGTTTGCTTTCCAGAAGCGATCAGAAGAGCAAGGCACTTGGGGCATGGCGATGCTCAGCATCCCGCTTTACGCCACCTTGGGTATCATCTGTACGCTGATCTTTATGTTCGGGATGGACTACGCGTCTGGCGTGGGTATCTGGTTGGGTCAGATCGAAGAGTTCTCTAGTATCTTCTTGAAGTTGGCTCTGTTTATCTGGATCGGTATGTTGCTTAAGCAAACGGCTGTGGTCGATTACTTCATGGACATGCTCAGGCCCTTCAATCTGTCGCCTGAAACCCTGTCGGTCATCTTGATGATTGCAGGCGCCGTCATGACTGCGTATACCGGTGCATCGGGTGTATTTGTTATCGCCGCCGGTGCCATCATCTACCGCGAAGTTTATGGATCAGGTGCTCGTCGCCAATATGCGCTCGCCATGACAGCGATGTCGGGTTCACTCGGTGTGGTACTCAGACCTTGTTTGGTGATCGTGGTCATCGCCGCGCTGAACAATCAGGTCACCACCGATGAGCTCTACTCTAAAGGTCTCTTGGTGTTTGCAGTATCGGGTGGTTTGCTGTTCCTAACCAGCTTGATGCTGGCTGATCGTAAGTTTGAAGTGCGTAATCCTGCAGACGCTCTGCCTGAGATTGCCTACGCGCTGCGTTACGTCGCTCCTTACATCATTGTTGCGTTTGCTATCATCTTGTTCTTTGATAAAGCATTGGGCTCAAAACTCAACGAATTCACCGCCTCTACCATTTTGCCGTTTGTGCTGCTCGTCGTGCTGTTCTATGACAAGTATGTTCGCGGTCTGAGCTTCAAAGAAAACATAGAGAAGATCACTCCTTACATCGCGATGCCAATCTTGGTTAGTGGGCTGTATGGCGTGTTCATGAAGATCTTTGGGTTGGTGTCTCCGCTGGCTTGGAATCTGGATCTTGGGTTCGTTGATTTCACTTTCGATCTGGTCTACGTGGTGCTGGCGATCTTTGGTATCGCTCTATATCAGTTCGCGATCAACACCTACCATGACCGAGATGATCTGGTGGTCACTCACGAGAGTCACGCCAGCGACGTGGTGAGCGGCGAGCCAGTGCGTAGTGGGTTTGTTGCTTCAACTGCTGTAGCAACTCACGAGACGATTGGTCATATCGGTGCCTTGGTGGTGCTCATGGCGCTCTCCATCGTCACCGGCGGATTGATTGAGCGCTCTGAGATCATGCTCAATATGCCAACCGAGTTCAGCTCAACGCTGGTCGCTCTGATGGTGTTTACCTTTGTCTTGGTGTTGATCGGCATGATCATGGAGCCCTTTGGTGCGGCGATCTTGGTTAACGCCACCATCGCGCCGATTGCCTATGCAAACGGTATCCACCCGGTTCACTTCTGGATGGTCGTACTGACTGCGTTTGAGCTGGGTTATCTGACGCCTCCAGTTGCCCTTAACCAGCTGCTGGCTCGTCAGGTAGTGGGTGAGGATGAGATGCGTGAAGCTGATGCTGAAGTGGCTCATAAGTCTTTCTACTGGCGCTACGAGCGTTGGATCTTGCCCTTCATGATCATGTTCACCACTCTGGTTATTGTGTCTTTTGCTCCTTACCTGCTGCAGATGTTTGGCTGGTACTAAATGATCAGTACCGCTTAGTTAGATCAAACCGCTCACATGAGCAGTTTTTTTATGAGTCAAATGTCTGCTTCGTCACAGCTTAAGTTATCAGGCGCGCCGCAGTTTGCGGCTGTCAGTTGGGCGAGTTGGCTCACCTAGAGGTATAGCTTGAGGCTTAGATGGTGAATTGAAGTATTAGCAACCATGCGGTCGCTTACTTTGCTCAAAGTAGTTCGCATACAAAGTGATGAAGCCTAGTTGATAAAGTGGGCGGATCAGCCGCGATCCTCTGAAGCGCGATGCCTAAGTCTGATGGATACAGTGGTTTAGCTAGCCTGCCTGATTTAACCTCACAGCTAAGAAGCAATAAAGGTTCATGACTTTACTCAGACACATAGTTGGACAATAAAAAACCGGCACCAAAGGTGCCGGTTTTTTGATAGCAAAGTGATAATCAACAGATCAACAACTCAAGCGAGTTGTGGGCCTAGCTGACATTTGACCCTGATTTGGGTGGCTCTAAGCTTAGCGTTTCTTGCCGCCTCGACCAGATCGTTTGGGCTTGCCGCTCGTGGCCTTGGTTGAGCTGGCGGGGTTAGACACGCTTTTACTCTGCGGGACAAAGTCGATTTGGCGGGAGTCCATGTTGACGCCAGCGATCCTGACTGCAAAGGGGTCGCCCATGCGAATCCGCTTGCCGGTTTTCTGGCCAACCAGCGCACGATCAGCCGGATCCACTTCAAAGTAGTCGTCACCGATCTCTGAGATATGCACCAGGCCGTCGATCATCAGCCCCTCTAGGCTCACAAACAGACCAAAGTTAGTGATACCCGTCACGGTCCCGCCAAACTCCTCGCCTAAATGCTGGCGCATATAGTCGCACTTGAGCCAGGCCATGACGTCACGCGTGGCTTCGTCTGCCCGTCTTTCAACTTGAGACAAGTGCAGACCGGCATCCGCGATACTGACCGCAGCGACTGGCGCATCGGTTTTGTTGATGTGGTTTTTGATCGCACGGTGCATGATCAGATCAGGATAGCGGCGAATCGGCGAGGTAAAGTGACCATACTGCTCATACGCCAAGCCAAAGTGACCCTGGTTTTCCGGCCCGTAGTTTGCCTGCATCATCGAGCGCAGCAGCATGGTCTGGATCGCGTCCGCATCGGGTCGATCTTCGATTTGCTTGAGCACGCGCTGGTAGTCGCTGTGCGTCGGTTTTTCGCTTGGGAAGTCGATACCAAATCCGCTTAAGTAGTCTTTTAAGCGCTGTGACTTCTCACCCTCAGGTGGCAAATGGTTACGGAAAAGGGCATCTGAGTCGCCTTTAAGTGCGTACTCAGCTGCGCAGATGTTGGCCGCTAGCATGCACTCCTCGATGATCCGGTGTGAGCGACCACGGCTGCGCGGTAAGATCTGATCGATCAATCCTGACTCCTCAAAGGTCATGTAAACCTCTGGTGAGTCAAAGTCCATCGCACCGCGCTCAGCACGAAGTAGGGTTAACTTGCCATACAACTCGCTCAGCGCCCTAATTGAGTCCAGTACTGGCGTTTGTTTGTCGCTTGGGAGCTTGGCGATGTTGGGCGGTAAGTCGCCGCCCTCTAAGTGGATATTGACCTGATCGTAGGTCAGGCGTGCGTGCGAGCGCATGATGCCGGTATAAAACTCAAAGTGCTGTACTTCACCCTTTAAGTTGAACTCGATTTGGCAAACCAGTGCGTAGCGGTCGACTTCTGGGTTGAGCGAGCACAGTCCGTTTGAGAGTACTTCGGGCAACATCGGAATCACTTGCTGAGGATAGTAAACCGAAGTACCACGCTCATACGCCTCAAGATCCAGCGCGCTCTCGGTTTTCACATAGTGCGACACATCCGCGATGCCGACTTGCAGGCGATAACCTTTGTCGGTTTTACATGCATAAACCGCATCGTCAAAGTCTTTGGAGTCCGCCCCATCGATGGTAACTAAGGCGACATCACGCAGATCACGGCGGCTTGCGTCGCTCGGGTCTGGGAAAATCGGCTCCTTGTGCGCTTCAGCTTGGCTGGCAGCTTTGGCTGAGAACTCGTGCGGGATTTCATAGTCTAGAAGTGAACGTGCGACGATCTGTTCGCGCTCGTTTAAATCTTCAAGTGATCCCAGGATCTTACCGCTTGCGATCTCATATGCCGTAGGCCAGCTCAAAACACCCAAACGCACGGTCGCGCCCAGATTTAAGCCTAATTGACTGGCTTGACTGGCTGACACCGCCACGCTCTGGTGGGCATTTGGTTGATCTAGCTGAACCACCAAACCGTCTTGGTCTTGCAGGGTGCCGATGAACTCGTTTTGGCGGCGCTCGAGGATCTCGTAGATCACCGCTTGTTTTTTGCCGCGCGCATCTTGCGGGCTCTCGGTCACACGGATCTTATCGCCGTTGAAGACCTGAGCCAGCGTTTTGGCAGAGATAAAGAAGTCCTCGGAGTCCTCAATCACGGCAAAACCAAACCCCTTGGGGTGAGTTTGCACCATCGCCTCAAATAGGGCGTTGGGGTCTTGCGGCTCAAGCGCACTCAGATCGCCGGATCGATCAACCAGTTGGCCATCGCGCAGCATCGCCTTGATACGGTGCTTGAGCGCGTCGCTCTGCGCCACTTTTTCAAGCTCGAAGTGGGCAACCAGCGCATCATAGCTGCTGACCCCACCCTCGATGGTCTCAGCAATCAGCTTGCGGCTTGGGATCGGGTTTTCATACCGGCTTTTTTCCTGCTCAGACTCAGGGTCTTGCCAGGTTTTTTCATTGGATTTAGTCATTTGCGCATAGTATCACAGCCGCCGCAAACCAACGATTGCGTGCCGTTGAAAATTGTGTGTTTTTGCTCACGGCGCAAGCTTCGATCAGTCTGTGGTATCTGCTTCCTGTTTGGGAGTTTGGCTTTAGTTAATTGGGTTTATCACAATTAGACCTAAGTAAAATGCCCACTCTGGTTAACCCCGTCCAAGAGGTAGGGTATAATTTGCCCCAGACAATTGGCACATGAGCACTTAAGCTTTGCGATTGCGCACCCTCAGGCAACTGATATTTGCCTGCTTTATCTCCTTGATTACGGCCCAAGTCTTCGCAGGCTTCCACGGGGCATCGTACGGCTTTGCTGATCACCAGCACAGCGGTCATAGCTGTGTGGTGCTTCACTACGCAAACTGCGACAAGGCGTTAGATGCTGCAGGTTTTACCCTGCCTGTCCCAGAGTCGCAGCTGCTCGTGCTTGCGCCTGTCGCTCCTGCAGCTCCTGAGCTGCCAATCAACCGACTCTTCAACCCCCGCGCTCCCCCCGTTTTTTCCTGACGCTAACCCTTAGCGACACATGATTGATCAAGCCAGCTTTGGCTTGGCACGCTTGCACGTGGCTTTTTTCAAAGCCCCTGCTAGCCACTTTGTTTAGGTGATTTGGTTGTGCTGTTGGCTCACTTATATCTTGAGCCAGCTTGCCTAGCCGCTTCACCTGAAAAATCATCAAATTCTTCAGGAAAAAACTCATGAGAACGAACACTAAACCAGTTATCAAATCCGCAGCTAAAACTCAGCTAACTTTTTTGGCTGCCTCCTTGGCGCTACTGATGAGCAGCAGTGCTTTCGCCGATTCTGCTGTGAGCAGCAGTGCTAACACTTCAAGTACTCAGGCCAATAATCAGGCGCTGCTTGAGCGTATCGAGGAGCTTGAGCGCAAACTGCTGCTGCTGAGCAGTAACCAAAGCGCTATCCAAAGCTCGGTCGCGGCAGCACCTGTCGTTGCGCAAGCCCCAAGCACATCGTTAGCTGAATCTCAGGCAGGTTCGGCAGTTGCCGCTCAAACCGCAACCAACGAGAGAGCCCAGCCTGCGGTAGCCCCCGGATCGACTGGCATTTTTGGATCGGGCGCGAGTCGCTTCAATCCCGAGATTGGCGTGATATTAAATGGCCGCTTTGCCAGCTACTCACAGGACGAAAGTGAGCCCAGCGGCTATGCGATCGGACACGAGGGTGAGCGCAGCAAAGAAGGTTTCTCGGTTGATCACACTGAACTTAGGCTCTCAAGCAACATCGATAACAACTTCTACGGAAATGTCACCGTGGCTTTGGCTGAGCACGAAGGGGAGATCGAGGTGGAGCTTGAAGAGGCCTACCTTGAGACCTTGCCAGATTTGGGACTGCCAAGCGGACTGAGTCTGAAAGCGGGACGAGCGCTTTGGCAATTGGGGTATTTGAACGCTCAGCATTCGCATACCGATGACTTTGCTGATCGTCCGCTGCCCTATCGCTTGATGCTAGATGGCGCCTATAACGACGACGGCGTGCAGGCCTCCTACTTGCTGCCGACCAGTCAGTATGTTGAGGTTGGCGGCGGAGCATTTGCCGGCAACGACTTTCCCTTTAGCGAGGCAGATACGAGCAGTCCAGCTTGGCTTGCCTTTGTGCGCACTGGAGCGGATTTGAGCTCCTCAACCAGTTTTACGGCTGGCGCATCTTATTTGTCGGGTGAGGCAAACGGACGCGAGTCTAACGATGATGAGCTGAGCTTCACCGGAGACAGTGATTTGGCGGTGGTCGATGCCAAGCTGACATTTTCCCCCAGTCAAAACCTGCGCTACCAGCAGTTAACCTTGCAGGGGGAGTACTTTCATCAGGTGGAAGATGGCGAGTTTGCAAGCGAAACCGATGCAACCGACTTAAACCGTAAAACAGACGGTTGGTATGCCCAGTCGATTTATCGGTTTCACCCTGAGTACCGCGTGGGTTTGCGCTATGCCGACATGAATCCAGATGGAGCGCTGCTGGGAGCCGAGGCGGACGATTACAGCAGCTGGTCAGTGATGGGCGACTGGAGCTCGAGTGAGTTTAGCCGCGTGCGCTTGCAACTCAACCGCGAGGATATCGGGCAAGAAACCGATAACCAAGTGGTGCTGCAGTACATCATGAGTCTGGGTGCCCACAGCGCTCATAACTACTAAGAGGACCTTTGGGATGAAACATTTAATCAAGTTGATGGGATTGGTGGCTCTGAGCTTATCTGCGACCTTAAGTGCTCAGGCCAAGGCGGTTGATGTGTTCGCCTGCGAACCTGAGTGGGCAGCGCTGAGCCAAGAAATCGGCGGTGAACGCTTGAAAGTCTACACGGCCACCACGGCTTTTGAGGACCCGCACCACGTGCGAGCACGCCCTAGTCACTTGGCCGCGATGCGCCGGGCGGATCTGGTTTTTTGCTCAGGAGCAGGGCTTGAGGATGCTTGGCTGCCTTTACTCATCAAAAAAGGTGCCTCCAAGATCCAACCAGGATCGATGGGCAACCTGATGGCTTCGGACTGGGTGGCCAAGATCGAGGTGCCTAAAGTCGTCGATCGCAGTCTGGGTGATATCCATGCCGCCGGTAATCCCCACGTGCACTTAGATCCGCGCAACCTGCTACCGATCTCACGGCAACTGACTAAGCGGCTCTCCTTGATCGATCCTCAAGGTTCTGCGATCTATGCTGAGCGCCAGAAGCGTTTTGAGCGAGACTGGAGCGCCCAGATCATCAAGTGGCAGTCACAAGCGGCCAAGCTTGAGAACAAAGGGGTCGTTGCGCATCACCGATCTTTTTCCTATCTGTTCAATTGGTTAGGGATCAATACGGCGGCCACGCTTGAGCCGAAACCGGGTGTGTCTCCAAGTGGCTCTGATTTGGCTAAAGCAGCCGCAGCACTCAAAGACAAGCGAGTGGTGGCGGTGGTTCGCGCGCCTTATGAGCCCAAAAAACCTGCTGATTGGGCAGCCAAGTCTTCAGGCAAACCAGCTCTGGTCTTGCCTTATACCGTCGGCGGCGATCCTAAGGCAGCTGATCTGAGGAGTCTGTTCGATCTGACGATCACACGCTTGCTAGAGGCCAATCGTTGAGCTTGTTTAACTGGGCTGAGCTGATCGGACCGGCGCTGGTTGCCGGTTTGATGATCCTCATCATCCATGTGCCTTTGGGTTTTGAGGTGCTGAAGCGGCGGATCGTGTTCATGGATCTGGCGGTTGCACAGTTGGCGGGTGTGGGACTGATGTTGGGCAGCAGCCTGATCAGTGACCACAATTCACTGTGGCTGCAGTTTTGCGCTTTTGCTCTAGCCTTTGGCGGCGGATTGTTTTTCCTGTGGATTGAGCGAGTCATGCCCGATCAGCAAGAAGCGGTCATCGGTTGCAGTTATGTCCTCGCCGCCTCGGTCATGGCGGTCATGGTTGCCAGACTGCCTGAGGGAGCTGAGCTGGCTCAGCAACTGCTCTCAGGCCAACTTTTGTTTGTTGCTTGGCAGGATTTATTGCATCACTTGCCCGTGTATCTGCTCGTGGGGGTGCTCTGGTTTAGCGTGCCCAAGGTACGATCTGGTCTCTGGTTTTACCTGCTGTTCGCACTTGCGATCACCTCCTCGGTGCAGTTGGCTGGCGTCTATGTGGTTTTCGCCACCTTGATCCTGCCCGCACTTGGGGCTCTGCGCGCGAGTCGTCCGTACCTTGTGGCCTACCTGCTTGGGATTTGCAGTGTGCTGGGTGGGCTGCTTGTGTCGCTGTTGAGTGATTGGCCGACCGGTCCGGTTTTGGTGATCAGTTTTTGCGCGGTGAGTTTTGCTGCGGCATCGCTGTATGGGCTCAAAGCTCGCCAAGTTTCTTAACCCAGCGTTTTTCTATTGGCAAAATGCCCACCTTTTTAGGCCACTCACGAGAGGTCTGATCGGTGGGCATATTGGTTTTTAGGGTGAAATCCGTGCTGGCACGAGGAACATTCAATCATGGCATTTTGCTTAAACCCAGCCTCAAATCGCTGACTTTGAGAGTTTTGAAGTTTTGCTTGTTTGGGGCAGGGGTTTTTTGTACTATAGCCAGCTCAAAAGAGCGCAATACTCTTTGATTCGGTGAAGTGGGTGAGTGGCTGAAACCAGTTCCCTGCTAAGGAACCATACGTTCTGCGTATCGAGGGTTCGAATCCCTCCTTCACCGCCATTTTTTTGTGTACCTATCCCTGCCTAAAGCCCTATAGCAAATACCGATCACGGTGTTTGTTCGTCACTGATTTTGACTTTTCGTCACCTGCGCTGCGTCTGTGTTTCGCCGTGTGCTAAGATTTTGAATCTGACAGGCTCGTCAGTTTTTTGAACCACGGACGGATAGTAGATGAAAGCGATAGGATCTCTGGTATTGGGTGCTGCCTTGCTGTTGACGGGTGGTTGTGACGATGGTCAGGACATAAATGACCTAGATTTTTTTGATCCGATCACGCTTAACCGCATCGATACTGCCTTGCCTGATGGTGTTTACCGTGTTGATAACTCTCTCGTCTCAACGCAGTGCGAGGGTCCGAACGCTGCAGCGATCCAAGCTGAGCAATCCGCGTTTATGCCTGACTACATCGATGTTGACGCTTCTAATTTTAACTTCAGGTTTGACTATGAGCCTTTGGATCTGACGACGTCAGATGCTCAAAACTATCGTCTGCGATCAGAGTTTGAGTTTGAGTTCACTGAAGTGGTTGACGGCGAGATCACCACCAATCAGATCGAATCCATCGACGACGACGGTTTTTTAATCAGCACCCGGTTTGATGATGGGCTGGGCACCAAGTGCACCGGCAGTGTCAGGGCAGCTTGGGTGTTGGTCGCCCAAAGCGCCTCCGAGCTTCGATCTTCTGTTTTTGGCAACACTCAGACTGTGACTCTAAACAGCGACTTTACGGTAGCTGCGCGCTCAGATCAGTTTTACAGAATCAGCCTGGTGAATCTCGTCGATCAACTCGACGTAGAGTTTAGCGGCAACACGTCACCTAGCACCCAACTTAGAACCCGTATCTACGGCTCTAACCTCAGGCTGATCGCGGACGGCGATCTATCGCCCCAAGATACCTCTTTGGTGACTGACACGGATATCACTGGCCCTAACACTTACTACTTTCGTATCACCAACAACTCACTCCAAGACGCACGCTTAGTGTTCTTTAGGACTGAGTCAGGGCGTTAAGCGGGCTCAAACCCCTGCAGGGTGTACGATCCATAGAGCATGTGACCGGATTCAAAGAGCCTTAAGTACCCGCGCATGCGGGTGATCTGCTCATCGACCAACTGCTCGCACCTCGCTTGAGCCTGCGCAAAAGACAGTGATTGGCCAGCAGCCCCTTTTTGATTGAAGATCTGGGAGTGATCTGGGTACAGCAGCTTGAGCAGGTGCAGTGTGCGGCAGATACCCAGGTTAGGCACATGATTGACCGGAACCACTTCAAATCTTGGCAGTCCCGCATGAGCGAGCTCTCTATCTACGCACTCAAAAAACTGATGCGTGATGCTTTTGTGGGCGACGTGTTCTGAGTTAAAAAAGGCGTGACGGTAGCGGCAAGCAAGATCAAGGGTATGCTTAAAACCCGCCAGTGCTTTAACTTGGCTGGATCGAAGCTTGGCAGGTTTGATGCCAAAACGCTCAAAGTGATTTAACGGCTCAATCGAGTTCACAGGCAGCTCCGCTTGAAGGTCTCTCTATTTAATCTACGCCCCCAAGCGCTCTGTGACAATATGCCGCAGGCCAGCGGTTGGCTAGTTTTGTTTGAGTTGGATAACCCTATGAGACGGGTTCGTTTAAACCATGAGATTTGGTTGACAAGTCAAAACATCGAAACTAAACTACGCACCACAATTAAGGACTAATTAGTCTTGATTGTCGATGCGCCCATAGCTCAGCTGGATAGAGCACTTGGCTACGAACTAAGGGGTCGGGAGTTCGAATCTCTCTGGGCGCACCATCTAATTGCTAAAAAAACCAAGCCGATTGCTTGGTTTTTTTTCGCCTGCTATATGGCAAATGCCCACCTTAGCCAAAACCTACCCTAAATTACGCTACTGGATCTTATGAGGGTCAGCCTCCGTGTATCCCAGCATGAGTTGAAGCTTATGAGTATCGAAGGGTGGTCCGACCGAGTGGCGCTTTGAGGTCAGCTGCTGAGTTCTGAGTGCACTTAGGCTAAAAGTAAACGTGAGCTTTTAACCCAACCAGTGAATGAGTTTGATTTAGCTCATAGCGGATTTAGGGGTTCAGGTTTTAAGTAATCGGTGAGTTTGATGGCGGGGGCATTTTGCTGGTTCTTACTCACGCACAAGACGCCTCAAGCCGGTTTGCGATAAGATAAGCCCACACTTTTAAACCTCTATACCGCTATGAGTGCAGATTCGAAGCGAAAATTGGGCAAATCAGCCAAGCGATCTCAAAACCACATCGACCGAGTCGGCAAACCGCTGGGCGCGCAGAGCGGCGCGGGGGTCAAAGTGGCCCAAGGGTACTCCATGGCGGGCGTGTGGCTGCGCCTAGCCGCGCTCTTGTATGATTTTTTGTTGGTGGCGGCCGTGGTGCTGGTGGTCTCGGTGATCTTGATCGCGATTGGGGGTGTACTGTTTTCGATCAGTGGGCAGAGCCCCAGCGAGGCGCAGACGCTACCGCTTTGGTATCGCTACTGGATCATGGCGCCTGCGATATTTGCTTCGGTGTATGGGTTTTATGCGCTGCTTTGGACGAAAAGCGGGCAGACACTGGGCATGCAGACTTGGCGGATCATGGTGGTGGCACGCACTGGTAAGTACCTGACTTATCGGCAAAGCTTACAGCGCTGCGGGGCTGCGCTGATCCTACCGGTCGTGCTTTACCTAGTGACGCGGATCGGTTTGGACGACGCTCAGCACGCGCTCAAAGCGCTGTTTATCGGTTTTTTGTTTAACTACGTGTTTGCTGCGCTGCACCCACAAAAGCGCTCGCCTCAAGACCTGCTCAGCAGCAGTTTGGTTTTGAAAGTGGCTAAGCGCCAAGGCGGTTTGATCAGTGATATCCGCGGTCGCTTTAGAAAGTCTTGAGCGGAGGTTTGGGCCTTGATTGGTCCAGTGTTGAAACTTAAAGAAGTTCGCTGAGTGGTAAAAGCTTGTTTAAGAATGCTGAGCGTTTAGGGCTAGACCCATCATGCAGCCACTGTGTTCTAGGCCAAAATTCAAAATCCAAAGCGTCGATTCTGGCGCCGTGATTAAATTCAGACCCAGCAAAGTCATTTAGTCTGCTTCTGCGCTGTTCTCACCTTCAGCTTGGTCACCCAGCTCACGTAGTAACGTCTGCGCTTTATCGTTAGTGAGGTAAAAGGCGTTGAAGTCTGTGTCCTTTAGATAGCGCTTGAGAATCTGTTCACTCAGCTCACTGGAGCTCGCAATATCCATCGACCAGCGATTCCAGTTCAACTGCTCGATCTCTGAGAACTCAATCACTTCCATATCTTGGTGGCGCTGATCGTTCAGCAGGCGCTTAAGTAGCTGGTTGATCTTGTCGCGGGGCCCCTCGATGGTCTGCAGGAAGTACTGCTGATAAAGGCACAACATGCCATAGATACCCTGCTCCAGATTGTTTTTACTGGACTGTTCCATGATTTCATCTAACTGTTCCTGACCCAGTTTGCCCACTGCGCGGCTCACATAGGTTAATCGGCTTAGGTAGTGACCTTTATCGTTCCAGTTCATCGCTTGGCCCTTAGCCCGTTAGGACGGGTGCTTCTTGTAAGTTCTATGCCATGTATTGTATGAAATGCCGTGGGATCTGAGCTGTTAGGTTTTTGTGAGGTCTGGGGGCTTAAGGTGATTTTTGTTGTGGAAATGTCAGCTGAGGAGAGTTGGTTTTATGGGCGAGTATGGTCGCCAGTTTCGGGTTAATCATGGGGCGCTGTGGTCATAGCATGTTTTTATATAATAGATGGTCTATAAATCGACGGCTTGGCTCACATAACACTCAAAGTGAGAATATCGTTTGAGATTGAATAGTTGTTGGGTTCTGAGCACTCACATAAGTATTAAAGATATAAAATTAAACTAGATACTAAAATCATCGAAAAAAATTAAGCGACACTCTGAGTCGTTTGTAGCTTTTTATATTTTGACCCCACCAGATACCTAGCGTAAGTTCTAAGAGCAACGTAAGCCATAAAAGATCGATCACTTAAGTTGCCTTAATGTGAATCAAAAATTAACAATCTAAAAACTGTTGATTAAGACCAATTTTATAGAAAAAAACGGGAAGGCTTAAAACCCCGATTGGACTCCATTAAGCGCTGTTGGAACTTATGAGAAATAAAAAATCATATTAGAGGTAAGTTATGAGAGGCCGTAAATCAAACCCAGTGGAAAGTATGCATGGTGTGGTCAAATTTGAAGACTGTCCTGCCAAGACTTACCTCAGAGCAGATGGTCGTATTGTTGTAGGCCGATCAGTGTTCAATCATTGCCAGATAGTAGGGCGAGTTGCTAATGAGTTGATCTGCAGACTGCCGCAGTGGCTGCAGATTCAGTTGTATCCTGAAGGAACTATGCTGGTAGCAAGTAGTCATGATATAGGCAAAGTCACTCCTACGTTTTACGAGAAAATTCTCTCAGCTTGTTGCCGAGAAATCCTACATCTAAAGCTCTTGGGTTTACAAGATTTTACAGTTGAAAAAAATTGGGGCGGCCACGCTGGTGTTAGTCAGCTAACCGCCGAAGCGATTGGTGCTCCAAATCGGGTTCCGAAGATCCTGGGTCAACACCACGGTTTCTCACCTACGCATCAGTTGGGTTTGAGCCGGTCTTTGGACAAAAAATTTGGCGGAAAAGAGTGGCATGAAGAGAGGGTCAGGTTGATTGAGGCGCTCAAAGAGGATCTGAATTGCGACTGGCCCGATATAACAGATGCATATCAAGCACGTGTTATCGCCGGATTGACGACTGTAGCTGACTGGATCGGATCGGGCGAGTTTTTCGAAAACCCTAGTGACCCATGGAGAGAAAACATATCAAAAGCTGTCGATAAAGCGGGCTTCTTACCAATTAATTTAAAGAAAAACTTAAGTTTTGAGCAGATTTTTGGATTTGAAGCCAGGGAGTCTCAGCAGGTTCTTATTGATGCTGTAAGCGCGCCCGGCCTCTACATTCTTGAAGCGCCTATGGGGATCGGTAAAACTGAGGCTGCTCTTTATGCTGCATATAAACTGCTGAATCTAAATCTTTCTACCGGCATTTACTTCGCTTTACCGACGCAGCTGACCTCAAACATGATTTATGAACGGTTTAAGCTGTTTCTAGATCAAGTGCTTGAAGAAAACTCGCCCCACCGAAGTTTATTGCTGCACTCAGCAGCTTGGCTTGTACAAACCGACATGGGCGAAGATGCCAAGCCGGGTGGCGACTGGTTTTCTCAATCAAAGCGTGGATTGCTGGCACCCTTCGCTGTTGGCACTGTCGATCAAGCACTTATGTCCGCAATGAGCATCAAGCATGGCGCTGTCAGAACCTTTGGTTTATCTGGAAAGGTGGTGATTCTTGATGAGATACACACGTATGACAGCTACACAGGCACGATATTAAATCAGCTGATTGAGCAATTGAGCAATATTGGCGCCACGGTTATCGTGCTGACGGCCACGCTAAGCCACGCTAAGCGCCAAGAATTATTTAAGGGAGATTTATCCTCAAGTTGCTATCCCTTGATTACCGCGCAATCTGCAGATGGGGAGTTAAAAGAGCACGCGCTAAAGCCGGATTCTGAGTCTAACTACCGTGTTGTTTTGCAAAATGACCTCAATGGTGCCATCGAGCAAGCGCTTGAGCGCGCTGCAAATGGTGAGCATGTACTTTGGATCGAAAACACAGTTGGTGAGGCGCAGGAGCGCTATCTAGATATAGCTGCCAATGCAGGTAACTTAGGCGTCGACTGTGGTCTTTTGCATTCGCGGTTTACTCTACATGATCGACAGCAGATTGAGCGCCAATGGGTCGGTCGTTTTGGTAAATCGGGCTGGTCTGAGCGGCTTGCTAAAGGCAGGATTTTGATTGGTACGCAGGTTTTAGAGCAAAGTTTAGATATCGACGCCGACTTTCTGGTGAGTCGTATCGCGCCCAGTGACATGCTGATTCAGCGGATAGGCAGGCTTTGGCGACACAAGCAAACTCCTAGGCCTGCCAGCGCTAAAAAAGAGGTTTTGATTTTAACACCTGACTTAGATTCAGCACTTACGAACGCCGAGTCAGCTTTTGGCGGCACAGCTTATGTTTATAGTCCATATGTACTGCTACGCACATTAGAGGTTTGGTGTTCATTGGACTCTCTGGTTCTACCGACAGACATTAGACCGCTGATAGAGAAGACGTACTCTAAGCGTCAAGAGATGGGTGCGCTCAGTGACTGGTTACATCGACTTGAGGAGGGGGATAGAGTTAGAACTGGGGAGCACACTTTAAAACAGAAAGCGAAGTTGAGTTTTGCTCATGACGGTCAAGAGCTCTGTGATAACAACCCGCCAACACGTTATATCGAGACGCCAAGTCGCAACGCTTTATTGATTCGATCTTTAAATTTGGATACCAAGGGTGGCCTCAGTCAGCTTGAGTTACTCAACGGCGAGAAGGTGACTCTGCCTCTTTTTAAAAACAGACTGAGTAAAGAGGACTGGAGGCGCTTATCAGCCAAGCTTTCAGCGCATATCGTGGCGGTGCCACTGAGCTATAAGTTGCCAATATCAAGCATAAGCTCGCTGAAGCAACATGGGTTCGGGAATTGTTTTTATATCGGCGCTCCAGACGGCTCAAAAGCCGCTATGGACGTATGTGTGACTAAGGTACATAATATTTTAAATAATATAGATAATAAAGGTGACACCGAGGTAAAACTTGTTTATAACGATCAGACAGGTTTGAGAAAAATCAAATAAAAGGGAGTTGCGCTAGTGAAAAATGCTTTTAACTTAATAGATGAGCCTTGGATTGAAGTGTCGGAGTATGGCTTAGTAAGCCTGCGCCAGATTTTTGAAAACAAACGATACTTAGCGCTTGGCGGTTCACCTCAACTTAAAATTTGTTTATTGAAGTTTCTAACTGCCATAGCTATGGCAGCCTGCAAGCTTAAGACGGAAGAAGAGCTGATGTCTTTATCGTCTGCCGACATGTCAAAAAAGTGTTTGAATTATTTAACCCTGCGCCATGACCAGTTTTATCTCTATGGAGAAAGGCCTTTTTTACAGATGCCTCAAATCTCAGGAGCTAAGGAGCAGCCCCTTGGTGCTCTCCAGCCAGAAGTTGCCGCTGGCAACACCACGGTTTTGACGCAAACTCAGCTCGAGCACCACCCCACTGATGCCCTAAAGGCTCAGCTTGTATTGCTACTTCAGTCAAGTGCTCTTGGTGGAAAGAAAGCTGACAACAAGGTGGTGCTGTCTCCTAGCTATATGGGTAAGACCAAACCTAACGGTAAGCCAACTTCTGCCAGTCCAGGTCCCGCAGTCAGTTACCTGGGCCTCACGCACACCTTTTTAATGGGTAAAACTTTAATTGAAACTGTTTGGCTTAACCTGTTCAGCGAAGAAGCTATAGAAGGTCTTAATTTATTTTCAGAGGGAATTGGAGTTCCGCCGTGGGAGTCCATGCCAGAGGGTGAGGATGATGACACGGCCAAGCGACTTAAGAGCTCCCTCATGGGTCGATTGGTTCCCGTATCGCGCTTTTGCTTATTGAGTGCAAACGGCGGCATGCACATTACTGAAGGTTTAGCACATCTAAACTATGCTGATGGCATCTATGACTTGAGCATTTCCGTAGACAACAGTCTTAAAAAAACAAGGGTTTTGTGGGTCAACCCTAATAAAAGGCCATGGCGAGAATTGCCAGCGCTGCTAAGTTTTATTGGAGCAAATTCAGGAGGATTTCGTTGTTATCAGTTGCAGGTAAACCTTAAGAGGGCGCGATCGTCAACCGAACGCTTTGGTATCTGGTCAGGTGGACTAAAAGTGAGTAGTAACGCGGGTGAACAATACGTTTCAGGTGGCGATGATTATGTTGAGTCATTGGTTTGGTTTGATTCAAATGTCTTCGGTGACAGCACTTGGTTTGACCGTCTGAGTGCTGAGATGCAGGCCTTGGAGTCTGTTAGTAAGAATTTATATGCCGCCGTTCGAGCTTACTTCACGGAATTCAAGCTCGAAGGAGCTGATCATGCCTCTAAGGCAACTCAGATTTTTTGGGAGATCATGGAATCCCGTTTCGGTGAACTTAGCGATTGTTGTGAGGAGTCGGCAACTGCCGATTTACGAATCAAATTTAGGCGCAATACTACCTATAGTATCGCTGAAATTTATGACGATCACTGTCCCAGCGGCACCGCAAGACAAATTGAAACTTGGGCTGAGAGTCGACCCAATATGAGCAAATACTTAAAAGGAGAAAAATAAATGGCAAACACAGCTATCAAACCTTCATCCAAACACGCTGCTTTCATCGACTATGTCTTTAGTCGCTGCGAAGCAGACAAAGGCATGGCGGCACGCCTAAAAAGAGCTGATAACCCGTCTACGGAGTATCAGAGTTGGGAACTTCTAGGGAGCTTTGGTGTTGCGCTTGAGTTTAAAAATGTACGCCTGCCCTATGCCACCATCGCGGCAGCTATCGCCAAAAGCGATGCTAAGGCTAACGGGGCTTTAACTCTTGGGGTGGCCATAGCGCAGTGTTTTGAGGAGGGTGCTCAAAGCAAGCAGGCTTCAGTGCGACTTAGAAGACTGCTGGCGTGTTCTGACACAACCGAGCTGTGTCAGGTACTGCGGCCACTTATATCTTTAATCGAGAGCAGAGTGGAGGCGCCTTTGAATTTTGAGAGACTACTTAGGCAGTTAACTAGCTTTTGGCATGACCCTCAAAAAGTCAAAGCGACATGGGCGCAGGAGTTTTACCGGCAGTTATACGATGAGAAAAAACAGGAGGTGCAGGCATGATTGCAAGTTTACTGCAGCTTAACCCCAGAGGGGTGCAAGCACTCAAACTGACAGATCCGTACTCTATCCACCGAGTGGTATATGGCTTATTTGAAGATGTCCGATCTGAACAGCAAAAGCAAGATAGTGTTTCCAGCGGGTTTTTGTTTGCTGACAAGGGGGGCGATGCTCGCGGTCGGCAAATCCTCATGTTGTCCGATCGCGAGCCTTTGAGAAACTTGAACCAAGATTATGGTGAGATCAGATCTACTGGCATCGCACACAGCTTTTTGGAACACGAGACCTATCGGTTTGAGGTAATCGTCAATCCTGTCTACCGGCAAAATGCGACTGGGAAGATCATGCCTGTCAAGGGTCGCGAATCGATAGCGCAGTGGTTTGAGGATCGGGCTGTTAGCAGCTGGGGGTTTAAGGTTGCATTGGAGCAGTTGAGCGTCGACGAAGTGATCGTCAAGAAGTTCAATGATAAAAAATCAAGAGAGGTTACCCTAGCTCAAGCGCATGTTAGTGGCGTGCTGAGTGTTATTGACAGAGAGCGGTTTCAAAAAAGTTTTTCCCTTGGAATCGGCAGAGCCAAAACCTTTGGCTGCGGTCTACTTCAAGTCACCCCTGTAGTACAACCCTAAAAACAAGATAAGGATTTGAACATGAAAAACACACTAACCAACACCCGTGTTGAGTTTCACATATTGCAGTCGTTTCCAGTAACCTGCTTGAATCGCGATGATGTAGGTGCTCCTAAGACTGCAGTTATTGGCGGTACTAACAGGGCGCGAGTCAGCTCGCAGTGCTGGAAGCGTCAAGTACGTATGGCCATGCAGGGCTTTGGAGTGAAACTGGCCTATAGAACCAAGAAAATCGAACAACTTTTGGATGCAGGGTTGACCAAGCGTGGGGCTTCTGCTGAGCAGGCGGAAGCTTGCGCGACAGCCATCGCGAAAGAGCTGGCGGCAGATACCTTGTTGTTTGTGAGTGAGTCCGAGGCTGACGCTTTCGCTGCCTTCGCTGAAGAACTGGGATTTGATAGTGAAAAGATAAAAGCTAAAGACCTGGCTAAAGTTTCAAAAAAAGCACTAAATCCTGCGATTGACGCGCTGGATGTGGCTTTATTTGGCCGTATGGTTGCTAAAGCCCCTGATATGAATGTCGAGGCGGCGGCGTCTTTTGCGCATGCCATATCTACTCACAAAGTGAGTAACGAGATTGAGTTTTTCACTGCCATAGATGATCTCAACAAAAAAACCAGCACCGCACACCTCGGGGAGTTTGAGCAAAAAAGCCACAATGAAGGTGAGGAATCTAAAGCGGGTTCAGCACACATGGGCAGTCTTGAGTTCAATTCAGCGACGTATTACCGCTATGTGTCCCTAGACTTGGGTCAACTGCTGCAACATGTTCCCCAAGAAGACTTGGGTGTCGCTGTTGAGGCTTTTGTAAAAGCGCTGTTTGTTGCAGTTCCAAGCGCCCGTCAAGCCACTCAATCGGGTGCCAGTCCCTGGGAGTTTGCTAGAGTTCTTGTGCGTCAGGGTCAGAGACTGCAGGTGCCCTTTGAGGCAGGTGTCAAATCAAAAGGGTCTGGTTACCTGGCACCCAGTATCGAGTTTCTGAAAACTTACCTGGACGAAAAAAAGAGCATGTTTGGTTCACTTTTTGGAGAAGTTGCCAGTTATGAATGGGGTGTCGATACCGCATACAGCATTGACGATCTGATCGACTCCCTGAAGCAACACGTATGAGGACTCTGTCATGAGCGATTACCTTTTGCTTTGGCTTGAGGCTCCGCTGCAATCGTGGGGTCACGACTCAAAATTTGGGCGCAGAGACTCCCTTGATTTTCCAACTAAGTCAGGCGTACTTGGCTTAATCTGCTGCGCCAGAGGAGCCGGTGGTGCTGAGGCTGAGTGGCTTGAGCGCTGGAATCACCTAGATATGCAGGTGCTCGCTTTTTTGGGAGAGGATGAGTTTGAAGGAGTGCTGAAAAAGCAGCCCTTGCTGCACGACTTTCATATGGTGGGCAGTGGTTATGACGACTCTGATCCGTGGCAAAATTTACTGATACCAAAAACCAGTGAAGGCAAGAAGGCGGTGGGAGGTGGCACCAAGATCACCCATCGCTATTATCTTCAGGATATGGCTTACGCTGTGATTCTTGAGTGTCCAAAAGGAGAATGTGAGGCAGTTGCGGCAGCGCTTAAAGCGCCCGTGTGGGATTTGTTCCTGGGGAGGAAGAGTTGCCCTCCAACTGAATTTATATACCAGGGGTATTTTACTGAAGCTGCTCAAGCTAAGTCCGCCGCTTTGGCGCTGGCTGAGCAAAAACACCGACACCTATCTTTTGAAGTAAAGCAGGGAGCTTTAGACGTGGGGGAGGTCTTGAGACTCAACGATGTGCCGCTGCAATTTGGTGAGCGTAAGCGTTACAAGGAGCGTGTTGTCACGGTTGTTAGGGAGTAGCTCGATGCCACTAAAGAAAAATGAGCGACTGTTTGTCAAGGTTACCCGAGAGTCGCTGCCGCAAGTAAAAGACAAATACCCTTTTCTATACCTTGAGAGAGGCAGGCTTGAGATCGACGACAGTAGTGTCAAATGGATAGATTCGGAGGGCAATGTTGTACCGCTGCCTATCGCTACGATCAATACTTTGCTGCTGGGCCCGGGCACTTCAGTTACCCACGACGCTGTCAGAACCTTGGCTGCAGCGAATTGCAGTCTTTGTTGGGTGGGTGAGGACAGCCTGCTGTTTTACGCGGCAGGTTTCGTTCCAACGTCAAACACCCGCAACATGCGTCATCAACTCGAAGTAGCGGCTGATCCAGTGCTTAGTTTAGAAGTGGCTAGGCGCATGTTTTCTAAGCGCTTTAAAGCAGCAGACGTTAAGGATAAAACCCTCAAAGAACTTATGGGTATGGAGGGTTACCGTGTACGTGAGCTTTATGCGCAAAAAGCTCAAGAGTACAAGATTATGTGGAAAGGTCGCAGTTTCGAACCTGGTAACTTCGAGCTTGGTGATATAACCAATCAGGTACTGACTTCTGCCAACGCTGCGCTTTACGGGATATTGTGTTCGGCGCTTCATAGTTTGGGTTACTCACCGCATATGGGGTTCATCCACTCGGGCAGCCCACTTCCTTTTGTTTACGACGTTGCTGATCTTTACAAGGAGTATCTCTGCATCGATTTGGCATTTTCTATGACGCGAGAGCTGGCAGGATCCTATGATAAATACACAGTGGCAGACGAGTTCAGGCGCAGAGTCTTAAGCTCGGATTTGTTGGGTAACTTGGCTGAAGACGTTAACTTTGTTTTGGGGGTGAAGCGTGCTCGTCGTACTAGCAAATGATCTGCCGCCCGCGGTCAGGGGTCGTATGAAGTTATGGTTTATAGAGCCTAGACCAAATGTCTTCGTTTCCGGAGTTAAGGACTCTGTCGCGGTTAAACTCGTGGATTATATGTTTAAGCACTGCACTTCAAAAGCTGGGTTGGTGATCTTTAGAACAACTCCTGAGGCGCCGGGTTACAAGATTTATAATATAGGCCAACCGCGTAAGGAAATGATCGATGTCTGCGGTTTGCAGCTTATTGTTGAGAGTTTGCGATAAACAACATGTAGTGTGTTTGGTATCGGATCACCACTAAATGTTGGTGTCTTCCCCACGCCCGTGGGGGTGTTTCTCAAAATGGGCTTAACGCTACCTGTATCAGATGGTCTTCCCCACGCCCGTGGGGGTGTTTCCCTGTGATTATCTCAGGGCGCGCAGGGTAGTAAGTCTTCCCCACGCCCGTGGGGGTGTTTCTCAGATGCGCTTTTACTTTGAGCGCCCAGTACCGTCTTCCCCACGCCCGTGGGGGTGTTTCTTTATCCGTATCGCCCTATTCAACCGTCTTGGAGTCTTCCCCACGCCCGTGGGGGTGTTTCCAGCTGACCATAGAGAAAACCTGTTTATACATGGTCTTCCCCACGCCCGTGGGGGTGTTTCCGTCCATCCTGCTGCCTTTAGAGCTGCAATACAGTCTTCCCCACGCCCGTGGGGGTGTTTCCATTGATTTGATCAATAGCGCCTGTAACCGACTGTCTTCCCCACGCCCGTGGGGGTGTTTCTACCGTCAAAGACGGTTACGGTGATATGTTTGCGTCTTCCCCACGCCCGTGGGGGTGTTTCCAATCAGTGTGGATCGTCTGACTGATACCGGCAGTCTTCCCCACGCCCGTGGGGGTGTTTCCTACGTTCTGAGGGTGCCGACCTATAACAAGGAGTCTTCCCCACGCCCGTGGGGGTGTTTCTCCTTGCAGTTTGAGGCCGATACGCTAGGTTTTGTCTTCCCCACGCCCGTGGGGGTGTTTCTTAGGCGGAAGTTGGACAAGTGTAGTTAAGGAGGTCTTCCCCACGCCCGTGGGGGTGTTTCCGCGCCAGTGTAAACTAGCGATAACCTAAGAGGGTCTTCCCCACGCCCGTGGGGGTGTTTCCCTTGCTTGATGACTTGTCCGAAATGGGCGAAGGTCTTCCCCACGCCCGTGGGGGTGTTTCTGCACAGACAAGAAGTGATCCAAAGATACTTTTGTCTTCCCCACGCCCGTGGGGGTGTTTCCGTCAAGAAGGTTCAGACGAAAAACAGTGGCACGTCTTCCCCACGCCCGTGGGGGTGTTTCCAAAGCTGGTCGGTATTTATGTGGTTGCCGTGTGTCTTCCCCACGCCCGTGGGGGTGTTTCTAAAAATCGGCTCTGTACTTAAGCCCACCGTATGTCTTCCCCACGCCCGTGGGGGTGTTTCTATGACCCGCACCTCTGCTTAGTACGTGCGGTTGTCTTCCCCACGCCCGTGGGGGTGTTTCCATCTGAGTAAAGACCTGAGCTGCGTTAAGTTCGTCTTCCCCACGCCCGTGGGGGTGTTTCCAACGAAGATCAGTTTTTAAAACCTTGGGAGATGTCTTCCCCACGCCCGTGGGGGTGTTTCTGAGCTTAAGTTGATTGAAGATCAGCGCTATCTGTCTTCCCCACGCCCGTGGGGGTGTTTCTGCCGTTAGGGATGGCAAGTTAACCAAGCTGCCGTCTTCCCCACGCCCGTGGGGGTGTTTCCGGAGGGTAGATGATGCAAACCAAAAAGCAGAGGTCTTCCCCACGCCCGTGGGGGTGTTTCTAGATCAGGTTCATTTGATCGCACGTTCTCATGGTCTTCCCCACGCCCGTGGGGGTGTTTCTGATGACTTCGATCAGTCAACTTTTAGATCATCGTCTTCCCCACGCCCGTGGGGGTGTTTCTACGGCTGGCTCAGGTTTTGGGTTTTCAAAATAGTCTTCCCCACGCCCGTGGGGGTGTTTCCGGTCTTGATCAGCTCAAAAGTCAGCTCTTCATGTCTTCCCCACGCCCGTGGGGGTGTTTCTGATCCATCGATGACATTTGCCCGGGTAAAGGTGTCTTCCCCACGCCCGTGGGGGTGTTTCCGGGCATGTTGTGTTGTTGCATTTCATGTGAGTGTCTTCCCCACGCCCGTGGGGGTGTTTCTGTCCTCGTGCGCGGCAATGTCGTGATCTGCTCGTCTTCCCCACGCCCGTGGGGGTGTTTCTGATGCGGCGGCAACTGTTCTTGGTGGTCGTGGGTCTTCCCCACGCCCGTGGGGGTGTTTCCTGCTCATCGTTGTCACAACGAACAGCAAAATCGTCTTCCCCACGCCCGTGGGGGTGTTTCTTAGCTTTATCAGCGGTTGCCTTGGCTTCTTTTGTCTTCCCCACGCCCGTGGGGGTGTTTCCACCTGACATTTTGTTTGAAACTTCAGTTAAGGGTCTTCCCCACGCCCGTGGGGGTGTTTCTGCACTACCGCCTTTGATCTTTGATTGGGGCAGGTCTTCCCCACGCCCGTGGGGGTGTTTCCCACCTCTGATTGATGAGGATAAATTCGCTGAGGTCTTCCCCACGCCCGTGGGGGTGTTTCCACATCGCCTGTGAAGCTGCCGGGGTCGATCATGTCTTCCCCACGCCCGTGGGGGTGTTTCCTTTTCAATACAGCTATTAATTTCGCTCATATTGTCTTCCCCACGCCCGTGGGGGTGTTTCTAGCTTTGTTACCCGACCCTGCTGCCTTAGATAGTCTTCCCCACGCCCGTGGGGGTGTTTCCCGATAGGTCTTTGATAAAATCGGTTTCGAGATGTCTTCCCCACGCCCGTGGGGGTGTTTCTGGGTTGCAGCGTGGCGATAACCTCAAGCGCTGGTCTTCCCCACGCCCGTGGGGGTGTTTCCAAGCCAAAAAACGATGATGGTTGTTTTAAATTGTCTTCCCCACGCCCGTGGGGGTGTTTCCGAGTCAGCAGAGACTACGATTGCGCGTATCGCGTCTTCCCCACGCCCGTGGGGGTGTTTCTTGACTGTTGGTTGCACGGCGACGGTCTATGTCGTCTTCCCCACGCCCGTGGGGGTGTTTCCGAAGTTGGCGGCGATAAAGGCTACGGGGATTTGTCTTCCCCACGCCCGTGGGGGTGTTTCCAGGTGGAGTGTATCGATGTGAGCTTCCCTACCGTCTTCCCCACGCCCGTGGGGGTGTTTCCGCGGGGTTGGGAGTATGACGCGAAAGTCAAAGGTCTTCCCCACGCCCGTGGGGGTGTTTCTGAAGCCCCCGGCACTTACAGTGTAGCTGGTTCGTCTTCCCCACGCCCGTGGGGGTGTTTCTGCACCAGATTGGATGCGTATTAACCGCTATCAGTCTTCCCCACGCCCGTGGGGGTGTTTCTCATATCCTGCGGCTTCGGCAGCAGCTTTAGCAGTCTTCCCCACGCCCGTGGGGGTGTTTCCTCCCCTGCGGCTAAAGCCGTTGGCATTCGCGGGTCTTCCCCACGCCCGTGGGGGTGTTTCCAGAGTGAGTCCCTGGGCGGGTGATAGCCCGAAGTCTTCCCCACGCCCGTGGGGGTGTTTCTAATCAGGATCAAACTTTTGAACATGACGTTTTGTCTTCCCCACGCCCGTGGGGGTGTTTCTAGATTCCTGCGTCTTAGCTGTGCTCTTAAGTTGTCTTCCCCACGCCCGTGGGGGTGTTTCCAATCCAGCCAAGTAACATAATTGATGCTGACCGTCTTCCCCACGCCCGTGGGGGTGTTTCTCCGGCACGTGAGTTGCTTGATGTTTTGACAACGTCTTCCCCACGCCCGTGGGGGTGTTTCTATGCAATGGCGATGGTCAAATATGCGATCTCGGTCTTCCCCACGCCCGTGGGGGTGTTTCCGCTTGGTTCTTTTAAGGCTTTATCGGCTACTGGTCTTCCCCACGCCCGTGGGGGTGTTTCCTGATTATGAGTTAGAACTAAAAGAGCGCAAAGGTCTTCCCCGCGCCCGTGGGGGTGTTTCCATTATTTGATTAAAAACCCGCCTTGAGCGGGTGTCTTCCCCACGCCCGTGGGGGTGTTTCTTAACCCGCTTGCAGCGCCGTTAGCCGGTTTGCGTCTTCCCCACGCCCGTGGGGGTGTTTCCGCGCTTAAGCCGAGGGTGGGTAAGTCGAGCACGTCTTCCCCACGCCCGTGGGGGTGTTTCCGGTTCGCGCTGGTTTGCAGAGCAAGTCGCTAAGTCTTCCCCACGCCCGTGGGGGTGTTTCTACTAGGCCCGATACACAAGATGGCGAAATTGTGTCTTCCCCACGCCCGTGGGGGTGTTTCCTTTCAGGGCGTAAAAGTTGATTTTCGCACCGGGTCTTCCCCACGCCCGTGGGGGTGTTTCTTGAGTCTGGAATCCCCGCGCAAGGCTTTGACCGTCTTCCCCACGCCCGTGGGGGTGTTTCTACTCCGCGCCGGCTACCTGTGATTTAGTGCCCGTCTTCCCCACGCCCGTGGGGGTGTTTCTTATAAACTCACTTTTCTTTGCATGTCAGTTGTGTCTTCCCCACGCCCGTGGGGGTGTTTCCAGATTCAAGTCAGATCGAGGCCAGGCTCCTAGGTCTTCCCCACGCCCGTGGGGGTGTTTCCTTTGATTGGCTGGCGGCATTGCTGGGTAGTAAGTCTTCCCCACGCCCGTGGGGTGGTTTTACTTGTGCTGCTCATGAATGCATATCTTTGTCTTCCTGATGCCCCTGGGACCTTTAATTTTTTAATTAAAAAAGCACATTGACGGTAAGTGTGGGCTGACCAAATTGTTATAATTTAATTCTTATCAATTTTCTCAATTTTTTTGGGTGTGTTTCTAATATTGATAATTTTTAAGTTCTTTTCCCCACGCCCGTGGGGGTGCACGTTTTACACTCTAAACCTTCTCCCCAGCCCCAATCAGTTGGCCATTTGACTCACTCTCTAAACCTGCCCCGCTGCACTCCAGCCGCAGGTCACTGCCTGCAGTGCAACAACACGGCAGCACCTCATCTGGCGCCACAAAAGCCAGCGGCAGATCGCTGTAAACCACGCTACCGCTGATCTTGCGGGTGCGGCAGGAGCCGCAGTAACCCGCGCGGCACTGATACTCGATATCGTGGCCGCTGCGCTCCAGTGCCTCAAGCAGGTTGTCACTCGCGTCGACGACAAAACTAGCAGTTTCTGTGGTGACCGTATGCGCCACTATAGTTCGAACTCGGCCAGATCCTCAGCGTTTAGCTCAGCGTCGATCTGCCCGACTAAGTATGAGCTGACCTCCACTTCCTGCGGAGCGACCTGTACGTTGTCACTGGTTAGCCAGGCGTTGATCCACGGGATCGGGTTGTGTTTGGCTTTCTCAAACCCCGGTTCAAGTCCCACCGCGCCCATGCGCAGGTTAGTGATGTACTCGATGTACTGCGCCATGATGTTTTTGTTAAGCCCGATCATGCTGCCGTCTTTGAACAGATAGTCGGCCCACTCTTTTTCCTGCTCAGCCGCTTCCATAAAGATCGCGTGCGACTTCTCGCGGCACTCAAGCGCGATCTGCTCCATCTCGGGGTCGTCGTAACCTTGCGCCATGATGTTGAGCATGTGCTGGGTGCCGGTTAAGTGCAGGGCTTCGTCGCGCGCGATCAGGCGGATGATCTTGGCGTTGCCCTCCATGAGTTTGCGCTCGGCAAAGGCAAAAGAGCAGGCAAATGACACATAGAAACGGATCGCCTCTAGGGCGTTGACGCACATGAGGCACAGATAGAGTTTTGTCTTGAGCGTGTGCATGTTGATCTGGTGTGTTTTGCCGTCTAGCTGATGCTCACCTTCGCCGTAAAGCTGGTAGAGCTGCACCGAGGTGATCAGATCGTCGTAGTAGTCAGCGATCGAACCAGCACGCTTCAAGATATGCTGATTGGTGACGATATCGTCAAACACCAGGCTCGGATCAGCGACCACGTTACGGATGATGTGGGTGTATGAGCGCGAGTGAATCGTCTCAGAGAAGCTCCAAGTTTCAATCCAGGTTTCAAGCTCTGGGATCGAGACAATCGGCAGCAGCGCCATATTGGGTGAGCGCCCCTGAATCGAGTCGAGCAAGGTTTGGTACTTTAGGTTTGATAAAAAGATGTGCTTTTCGTGCTCAGGGAGCTTGGCAAAGTCCGCGCGGTCTTGGGACACATCGACTTCTTCAGGGCGCCAGAAAAATGACAACTGCTTTTCGATCAGCTTTTCAAAGATCTCGTGTTTTTGTTGATCGAAGCGGGCGACGTTGACCGATTGACCAAAAAACATCGGCTCTTTTAGGGCGTTGTTTGGGGTTTGTGAAAACGTGGTGTAGCGTGCCATGTCTTATCCTTTGGCGGCCTGTGGCCGCGATGTTCAAATGTTTGAGTCAACCTAGCGAGTCGCTTAGTTGGCTCAGTATTTATCCGGTGTTCTGTCTAATTCACCTTCGCCGATCAGTTTTGGCTGGGGTTAAATCTAACTGCGTCAGTTGCAAAATGCACTCAAGGTATACTTTTTATAGGATTAGGACTTATCGTCTCAATCCAGCTTATTAAGTAACCCTCAAGCCTGCGGTTGGCAGGCCAGAGTGGGCATTTAGATCTTGCAGGCGCCGCCCTCACAGCCCTCGTCATCCACGATGATCGCGGTGTTGGCGCTCTTCATGTCGTCTTGCTGGTCTTTGGCGCCGTCACGGGTGTTGTGGTAGTACAGGGTTTTTAGGCCGTACTTATAAGCGGTCATCAGATCAGTGATCATGACTTTCATGGGGACTTTACCTGCGGCAAAGCGCGAGGGATCGTAGTTGGTGTTGGCACTGATCGCCTGATCGATGAACTTTTGCATGAGGCCAACTAACTGCAGGTAGCCTGAGTTGTTGGGCATGTCCCAAAGCTTCTCGTACTGATCTTTTAGGCGCTCATACTCAGGGACGACTTGCTTCAAGATCCCGTCTTTTGACTGCTTCACGGTCACAAGGCCGCGCGGTGGCTCGATACCGTTGGTGGCGTTTGAGATCTGTGAGCTGGTTTCAGAGGGCATGAGTGCGGTCAGGGTCGAGTTACGAAGACCGTGCGTGGTGATTTCGCCGCGAAGCGTCTCCCAGTCGAGGTGAAGGGGTTCGGCGCACACCGCGTCTAACGACTTTTTGTAGGTGTCAATCGGCAAGATACCCTGTGAGTAGGTGGTCTCGTTAAAGCCAGGGCAAGCGCCGCGCTCTTTTGCCAGATTCATCGAGGCTTTTAAGCAGTAATACTGGATCGCCTCAAAGGTTTTGTGAGTCAAGCCCAGCGCTGATCCGTCGGAGTAGCGCGTGCCGTTTTTGGCTAAGTAGTAAGCGTAGTTGATCACGCCAATCCCCAAAGTGCGGCGCTTCATGCTGCCCAGTTCTGCTGCGATGATCGGGTAGTCTTGGTAGTCGAGTAGGGCGTCGAGCGCGCGAACCGCGAGCTCAGCTAACTCCTCAAGCTCGCTTAGGTCCTCGATCGCACCTAAGTTAAAGGCGGAGAGCGTGCACAGCGCGATTTCGCCATCGGGGTCATTTATGTCGTTTAAAGGTTTGGTGGGCAGCGCAATCTCAAGACACAAGTTGCTCTGGCGAACTGGCGCGACCTTGGGATCAAAGGGCGAGTGCGTGTTGCAGTGATCGACGTGCTGGATATAGATCCGGCCGGTCGAGGCGCGCTCCTGCATGACGAGGGAGAACAGCTCCATGGCGCTGATCTGCTTTTTCATGATGGTTTCGTCCGCCTCGTACTGCTCGTACAGGCGTTTGAACTCGTCTTGATCTGCGAAAAATGCCTCATATAAGCCGGGCGCGTCCGAGGGCGAAAACAGCGTGATTGGCTGGTTTTTGACCAGACGCTCATACATGGTCTGGTTGATCTGCACCCCGTAGTCCATGTGACGCACACGGTTTTCCTCGACGCCGCGGTTGTTTTTCAGAACCAGCAGGCTCTCGACTTCTAAGTGCCACAAGGGGTAGAACAAAGTCGCCGCGCCGCCGCGCACGCCGCCTTGCGAGCAGCACTTAACCGCGGTTTGAAAGTACTTGAAGAACGGAATACAGCCGGTGTGCTTGGCCTCGCCGCCGCGGATGGTTGATCCCAGCGCGCGAATCCGGCCTGCGTTGATGCCGATCCCTGCGCGCTGCGATACATAACGGACGATGGCAGACGCGGTGGCATTTATGGAATCAAGTGAGTCGCCGCACTCAATCAGCACGCAGCTTGAAAACTGACGGCTTGGCGTGCGCACGCCCGACATGATCGGCGTGGGCAGTGAGATCTTGAACTTTGACACCGCGTCATAGAAGCGGGTGATGTAGTCCAGACGGGTGTCGCTTGGATAATCAGCAAACAGACACATACCCACCAACAAGTAGAGGAACTGCGGTGACTCGAAGATCTCGCCGGTCACGCGGTTTTGAACCAAGTACTTGCCCTCAAGCTGCTTGACGGCGGCGTAGGAGAAGTCCAGATCGCGCTCGTGCTTGAGCACCTCGTTGAGCACGTCGTACTCTGCGCGGGTGTAGTCGGTTAGCAGCTGTTTGTCGTATTTACCGCGGCTCACCATGCCATCGACGTGATCAAACAGGTGCGGCGGCTCAAACTGACCATAAGCGATCTTGCGCAGGTGGAAGATCGCCAAACGTGCCGCTAAATATTGATAATTTGGGGTATCTTCTGAGATCAGGTCAGCTGCCGACTTGATGATCGTCTCATGGATATCACGCGTGGTGATGCCGTTGTAAAATTGGATAGAAGATTTGAGCTCGACCTCTGACACCGAGACATTGTCCAGGCCCTCGGCTGCCCACTCAAGGACGCGGTGAATCTTGTCCAGATCGATCGACTCCAGCGTGCCGCTGCGCTTAGAGACGCGTATTTCTTCATAAGCGGGGGTGATGTGGGCTTGCTGGTTCATGGCGTCATCCTTGAGGAAATTGTCAAGCTAAAAACAATCCAATTAGCAGTAAATTACTACATGATGTGGTTTTAGCGTCTGAGTGCACACAATATAGGCTAATTTTCAGTAAATCATAAGATATAAATTTACCGAATTTTGTGCTACTAGCATCTTTTCTCAGTAAAAATGGAGTAAATAAAGGCACTTAGCGTGCAGATACTATTCGTCAGATGTTTGTGGTTTATTTAATACCCATTGATTGGTTAATCCTGAGCCAAAAAATCAACCAAGCACTCCGGCTGCGAGACGCAATTTACCGATTATCGTCAGATAAACACACTTTATCGGTGAAGCTAATGAGTCATGCGGTTGGTTGATCGCACAGCAATGGTTAGCAGCCAATCTAATTCGCGCAGAGGCAACAGTTTGGGCTGTAGTCGACTTAAGGGTGACGTTGGGCTGAAACCGGCTTTTGGGTGATTGGTGGATGCAGGTTGGCTAGCAAGCCGAGCCTGATAGTCCGGATGGGGCCTTAGTGTCAGCGGTAGTCCAAAGGCTTTGCTGTCTCAAAGCTGATGCGGATCAATCCTGAGGTTGGTGTCACCCAGATGTAAAGTGAATGGTTCGCCCTGCATTGAAGCAGGTCAGGGCAATTTCAAGGTAGTATCGAAGTGATATCTATAAATGTTGGCGTGGGATAGAGGTGGGGTTAAGGCTGAGTCGAGACTGCCCGCGCTGGGTATTGAGAAACCGGAGTACCCTTTAACCAACTCAAGCCTGCGACTGACGGTGCAGCTCTTTGATTTGGGCAAGCAGCTCACCCTCAAAGGGCCCGCGAACGTCCACTTGCTTGATGATTTGACTGGCACTCATCAGCTCAATCGGAGCTTCGCCTTTGCCCATGTCACTTAGCCACTCGGCCTGCTGCTGGGTAGTGTGCAGAAAAACCAGGTTGCCGATCCGCGCCCAGCCATGCGCGGCAGCGCACATGGGGCAGTGCTCACCGGTTGTGTATAGGGTAGCTGCCTGACGCTCAGCCAAACTTAAGTGATCAAGCGCCCAGCGTGCCAGCTCAATCTCAGGGTGGTAAAGCGTGTTTCGTGTGTTTGAGCGGTTGCGGTCGGTTGCGATCACGTCCCCGCCGAGCACCAGTACTGAACCGTAAGCATCGTCCCCAGCTTGCACGGCCTCAGCGGCAAGCTCAAGGCACAGCGATAAGAAGTGGTGATCGGTTGGGCTTGGTTGATTCATGAGGTGAGGCCTTTGGTTGCGGTTAGTTTGATGGCATCGATGGTTGCAGGTGAGCTGAGTTTAGTAGCTGGGTTTGGGCTAGTTAAGGGTGTCATTTTGCTACTGATAAATCTGCGCAGCCGGGCGACTAAAACTCATGCGACCTGATTTAAATCCAGCCAGCGGCTGGGCGATGGCTGTCTCTTATACACATCTGACGCTGCCGACGAAGAGGATAGTGTAG
>CAJXOR010000015.1 GCA_913057715.1 uncultured Moraxellaceae bacterium
CTATCCTCTTCGTCGGCAGCGTCAGATGTGTATAAGAGACAGGATTTTAACTTTTTATATTCGATCCTTCTTGAGGGTTAATGGGGTATAACGCTTGCAGCATGCGCGCCTACGAAATGAAGCCGAAGGCGCAATGTAGTAGGCGTCGCCGTGCCTGCACTTGTTAAATGCTTTTAATTGCATTTTCCATAGTACTTCTCTAGCACGCTACCTTTTGAGAGCCAAAACTCTTCAACCCAAACTTTAGTTTCAGAGTCGGCTGATATGTTATAGATGTCTTTCATGCCATAACTTTCGTAATCTCCGACCAGAGTATCTCCCTCTGATGGGTCATTACCGCCATACCATTCAAGAAGCGCATATCCCATTGTTGTTTCGACGATGTAATAATCGCATCCTGGCTTATATAGGACTACTACGCCCTTTGCCGCATTAACAGATAGAGAAAATGTAAGCAGAACACTGGCTATACATATACCGATAATTTTTCTCATTACGCCCTCCTTGGGCATTTAACAAGTAGATAGTTAGTTTCTCACCATCATAGCGCTCGATCGAATAAAAAACCAAGTCAAATCCATTATCAACCAACCAAAGCACCCAACCTATTGATAAGTATAGCTTTGTCTTACTAAATCATTCAGGATATCATTTAATAATTTTAGATGTGCGGAAACTCTCTATTATTTATGATAATCCTGCCTAAGGCTCTTCTATACAAGTATGACAAGTGGCTAGTCAATGAGCGCATTGACCCGGCCAGTCATAGCGAGTACAAAAAGTGGCTAAGGTATTATCTGGACTTTTGTAAAAAGCACTCGCACCCTTATTTAGATTCAATCAGTCTGGATCTGTTTGCTACTAAGCTTGCAAGTAAAGCTCAAAGCACGCTCCAAATCAGTCAAGCCTTGAACGCGGTAAATTTGTACTTCAGCATGGCCAGCTCATCTGCCACCGCTCAAGCGCCCAATCGAAATCATGTCTTAACTTCAAACGCGCAAACAGGCGCACCGACCGACCGCAAGTCTTCAGGCTGGGGCGATGAACTAACTAAGCTCGCTCAAGAAATCCAGTTACGGCATTATTCACCCAAGACCCTGTCTAACTACAGTAGTTGGGTCAAAAAGTTCTGCACCTTTACTCAAACCAAGGACCCCGCATTGCTAGTAACTGAGGATGTAAAGAGCTTTTTGACATGGCTAGCCACCGAAAGAAAAGTAGCAGCTTCAACCCAAAATCAAGCATTTAATGCGCTGTTGTTCTTTTATCGTCATGTTCTTGGCAAAGAGTTCGGGAAAGTTGAAGGTGTGGTACGCGCTAAGCGGCGTAACTATATCCCCGTGGTGTTGTCACGCCCTGAGATTGACACTGTAGTAAGCAAGTTAGAACCGCCATTTGATCTCGTGGTAAAACTGCTCTATGGCTGTGGCCTGCGCATCTCAGAGTGTCTTGAACTCAGAGTCAGCGCCTTTAATCTACACATGGGCGTGCTCACCATTCATAACGGCAAAGGAGGCAAAGATAGAACAGTACCCCTGCCTCAGTCCTTGACCGCTCAAATTGAAGCTCAGCTTCAGAGTGTGCGTTCTGTCTTAGATAAAGACTTGGCACATGGGCATTTTGCTGGGACTTTCCTGCTAAATTCCCTGGAGCGCAAGTACCCCAGTGCCCCTAAAGAGTTCACTTGGCAGTGGTTTTTTCCAGCCAAACAACTCACTAAAGTCGCAGACAAAAATCAATATAGGCGTTACCACTTGCATGTGTCACATGTGAATAAAGCAATTAAAAAAGCTGCAGGAGCTGCTGCGCTAACAAAGCGTGTGACGGCGCATACTTTTAGACACAGCTTTGCAAGTCACCTGCTTCAAGCAAACTTCGACATAAGGACAATTCAGCAGCTGCTTGGACACAGCAGTGTGCAAACAACCATGATCTACACGCACACACTCAAAGGCACAACCAATAAAGAGCCGCTAAGTCCGCTGGATTTTTAAACCTGAGAGATTAGACCCTTTAGAGCTGCTCTTAAACAAAAACGGCGCGCCTGCTCAAAGACATATTCACTCAGCTCTGCGTTTTGGGATAGGTGATGAAGACTGTAGCTACGTCATCATGAGCATAAAACAGAGTAAAAAGCTGAAAGCTAATCTATCTGAAAATCAGGATCAGCAAAAACAAATAACCCGCCTTTCGGCGGGTTTATTTGTTTGATCCGAAGATCGTATTGGCTCTCCAACCTGGGCTCGAACCAGGGACACAAGGATTAACAGTCCTTTGCTCTACCAACTGAGCTATTGGAGAATAACTGATTTACTGCTCTGAGCTAAACGCTAGCTTTGATCAGCAAGTGGTGGGCATTTTAGAAACCTGGCGCCACCACGTCAACCCTTTTTTCAGATTAAACTTCTAAAACTGCGGTCGCTTTTTTGATGCGCGCCAGCGCTTCTGTGAGCACGCTGTCACCGGTCGCGTACGATATGCGCATGTACCCACCCAAACCAAAGGCATCGCCCGGTACGACCGCCACACCCGCGTTCTCAAGCAGCCAGTTAGAGAACTCCGTGCAGCTCGACATACCCGCCGCTTTAATCAGCGATTTGATGTTGGCGTAAGCATAAAACGCGCCGTCCGCTGGCAGACAGCTGATGCCGGGGATTGCGTTTAATCCTTCGACCACCAAGTCATGACGTCGCTTGAAGGCTTCGATCATGGGCTCAAGTACAGACTGGTCGCCATTTAGGGCGGCAACAGCGGCTTTTTGTGAGATCGAGGTCGGGTTAGAAGTCGACTGCGACTGCACTTTCTTCATCGCTTTGATCAGCTTTTCTGGGCCCGCTGCGTAGCCAATGCGCCAGCCAGTCATGGCATAGGCTTTAGAGACGCCATTTAGCACCAGCGTGCGGTCGTACAGCTCAGGGCAGACGCTCACGATGTTGTCAAAGTCCTCACCCGTCCAGCGGATGTGCTCGTACATGTCGTCGGTGGCGATGAACACGTGCGGGTTGGCTTTGAGCACTTCGGCTAGCGCCAGCAGCTCCTCCTTCGTGTAGATCATGCCGGTGGGGTTCGATGGGCTGTTGATCACCAAGAGCTTGGTTTTGGGCGTGATCGCCGCTTTGAGCTGCTCTGGGGTGATCTTGAACTGCGCTTCCTCTTCACACTTGACGATCACCGGCACGCCGCCTGCGATCAGCACCATGTCGGGGTAGCTCACCCAATAAGGCGCCGGGATGATTACCTCGTCGCCCGGGTTGATGAAGGCTTGAGCCATGTTGAAAAATGACTGCTTGCCCCCGCATGACACCAGGATCTGGTCTGCTTTGTAATCTAAGCCGTTGTCACGTTTGAACTTATCGATGATCGCTTTTTTGAGCTCAGGGATACCGTCGACAGCCGTGTACTTGGTGAAGCCCGCGTTGATCGCGTCAATCGCAGCTTGTTTGGCAAACTCTGGGGTATCAAAATCCGGCTCGCCCGCACCCAAACCGATGATGTCTTTACCCGCAGCTTTAAGCTCAGCGGCTTTGTTGGTGACGGCTAGGGTCGGTGAGGGCTTGATGGCGTTTACGCGGTCAGATAGGACGATCTCGGTCATGGGTCAATACCGTAAGCAAAAGTGCGGCAAGTATAGCATCGCTACTGCGTTGACTAGCATGGATGCAAAGTTTTGAAACGAAAAGTTCGCAGGATTTGGTGCGCCAGTTTTATGAGCAAAATGTCAGCGCTGGTTGGGGTTGCCTAAGTGCTCGGATTTAGCTCGGCTTGAGGGTGGGTCGTTGGTTGGGTTTAGCGCGGTGAAGTTGGTGCTGCGAAGGTGATTGGTTTGATGGCGGATTGGATGGCTGGTTTTTTTGGGTTGTTTAGTGGAGCGAAGTGAATACTAGCGAGGAGGGGGTAATTGTTGGTGGGGCGGGCTGAGTAACTGAGGTAAATGAGCTAAATGAGATCTGCTTCAAGGGTCGGCTGGTTCGGTTTTGATCAGGAGTTGTGATGGCGCTTTGATTATGGATTTTGGTTGATCGATTTAGGCTCAAGATTTTGGTATGTGGGTTTATAGCTTGGGTTAATCGCCAGATAAAAAAACACCGCCGGTTTAGGGCGGTGGTTTGATGGCTATCGATCGTCTCTGACGAGACCTAAAATTGAGTTATGTCAGAGGTGGGATCGGGGAGGCATTTTGAGGTTAGGCAGCTGAGTCGCTCATGTACTCGGTTTCGTAGTTTTCAATCCCCGGACAAGAGCAAATCAGGTTTTTATCGCCATACACGTCGTCGATGCGTTTTACCGAGGGCCAGAACTTGTTGGCAGCGACATAGGGCAGAGGGTAGATCGCCGCTTCAGCTGCGTACGGGTAGCTCCAGTCGAGCAGCTCGGCTTGGGTGTGCGGCGCGTTTTTGAGCAGGTTGTTCTCTGCGTCCACTTTGCCGGCTTCAACCTCGCTGATCTCAGCACGGATCGAGATCAGCGCGTCGATGAACCGGTCCAGCTCAGCTTTAGACTCCGACTCGGTGGGCTCAATCATGAGGGTGCCAGCAACCGGGAAGCTCATGGTGGGGGAGTGAAAACCGTAGTCCTGCAGGCGCTTAGCGACGTCGGATTCGGTGATCCCGCTGGCCTCTTTGACCGGACGCAGATCGATGATGCACTCATGCGCGACGCGGCCGCTTGAGCCAGTGTAGAGCACCGGAAATGCCTCTTTGATCCGGCCAGCGAAGTAGTTGGCGTTTAGCAAGGCAGCTTGTGTGGCTTGGGTTAAGCCAGTTCCGCCCATCATGGTGATGTACATCCAGGTGATCGGCAGGATCGAAGCTGAACCAAAGGGCGCAGCCGATACCGCACCAACTCCGGCTACCGCGCCTGGGACTTCTGAAACCACGTGGTTCGCCATGTAAGGCGCTAGGTGCGACTTCATGCCGATCGGTCCCATGCCGGGGCCGCCGCCGCCATGCGGGATACAAAAGGTTTTGTGTAGGTTCATGTGCAGTACGTCGGCGCCGACTTCAGCGGGCTGCATGATCCCGACTTGAGCGTTCATGTTGGCGCCGTCCATGTACACCTGACCGCCCGCATCATGGATGATCTGGCACATATCACGCACGCCGGTTTCAAACACGCCGTGAGTCGATGGGTAAGTGATCATGAGCGCGCCGACATGACCTTCGTGTTTTTCGCACTTGGCTTTTAAGTCTTCAATATCGACGTTGCCTGCTTCATCGGTCGCGACCACGACCACTTTCATGCCGAGCATGTTGGCGGTGGCCGGGTTAGTGCCGTGCGCTGATTTGGGGATCAAACAGACGTCGCGGTGCGTGTCGCCGCGCGCGTCGTGATAGCGGCGGATCGCAAGCAATCCGGCGTACTCGCCCTGTGCGCCAGAGTTAGGCTGCATAGATATCTCATCGAACCCGGTGATCGCTTTGAGCTGGTCCTCAAGCTCGGCGATCATGCCTAAGTAACCGGTGACCTGATCGCGCGGGGCAAAGGGGTGAACCTGAGAGAACTCAGGCCATGACACCGGCATCATCTCACTCGTTGCGTTTAGTTTCATGGTGCAGCTGCCCAAGCTGATCATGCTGTGGTTCATCGCCAGATCTTTGTTTTCCAGGCGCTTGAGGTAACGCAGCATCTCATGCTCAGTATGGTATGAATTAAATACTGGGTGGGTCAGGATCGCATCGGTACGCAGGTAAGACTCAGGCAAAGCCGACTTGGGCGTGCCCAGTTTGGCTTCACTGCCGATAAACAGCTCAGTCAGTTTGGCAAAGCCGATTGCGTCGCTGGCCTCATGGAAGCTCAGTGCCAATACCGTGTCGCTCACTTTGCGCAGGTTGTAGCCAGCAACGGCGGCATTTTTCAGGACCTGATCGGCGTGACACTCAACCAGCACCGTATCAAAAAAGTGATCGTGTACGACTTTAAGACCGGCGGATTTGGCGGCCTCGCTAAAGGCGCTCGCCAGCATGTGGATACGGGTGGCGATGCGCTTCAAACCAACTGGACCGTGGTAAACCGCATACATACCGGCGATGTTGGCGAGAAGCACCTGAGAGGTACAGATGTTCGAGGTCGCCTTTTCGCGGCGGATGTGTTGTTCACGGGTTTGCAGCGCCATGCGCAGCGCCATGTTGCCAGCCGCGTCGCGCGATACGCCGATCATACGGCCAGGTGCGCTGCGTTTGTGCTCATCGGTAAAGGCAAAGTAGGCAGCGTGTGGGCCGCCGAAACCCATGGGTACGCCAAAGCGCTGAGTTGAGCCAAGCGCGACGTCGGCGCCCATGCTACCTGGGGATTTGAGCAGCACCAGACTCATGATATCGGCGGCCACGATCGCGATGGTTTTGTTGGCTTTGACTGCCGAGATCACCTCGGTTAGATCGACGATGTCGCCGTCGACGCCGGGGTAGCTGAAGATCGCGCCAAAGTACTCACCCTCTTCGGCCTTAACTAACGTGCCAATCACCAGCTCGAAACCAAAGTACTGAGCGCGGGTTTTGATCACATCGATGGTTTGCGGGAGTAGGCGGTTGTCGACAAAAAAGCGGTTAGATTTGCACTTGCTGACGCGCTTAGCCATCGCCATCGCTTCAGCCGCCGCGGTGGCTTCGTCTAGCAAACTTGCGCCCGCCATCGGCAGGCCGGTTAAGTCGATGCACACTTGCTGAAAGTTCAGTAGTGCCTCAAGACGACCTTGCGCGATCTCGGCTTGGTAGGGAGTATAGGCTGTATACCAACCGGGGTTTTCCAGCACGTTGCGCTGGATCACGTGCGGCATCTTGGTGGGGTGGTAGCCCATGCCGATATAGGATTGGTTGACCGTGATCTGATCGGCGTAAGTGCGAAGCTTGGCAAGCGCATCGGTTTCGCTGATCGCACCGGGCAGATCCAGCGGCGCTGGGATACGGATCGCCTCCGGCACCACTTGCTCCATAAACGCCTCCATGCTGTCAAACCCAAGTGATTTGAGCTGAGCTTCCTGCTCAGTCGCACTTGTGCCAATGTGGCGGCTGATAAACTCATCCGCGTTGAACAGCTCGGTAAACGTCACGGTCATAAACCTAAACTCCAGTTGATAAATGTCAGTCTTCAAAATTTTAAAAAAGGTTGATACTCGCCGCTCGGGCGTAATTCAAATCGCGCTGATCCGCACCCAAAATGGGTGCTAACGACTGCTAAAGTCGATCGCTATCAATCAACAACCCCGCTCGTGGTTACTTGATTGAGCGGGGACGGTGATCAGCAGTCGTCTGGCTGGTTAAAAAATCAAACCACCTTGATAAAGCGCTCGCGCTCAAAGCGGAACTGATCGTGGTAAACCCCGCCCTCCGCGCGCTCGCCAGCGCCGATCATCATGGTGATGTGCTGGTGTGAACCTAATCCCAAGATCTTTTTCATGCCCGCTTCTTCAAATCCGCCCATCGGGCAAGAGTCAAAACCGTGGGCTTTAAAGGCGAGCATGAGGTTTTGCGCGGCAAGACAAGTACTCTTGATTGCCCAGATCTTGCGGTCATTTTCACTGTAGCTTGGGGCAGGCGTCGGGGCACTGAAGCGGCGCGATAAGCTCACGCCAACTTTTTTAAGGGGGCTGAGCACGTTGAGCGGGCCGGTCGTAAACTCAGCTGGCACCAGACGCTCGTAGTAGTTTTTCACGATCGCTGGAGGCGGCTGAACCGGCCAGTAATCGAGCATACTAAAGGTGTGCTCAAGCCAAGTGTCAGTGCGAGCCACGACCGCGATCAGGCGGTTCGAGGTTTTCGCAGCGTTTTGGTTCATACACAGTTTGATCGCCTCTTGGCGCAGCACCGTTGACTCGATCACCACAAACTGCCAAGGCTGCAGGTTAGATGAGCTTGGCGCGCGCATGGCCAGATCCAAACAAGCGTCTAGCACCTCATCGGTGATCACCGCGTCCGTGAAGCGCTTAACCGAACGCCGCGACTCAGCCACCGCTTTGAATTGAGGTAAAAACTTTTCATAGTTTTTACGGGTCACTTCAGCTTCAGCCTTCAACACATGCTGGCTCGGGTCGACATTTTGCGCCGCGCCCGTCGCCCGCTGTAGTAGCTTTTTAGCCTGAGCGTCTAAGCTTTGGCCGATCTTGCCGACTAGACTCACTTAGAGTGACTCTTCGTATTCGTCAGCGCTCATGAGGTTATCAAGGTCTGCGATGTTGTCAGGCTGAATCTTGAAAAACCAGCCGTCTTCAAAAGGCGACTCGTTCACGGTTTCAGGAGCGTCGGCCAAGGCTTCGTTAACCTCAATAATCGTGCCGGCAACTGGTGCGTAGATGTCGGAGGCGGCTTTGACAGATTCAACCACGGCAATCGAGTCCTCAGCTTCCACGTCGGTGCCGGGTTCTGGCAGCTCAACAAACACCACGTCGCCCAGCAAGTCTTGGGCGTGATCAGTGATGCCGATGGTTAGGGTGCCGTCGGATTCGGTGCGAACCCACTCGTGAGTGGCGGCGTATTTGAGGTTAGTAGGCAAATCAGACATGGCGAGTTCTCTTAAATTAGGTGTATATCAGTGTTAGCAGTATCAGTTAAAGGTCGGCTCGCCGCCTTTAACGAAGGGGAGATTGACGACGGTGACCGGCACCAATTTACCACGCATCGAAACAAAGGTGCCATCACCGGAGGCTGCCTCGTTGTCGCCAAGTTCAGTGGCTATAGGCACGCGGGCGATCGCAATCGAGTGGCCTAAGGTTGGGGAGAAGCTGCCAGACGTGACCACACCAGACCCAAAGTCGGTGACCACTTCCATGTCGTGACGCAGTACGCCGCGGGTTTTGAGCACCAGACCCACTTGCTTAAAACCCGTGCCAGCGAGGTCAGCTTGTTGTTGCTTGAGTAGCGCAGCTTTACCCATAAAGTCCCGGGACTCATCTTTTAGGGACACTGTCCAAGCGAGGTTGGCGGCAAGCGGGCTAACTGTTTCGTCCATGTCTTGGCCGTAAAGGTTAAGCCCAGCTTCAAGGCGCAGCGTGTCGCGGGCGCCCAGGCCAATCGGCTGGATACCTGCTTTAACCAGCTGAGCATAAAGGGTTTGCGCTTGAGCACTGCTCAGCATCACTTCCACGCCGTCTTCTCCGGTGTAGCCGGTACGCGCGATCATGGCGCCGCTCACGGCCGCCAAGTGAAAGCGCTTCAGCTCAGCCAGTGGGTTCGTCCACTCAGGACGGGCTAGTGCAAGTTTCTCGAGCGCACGTGGGCCCTGGATTGCCAGCATCGCTAAATCGGTGCGGGGCTTGAGCTCCACATTTGGTAGCAGGGTTTGATTGAAGTGCGCTTGAACCTTGGCGTCGGTTGCGGCGTTTGAGACGATCAGGTAGTGGGACTCATGCGCGCTTTGACCCATCTCGGGCAAGTGATAGACGATCAGATCGTCGATGACACCGCCGCTCTCGTTCAGCATCGCGCTATAAAGTCCCTGACCGGGCAAGCGCAGTTTAGAGACATCGTTAGCCAAGATCAGTTGCAGCCAAGCTTTAGCGCCAGCACCAACCACTTCGGTGATGCGCATGTGTGAGACATCGAAAAAACCGGCGTCTGTGCGCACCGTGTGGTGCTCTTCTAACTGCGAGCCAAAGTGAATCGGCAGGGCCCAACCACTGAAGTCGACGATCTTGCCGCCGTGCTGAACGTGCTGATCAAACAAAGGGGTTTTTTGAGGGGCTGGGGCAGGAGCTTGGGTGCTGGGAGTGTCGGCCATATCGGGATCTCGGATCACAGGGGTCTAAGCAGGCTTATGCCGGCTCGACCCTATCTGTCCTGTGACCTGAGATTTTCGCTTAAGCGATGCTTAAACTTTTCCCCTTCGGTGGGCGTGTGCGCCGCTCTCCAGATTTTTGTTCGTTGATCAGTCCGGGATACCTGAGCGATTATAAGGGCTTATGCGCCTTCGGTGGCTGCTTGCGACAGTGCCGCGCAGCGCTCTCCTGACCAACCTGATTAGTATAGCGGATCTGTGGCTTAGGGCAAATCGCCGAGGTGACGCAACAGCTTGAGTAAAATGTCAACGCTGCACAGATCGGGCAGGGCGCTTGCAAACTATCTCTCTTTTAGATCACTTGTTTTTAGATCGCTTATATTTTTAAGGGCTGGTTTTTTATTTACCCTGTTATCAAAAACCCAGTTTCACGCCTAACACCCCGAACCAGTCGCTCGTTGAGTCACCTTCGGCGCGAACCAAATCTGCAGTTTTTCCAAACACTCGCTCATGGCGCACCTCGACATAAGGCGCAAAAGCGCGGTCGATCTCGTAGCGGGTTTGCAAGCCCACCTCGATATCGCTGAGTCCAGCGCCCACACCCAGATCTTCGTTGTTTTGAGCTGCTAGGTTGATCTCAAAAAAGGGCTCGCTGATCAGCCGCTGAGTCCAAAGCAGCTCGTTTTGCTGGCGAAAGCGCGCGCTCAGATCACCGTCTTCACTGACAAACAGGTGCGCACCCGTTTCAAAAAAGTAAGGTGCTAGCCCTTTAAAACCCACTACTGCATAGCCTGTGGATTCGGGCTCTACGTCCATGCGCGCACCGATCTGAGCGTCCCAGTAGTCAGAGATTTTGCGGCTATACAGGCCCCAAAACTCAGCGGTTTCGGCGCTGCTACCCTCAAGCTCGCCCTCCGACTGGAGCCAGAGTTTGTTGGTGTCCCCGCCAATCCAGCCGCTCAAGTCCCAACTGCTAATTGCCTCGCTACCGCCGCTCGTGATCCCGCTGTCCAGCTCAACCGATACCGCGTGATAAACCGAGCCGCCATGGCCGTCTGGGTGCTCGGGGCTTTTGGCGTATGCAAATGAGTCCATGGTTGCAGAGTTCATCTGTGCCTGTTGCATGGCTGAGTGGCTTGTGGGCTCGGCAGCGTCAGTCGCAGCAAACGCCGAGGCGGGTAGGGTGCTCAGCAGCGCTAAGAGTAGATTAGTGCGCATGAGCTTGCTCCTCGGTGGCCTGGCTAGCGGGGGCATTTGACTCTGCTGGTTGCTGTCTTAGCTCACGGTTGGTCGCAGGAGTTTTGGATTCGTCTAAGGTCGCGACCACGACTTTGGTCTTCATGCCGGACATCATGTGATAGAGCAGGTGACAGTGAAATGCCCACTCGCCCGGCTCATCGGCGGTGAGTAGGGCGGAGTAGGTATCGCCTGGCGCCACGATGATGCTGTGTTTGTTGGGCAGTTTGTCCATGGGCTGACCGTTTTCCAGCTGCACGAACATGCCGTGCAGATGCATGGGGTGAGCCATCATGGTGTCGTTGATAAAGGTGAGTCGTACGCGCTCCCCGTATTCAAGCTCGATGGCGCTTGAGTCCTCGTACTTTTTACCGTTGAGTGTCCAGATATAGCGCTCCATGTTGCCGCCGAGTCGCACCACGATCTCACGCTCAGGTGCCCGAACATCGCTCTGGGTGCCAGCGAAGCGCAAGTCTTGATACTCAAGCGCACGATCGCCCTCTGGGGTGCCTGCGTCTGCCCAGCCGCTTCCGGGCGTGCCCGTCACAAAATCAGGTGCAGGGGAGTTGGTTGGGTTGGCTGTTTTTGGCACAGCCTTAGTCGGCATGGCGTGGTTCATGCCTGCCATGTCGCCATGATTCATGCTGCTGTGATCCTGCATGGGCTTAGCAACAGCAACAGTTTTGGCGGGCATACTCATGCTCGAGTGATCCATACCGGCCATGTTGCTTTGATCCATATCACCCTGACTCATGGCACTCATGTCATGACCCATCGAGCTGTGATCCATGCTGCTGTGATCCATGTCAGCCATATCACTGTGGTTCATATTGCTCATGTCATGACTCATAGAGGCTTGATCAGCACTGCCGTGATTCATGCTGCCATGATTCATACCGGCCACATCGCCATGGCTCATGTTCGCCATAGGCCCATGATCCATGCCTGACATAGACCCATGATCCATATCAGCGCCCATGTCACTCATGGTCAGCAGGGAAAATGCCCGCTGTTCCGGTTTAGGTCCGATCATCCCTTCGCGCGGAGCGAGGGTAGCCAGCGCAAAGCTGCTTCGATCAATCGGTTCAGCGGCGATGGTGTAGGCGCGATCTGCGCTCGGCTCCACGATCACGTCATAGGTTTCTGAGGCGCCAAAGCGAAACTCATCGACCTGAACCGGTTCTACCGGCTGGCCGTCAGCGGCGATCACGGTCATGGTGAGGCCGGGCACGCGCACGTCAAAAAAGCTCATGGCGGAGGCGTTGATGAATCTTAAGCGCACGCGCTCGCCGCTGTTGAAGAGCCCCGTCCAGTTTTGATCTGGGTTTTTGCCATTGATTAAAAAGGTGTAGTTGCTGATATCGGCAAGATCCGAGGGGCGCATGCGCATATCTCCCCACATGCGGGCATTTGACCAAGCTTTTGACAGACCGTCCTTGCGCGCGCTGCTAAAAAAGTCACCCAGAGTTCGCCGCACATAGACGTAATACTCAGAGGACTTTTTCAGATTGCTCATGATGGTGTCTGAATCATCGGTATGGTAGTCGGAGATCAGCACCACATAATCCCGATCCACCGGATGGGTTTCGCTCGCAGGCTTGATACGGATCGCGCCATACAGCCCGTCTTGCTCCTGCCCCTTGGAGTGGGAGTGGTACCAGTAAGTGCCACTCTGTCGGATGCTAAAGCGATAAGTGAAGCTCTTACCCGGCGCGATCGCCTCATAGCCGCTAAAGCCCGGCACCCCGTCCATGTTGGCAGGGAGCAGCAGCCCGTGCCAGTGAACCGAGGTGGGTTCACCCAACTGGTTGGTGACGGTGATCACCGCCTCGTCGCCCTCGGTAAATTCAAGCGTCGGCCCGACAAATTCGCCGTCGATGACGATCTTGCGCTCCGTCTTGCCTGCGGGGCTCACCATTTGTTTCGACACTGTAAAAGCGTACTCGCGGGTAGCCGCCTCAGCGCTTGGGATTGCAAGCAAGCTGAGCAGCATGCAAAGCAGCGCGAGCAGGGCTGTCAAGGCACTGGCAGAAGATGGGGTGCGGATCAAAGCTTGATTCAATGCGGTCTTCCTCTTTGGAGTGGTACTGGGACTATGAGGCCTTACGAAAGGCCTTGAGTTTCTTAGCGCCAGTATAGCCTTGATTATGGGCTTTAGCTACTGAGTAGTAAAATATCCTGTGTATCTGACCCTGAACGGCGGGTCAGTTCGGGTCGCTTAGCGCGCACTGATTTGAGTGACAGGATTTGCTGATTATTTGGGTTGGTTAATGAGTTTTAGGTTGAGCCAATCAAATCAAAACCGGTTTGAGCATCGGGTGAGATCGCTTGGCTGGGCGGTGGATTGTCGCGGTGTTTGGTGGCAAATCGTGCGCGAGGCATGAGGCTTCGATTGAGTCACCAGCGGCGGCATTTTGCAAAAAATCACTATACCTTTTGCTTGGCAGTTTTTACTATCGCAAGTTAACAGGGCAGCGGGGCACGGCGATCAAAAAACACACATTTGCGGTGATCGGTTTGGGGCGCTTTGGCGCAACCGTAGCCACCGATCTGGCTCGCTTTGGCAACCATGTGATCGGGATCGACCAAGACGAGAAGCTGGTGACTCAGGTCGCTGATCAGATCAACGAAGCGGTGATCTGTGACGCGCGCGACGAGATGGCCCTAAAAGAAGCGGGCGTGAGCAGTTTTGACGCCGCGGTGATCGCCATCGGCACCAATCTTGAGGCGAGTATCTTATGTCTCATGAACTTGCAGTCGCTGGGGATCGAGCAGATCACGGTTAAGGCCTATGACTCACGCCATGCGCGGATACTCAAAGGTTTGGGTGCCACCGACGTGCTGATCCCCGAGGAGGCGGCCGGCGAGCGAATCGCGCAGCGCCTTCATAACCCGCTCATGATCAGCTACATGCACGCGGGATCTGGCTCCTATGTCGCACTCACCAATGTCCACGATAAGTTTGTCGATAAAACCGTGGAGCAGATCAACGCCAAAACCAAACAAGAAGCGCGCTGTATCGGGGTGCTCAGAGGAGATGAGTACATCAACCCGGCTGAGGTTGATCAGTGCGTGCTCGACAGCTGTGATCGACTGTTGATTCGCGGATCGCGTAAAGCCATCAGTCGATTCAGTGAGTCCCGGTGAGTCTGGGCGGCTGGTTTTCAAGTGGCTGGTTTTCAAGCGCTAAGTTTTTGGGCGCTTCGATGAGAGTCCGCATGAGCTTAAGCGGGTTTTATGCACGAATTAGCAAAATGCCCCCGCTAGCCAAACCCCTCTCAGCTTCAGTCTCTTGGGGGTTAGCCAGTTGAGTGCGGCAGCTAGCATGAAGCAGCTGCTAAGTAAGCTACCGCTTCCTAAGATCACCCATAACCCGCTCAGCGGTCGTCAGATCAGTCTGCCCCCGCCTGCTTTGCTGGCCATGCTCTATGCGATCTTTGCGGTAATCGGCATGTTGCTGTTAAAGCTACCCTTTGCGGTTACCTCCCCCATCACTTACTCCGACGCGCTGTTTACCTCGGTCTCCGCGATCACGGTGACGGGGCTCGTGGTGTTTGATCCGGGCGCAGATTTAACCTTTTTTGGTCAAGCTGTGATCATGATCTTGATCCAGCTCGGCGGGTTAGGACTCATGACATTTGCCACTTTGGTCTTGGCAAGCCTAGGTCTACCAATCGGGATCGAGCAAAAGGTGTTCCTTCGTGAAGACTTAGGGCAGACCTCGATCAGTGAGCTGCTCAGCCTAGTGAAGATCATCGCGCTGGTGGTGTTTGGCTGTGAGGCGATCGGCACGGTGCTGATGTGCTTTGTGACGGTGCCGGAGTTTGGGTTTTGGACAGGGCTGTGGCAGGCGATGTTTCATGCGGTGTCAGCCTTTAACAACGCTGGTTTTGCGCTGTATCCTGATTCGCTCACGCGCTGGGCGACCAATCCGGTGGTTAACCTGACCATACCGGCGCTGTTCATCATCGGCGGTTTGGGGTTTGGTGTGCTCTGGGATGTATCGCGCCACCGCAACTGGTCGGGTTTGAGTTTGCACTCAAAGATCATGCTGAGCGGAACTTTAGGTTTGATCATCGGGGCATTTGTGCTGTTTTTGCTGCTTGAGTGGAACAACCCGGGCACTTTAGGTGCGCTGGGTTCAGCAGGCGATAAGCTGTGGGTGGGTTGGTTCCAGTCGGTGACACCCAGAACCGCAGGGTTCAACACCACCGATATCTCACAAATTCACGAGCCGACCGCACTGATGATGATCGTGCTCATGTTTATCGGCGGCGGTTCCACCTCGACCGCGGGCGGGATCAAGGTGACCACCTTTGTGCTGCTGTTGATCGCCACCCACGCCTTTTTTAAGCGCCGCCCGCGCATGCGCGCCTTTGGCCGCAGTCTGGGGTTTAGTGAAGCGCTCAAGGTCATGGCGCTGCTCACCATCGCAGGGTTCCTCCTCATGCTGGGGGTGTTTTTGATGACCCTGACCCACGAAGAAGACTTTTTGGATCTGTTTTTTGAGGCGACCAGCGCCTTTGGTACCACCGGACTCTCGCGCGGATCGACGACGGAGCTTGATACCTTGGGGCGGATCACCATCATGGCGCTCATGTTTTTAGGCCGTGTGGGGCCGCTGACGCTCGGGTTTTTCTTGGCTACTGCCAACACCAGTCGGATCAATTACCCCAGCTCGAAAATCTATCTTGGCTAATCTTCAGTATTTATACGCGCCAGATCGCTGTGGTTCTGGTTCTGGTTGCGGCTTGCTGAGCGGTTTGAATACCCGAAGCCTTAAAGTGCTTTTAAAAATGTCCCCGTTTTGACGTCACTCTTAAGACGTCACCCTCGCGCCAATCGCCATGTTTGATGGGGTAGTGAAGCGCGCTCAGTGGTTGGCGGATTGTCTGAACGACGTGCTCGATAACCGCCGCATCAAGATCGCCCCGCCGATCCTCTTGGCCTACCTCTACATGGTTTTCGCGCTGATCGGCAGCGGCTTGCTCATGCTGCCAGCCGCCCAAAAGAGCCCCATTAGTTTTCCAGACGCGCTGTTCACATCGGTCGCAGCACTCACGGTAGGCGGGCTGACGGTGATAGATCTGGGCGCTGACTTGAGTTTTTTTGGTCAAGCCACGGTGCTTGCGCTAGTTCAGCTCGGGGGCCTGGGACTCATGACATTTGCCACCTTGGTTTTGGTGGTGCTGGGCTTGCCGGTTGGGATCAATCAAAAGGTGTTTTTGCGCGGCGATCTGGGGCAGACCTCGTTTAACGAGCTGTTAAGCCTAGTGCGGATCATCGCGGTGGTGGTACTGGGCTGTGAGCTGGTGGGGACTGTGCTGCTGTGTTTTTTGACCGTGCCTGAGGCGGGTTTTTGGCTTGGGCTTTGGCAGGCACTGTTTGTCGCGGTGACGGCTTTTAACAACGCAGGACTTACGCTTTACCCTGATTCGCTCATGCGCTTTGCCACCAGTCCGCTCATGAACCTAACCGTGCCGCTGCTCTCTATCTTGGGCGGGATCGGTTTTGGGGTACTTTGGGAGGTTGGGGCGAAGCGACGCTTCTCTAAGCTGAGCCTGCACTCAAAGATCATGCTGGTGGGAACCGCTGGTTTGATTGCTGTGGGTTTGGTGCTGGTGTGTGCGCTTGAGTGGAGTAACCCTAAGACCTTGGGCGCGCTTGGCTCAAGCTGGGATAAGCTCATGGTTGGCTGGTTTCAAGCGGTGACACCGCGCACCGCGGGTTTTAGCACTTATGACACAAGCGATCAGACCACCCCGACGACGCTCGTGACCATGCTGCTCATGTTCATCGGCGGCGGTGCGACCTCGACCGCTGGCGGGATCAAGGTCACAACTTTTGCAGTGCTGCTTATGGCGGCCTACGCCTTTTTCACCCGAGCGCCGAACATGCACGCGTTTGGGCGTGATATCGGGTTCAGTGAGGCGCTCTCGGCCATGACGCTGGTGGCCCTGTCGGTGTTTACCCTGATTATCGCGGTGTTTTTGCTTGCGCTGGTGAGTGATCAAAGTTTTCTGAGTTTGAGCTTCGATGCGTTTAGCGCCTTTGGCACGGTTGGCGTGTCGATGGGTGCGACCGAGGAGCAGGGATTTTTAGGGCGGCTGGTGCTCATGAGCGTCATGTTTATCGGGCGGGTTGGTCCGCTGTTTTTGGCCTTTACCTTGGCCAATCCCAAAACCAGCCGGGTGCGCTACCCGCAAAAGCGGATTTACTTGGGCTGAGTTTTTTAAGTCAAATGTCAGCTGTTAGGGTTACTGGAGGGGTTTGCACTGCTAGCTCTTTGAGGCTGTAAGTAGACACCGAAGCGTTTTATATTGAAACCTGAGGTGGGGTGGATAAAGATTTAACTCTGGACTCACGCTGCGGCATCACTTCAAGATGGGGTTTAAAAGGTGGGCATTTGCCCCCATATCTATGAGTCTAAACAAGTCCGAACAAGCGAGCTGATCCATGCGCATGCCTGAAAAAACCCGTGAATCTCACCAGTTAAATCAACTGGCTTCAAAGCTACAAGACGAAGCTGAGATCACCGGCGTCAACGCCTCAGGCACGCAAATCTCAAGCCGCGCCTTTGAGATGAACACCGAGTATGAACCGGCGGGTGATCAGCCTGAGGCGATCAAAAAGCTGATTGATGGCGTGGATCGGGGGCTCAAGGATCAGCTGCTTTTGGGTGTGACTGGCTCGGGTAAAACCTACACCATGGCCAAGGTAATCGAGGCCTGTCAGCGGCCAACCATCATCATGGCGCACAACAAGACGCTGGCCTCACAACTATACGGGGAGTTTAAGTCTTTTTTCCCGAACAACGCGGTTGAGTACTTTGTGTCGTACTACGACTACTATCAGCCCGAAGCGTATGTGCCAGCGTCTGACACCTTTATCGAAAAAGACTCGGCGATCAACGAGCACATCGATCAGATGCGACTTTCAGCCACCCGCTCACTGCTTGAGCGACGCGACGCGATCATCATCGCCTCAGTCTCTTGTATCTATGGTCTGGGCGACCCAGAGAGTTACCTTAAGATGCTGCTACACGTCGTCGTCGGCGACAAGGTGAACCGCGAGGCGATCATGCGCCGCTTGGTTGAGATGCAGTACACCCGCAACGAGCTTGAGTTCATGCGCGGGACTTACCGGCTGCGCGGCGAGATCATCGATGTGTTCCCCTCCGAGAGTGACGGTATCGCGGTGCGGATCGAGCTCTTCGATGATGAAGTAGAGTCGATCAGCTGGTTTGATCCACTGACGGGCAAGATGCTTAAAAAGGTCCCTCGGATCACCATCTACCCCAAATCTCACTACGTGACCCCTGCGGAGCGCCTGCGCGCGGCAACCGAGACGATCAAGGTTGAGCTGGGTGAGCGGCTAGAGTACTTTCGGGAGCATGACAAACTGATCGAGGCGCAGCGCATCAAGGAGCGCACTCAGTATGATCTGGAGATGATTACCCAGCTTGGCTACTGCAACGGGATTGAGAACTACTCGCGTCACTTGTCCGGTCGTCCCGGCGGTGAAGCCCCGCCGACGCTGTTTGATTACATACCCGAAGACGCACTGCTGTTCCTTGATGAGTCGCACGTCACGGTGTCGCAGATCGGCGCTATGTACAAAGGTGACCGCTCACGCAAAGAAACCTTGGTGCGCTTTGGTTTTAGACTGCCCAGCGCCATGGACAACCGCCCGATGATGTTTGAGGAGTGGGAGCGGATCGCTCCCACGCGGATCTTTGTGTCGGCGACTCCAGCCAAGTATGAACTGGAGCACGCCGAGCAAATCGCCGAACAAGTGGTCAGACCCACAGGGCTAGTTGATCCCGAGATTGAGATTCGTCCGGTGATCACTCAGGTCGATGACGTGCTCTCTGAGATCAACAAGCGCCTGCCGCTTGATGAGCGCGTGTTGATCACCACCTTGACTAAGCGCATGGCTGAGGACTTAACCGGCTACCTAAAAGAGTACGGCATCAAGGTAGCTTACCTGCACTCCGACATCGATACAGTGGAGCGCACCAAGATCATCCACGGCCTGCGCTCAGGCGAGCATGACGTGCTGGTGGGGATCAACCTGCTGCGTGAGGGCTTAGATATGCCGGAGGTGTCTTTGGTTGCGATCTTCGATACTGACAAAGAGGGATTTTTGCGCTCAGAGCGCTCCTTGATCCAGACCATCGGGCGCGCTGCGCGTAACCTAAATGGCCGCGCGATCCTCTATGCCGATCGGATCACCCCCAGCATGAAAGCGGCGATCGATGAAACTCAGCGCCGCCGCGAAAAACAGGTGGCATTTAACTTGGAGCACGGGATCACGCCGCGCTCGGTGTCTCGCCTCATGACCGACATGCTCGACACCGGCGAGGCGGTGGAGGAGAAGCCGATTGAGGATCTGGCGAGCAAGCTTGCCGCGCTGGATCTTGACGAGGCCGTGCTGTACTCCCCTGATTTGCTTGCCAAGCACATGCAGCGCCGCGAAAAAGAGATGCGCCGGCTGTCTAAAGAGCTACAGTTCGAGGATGCCGCGCGCGTGCGCGATGAGCTACAGATCTTGAAAGAAGTGCTGCACAGTTAAGCTTTTAAGCAAAATGCCCACCTTGGCCTGCTTTTTTGCAAGCGGGTTAATTGGCTGAACTTGCCTGAGTTGGATTTAAGCTGAGATCAAAAGCATGGCCGATTAACCCTAAGGATCAGCTCATGAGCTTTCAAAGCAGCATCAACTACCGGGACTTGAGCGGGTTTGGCGCTACGATCACCACGTCTGGCGCGGTGAGTGAGGAGGTGCTGCATGCAGCAGGCGCCTTAAACTATGGCGCGGTGATCTGCTTGTTGCCGGACAACCACCCCAAGCGTGCGACTGGTGCGGGCGCGATCTTAAGATCACAAAGAGTTGATTATATTCATCAGCCGGTGGATTGGCTCGCCCCTACCCAAGCAGATCTTGATCGGTTCGTCCAAGCGCTAGAGCGCCTGTTAACACAAGGCCTCAAGGTTCATGTCTACTTCGCCCTCAGTATGCGGGTCGGGGGGTTTTGTGCGGTCTACTTGTTCGAGCGTGGACTGATGACCCATGATCAGGCGCAAACGCTGCTTGAGCAGGTCTGGGCTGAGCCGCCTGATTCGGTCGGGGCCAGCCTGGGCCAAGCTTTTGGCGGATCGAGGGCTGACGGTATAAAGGTGCGCAGGACAAGCTTGAGCCAAAATCCGCAGCGCCTCTGGGTGCCTGCTCTTAACTATCTTAGAACCAGTAGAACTCGTCTCGTCAGCCAGTTGGCGGGAGTGCTTGATATGCAACAGGGCGCTCTTGAGTGAAGCATGGTTGAGTGAAGCCTTGTTGAGCAGGCAGTGCCGGGCGGGGCAAGCGTATAATCTGGCATACTGAACCCCAAACTTAGCCGGTCAACTTTCTTATGCACGTCGCTTCAACCAGTCCTGATTTACTCGTCATCAAACACACGCCTTGGCTGCCAGTGATTTTCTCCGCCTTGCTTGCGATCTTCGCTTTGGTGTTGGCAGGCTTTGAGATCAAACAGCCTGAACCTGAGTGGTTTGGGGTGTTGATCGGTTTTGCGGTGCCGCTGCTGATTCTGAGCTTTTGTAGTTTTAGCCGGATCACGGCCAGCAAAACCACCCAAAAGATTGACATGACGCACTGGCGGCTGTTCAGTAAAACCGTGCGCCAGCAGATCGGTTTTGATCAAGTTCACAAGATCGCTTTGTTTCATGGCGCCGGCAAAACACAGGGCGGCTGGAAGCAGGGCGAGCGGCTATGCATCTATACCGCGGATCATACCTATCCGCTGTTGCTAGATGACATGATCGTGACCTCGCAACAAAAACAGTTGATCGTTGGCAGCACGCTCAAGCACTTTATCGATGGGACTCAAGCGGGCCAATCTCAGTGAGTCATGCGGCTTGTTTTTTTCGCGTCAAATGTCAACAAATACAGATCGTCTCGGCGTGAAGCATCAGAGCGGGTTTTGGACTTCTGTAGCAACCGATCGATATGGGCTGATTGAATTGGGCTGATTGAATTGGGCTGATTAAATGGAGTGTTGTCAAAAGCGCGCCGCCAAAGCATGAGCGGTATTTGCAGTTTGGGCATTTAGAGGATTTTCTCAGCCATCATCGTTTAGTAAACAAAGCATCCGCATGAGCTAACAGCCACTCATGGGTGTCTGAGATTAACTAAGTAGCGATGGATACCGACCAGATAAAGACGCCAAACCTAAACCCAAAATGCCCTCCAAATCGGAGGGCATTTTGCTAAACATCAACTGATTAAATCGATCGCAGTTGATCCTGGTAGGTCGCTTTATCAAGCCTTGGGCCGTTGTGCTGAACCAATTTGCTGGCAACACTCACCGCGAGTCTGGCGGAGGTTGGTAGGTCGTGGCCGCTGCTCACCGCAAACAAAAACGCCCCGGCAAAAGCGTCGCCTGCCCCGTTGGTGTCAATCACGCTAGTCACCTTGGGAGCGGGGATGACCTCGGTAGCAAAACCGTGCGCGCTGATCAGTGCGCCCTCAGCGCCAAGCGTGATCACCACGGTATGAGCAACCTTGAGTAGCTCGGTGGCGGCGTCCTCGCTGTTGTCGGCTCCAGTAAAACCCAAAGCCTCTTGCAGGTTGCAAAACAGATACTTGGGCTTGAGCTTGAGTAGCTCGGCCAGCCCCTCGCGGCAAAACTCAACCATCGCAGGATCGGCAAAAGATAGTGCAACTGGCAGTCCGAACTCATCGACCACTTTTTGCGCCGCACGAATACCGTCCGGGGAGCTTGCTAAGTAGCCCTCAAGGTAGAGTAGTTCAGCGGCGCCGAGTAGCCCAGCATCTAGGTTGTCTTCATCAAACTTGGCTGAGGCGCCCAGACACGATTGCATGGTGCGCTCAGCATCTGGAGTGACTAAAACCATGCAGCTGCCGGTCGGAACTCCTAGGTCGCGCTTGGCGCTTGTTGACACCGTGACGCCGGTATCGGTGAGCTCGCGCACATAAAACTCACCGGCGCTGTCGGTGTTGACCGAGCAGCATAAGCTGGCCTTGCCGCCGAGCGCTGCGATCGCATACATAGAGTTGGCCGCACTGCCGCCGCCTGCCATCGCCACGCGCTCTATAGAGGCCTGATTAAGCGCATCACGCAGGGTCTCTTGATCCTTGACTTCAGCCAAAGACATCTGGCCTTTGGTGATGCCAACATCGGTTAAAAACTGGTCGGTCACGTGATACTGGTGGTCAACAAGGGCGTTACCCAGAGCGACGATTGGTTTCATGCAAAGTCCTTAAGGCTTGAAAAATGCACCGGCTGCCCACATAACACTTAAGTTAGCCGGTGGTCATTTTGCTAAAATAAATCGAAGCTTAGCACGACCGTATCGGCTTAAGCCCGTCTGGCTTTGCGATGCCAACAATCCCCTACATTTGCTCACCAACAGGTTGCCAAAAACACCGGCAGCAGCAGGAGACCGCATGAATCAAGCCGTATCGCTTGAGCACCACCCCGAATTTGCCTTGATCGAGCGCGTGCAAGTCGACGCGCTAAAAGCTCAGGTGAGTGTTTGCGAGCACAAAAAAACCGGCGCTCGCCACTACCACTTAGCGACCGACTCAAGTGAGAACAGCTTTATGGTGGCGTTTCGCACCCAGCCGATGGACTCACGTGGCACCGCGCATATCTTGGAGCACACCGCGCTGTGCGGTTCAGCGCGCTATCCGGTTCGCGACCCGTTTTTCACCATGCTCAAGCGCTCCTTGCAAACCTTCATGAACGCGTTTACCTCAAGCGACTGGACGGCTTACCCCTTTGCCACGCAAAACCCAGCCGATTTTGACAACTTGCTGTCGGTGTATCTTGATGCGGCTTTTTTTCCGACCTTGCATCCGCTGGATTTTGCGCAAGAGGGTATCCGCGTGGCGTTTGGCGATGAGGGCTCACTTGAGTACCGCGGGATCGTGTTCAACGAGATGAAGGGCGCCATGAGCGGCGAGATGGATCAGTTGTTTCAAGCGATCAGCAAGCACCTGCACCCGGTCACCACCTACCACTTCAACTCAGGCGGTGATCCGGCCCAGATCCCGAATCTGACCCACGCTGATTTGGTGAAGTTTCACGCCGCGCACTATCACCCCTCAAACGCGGTGTTCATGAGTTTTGGCAACAAAGACCTAACTGAGCTGCAAACCCAGCTGCATGAGTTGGCGCTGAAAAACTTTGAACAAGGGCCGGTGTTTACCTCGGTGCCTGAAGCGCGCTTGCAAGCTCCTGTTGCGGCGGTTGAGCCCTACGCGGTCGATGAGATCAAGCCCAACCAAACCCATCACGTGGTGGCGTGGTTGCTGCCCACCATGACTGATATCCGCCTGCGTCTGGCGCTCTCGGTTTTAGAGGAAGTGCTGCTCGGTCACTCAGCCGCGCCGCTCAAACAATTTATCGATCAGTATCCGCACTCAGATAGTGCTTCACGGCTCTTGGGTCTCGATGACTCTCACTACGAGATGGCATTTTATGCCGGGATCAAAGGCTCAAACCCTGAGCATGCCGAGCAGTTTGAGACAGACTTGCTTGCCAAACTTGAGGAGCTGGCAAGCCAGCCTTTTGATAGCGACGCGGTCACCGGCGCGCTGCAGCAGATTGAGCTGTCCGAGCGTCACATCGGCGGCGACGGCATGCCTTACGGCTTAACTTTGCTGCTAAATGCCCTCCCTAGCGCGATTCACCATGGTGACGCTGCTGCCACTTGGCAGATCGATCCGCTGCTCGAGTGGCTCAAGGGCGAGCTTAAAGATCCTGAGTTTTTGCCCGGTCTGATCCGCACCCACTTGCTGGATAACACCCACCGCGTGCGCTTAAGCTTAGTGCCAGACGCGACGCTTGCCGACCAACAAGCCGAGGCTGAAAAGTCGCGACTTCAGGGTATGCAAGAGCGCCTAAGCGACGCTGGGGCTTCCGCGATCCGTGAGTTGACCGCGTCACTCAATGAGCGTCAAAGCCAGATCGATGATCTCTCCCTGCTACCCAAAGTAAACTTAAGCGACGTGCCACTTAAGCAGAGCTACCCAGAGGAGCAGCAGCTAAGCGTCACGCTGAACCAAGAGCCAGCAACCGCGCACGTGCACCGCGCCGGCACCAACGGGATCTACTACGTGCAGCTGGCGCTTGAGGCCAGCGATGAGCTGCTCGCTCAAGCAGAGCTCAGCCTACTGCTGAGCGCCATGGGGGAGATGGGCACAACCCAGCATTCTCGCGCTGAGTTTCAAACCCTGCAGTCGCTTCATGGCGGCGGCGTCTCTGCCTCGATCGCGCGTCGCACCAGCTTAAGTGACCCACAGAGCTTTAAGGCTTATCTGACCCTGACCACCCATGCACTCGAGACTGACACCAAAGCGCTTGATCTGCTCGCTGAGTGTTTATTGCATACTGAGTTTACTGAGACGCGCCGACTGCTTGAGATGCTCAAAAGCAAAAAAGGACGCTGGGCGACTGGTATCGTTTCAAGTGGTCATCAGGTGGCGCTGCAGATCGCCTCAGCCCCTTACTCAAAGCTTGCGCGCTTGCAGCTGCAAACTGCGGGACCCGCTGAGCTGATCAAGCTAGATCAGCAGATTAAGATGCTTGAGCAGGACGGGCTTGAGCCGCTAGCCGAGCAGTTGACTCAGTTGCACGCCGCGATCACCGGACTGGATAAACATCTGATCATGGTGAGCGAAGAGGCGGTCTCAAGCTCACTTCTGAACTCAGTAGCGCAGGCATTTGATCAGCCAGTGACTCAGGGAGCTGAGCTTGCTGTGAGCGATTTGGCTGAGTCGGTTGAGCTGTCTCATGATCACAACGCTTGGGTTTGCGCGACCAACGTGCAGCACTGGGCGCGCAGTTTTAAAGCGGTGCCAGCCAGCCACGCGGACGCCCCAGCGCTCATGATCTTGGGCTCATACCTGCGCAACAACTACTTGCACCAGCAGATCCGTGAATCGGGCGGCGCATACGGCGGCGGAGCTAAGTACGACTCAAACTCTTGTAGCTTTAACTTCTTCTCTTACCGCGACCCCCGCTTAGAGGCAACGCTTGGCGTGTTCAGTGCCTCGGTTGAGTGGATGCTAAGCGCCGAGCATGAGTCTCACTGGCTTGAGGAGTCGATCCTCGGGGTCATCGCTGCGCTCGATAAACCGGGCTCACCGGCAGGCGAGGCGGTATCGACCAGCATGAGCTCGCTGTTTGGACGTACCCCTGAAGTTCGGGCAGCTTTTAGAGCGTCGGTGCTAAATGTCACCGTAGATGACCTCTTGCGGGTGACCCGCAGCTACCTGGTTGATCAGCCCTTTAGGGACGCTGTGATCGCTCCGTTCGCTCAAGCGGAGCACCTGAAAAGCTTAGGGTTTCATGTGCAAAAGCTTGATGTCTGAGTCCATACCAACTTAAAAAAGGCCAAGATGAATGTCATCTTGGCCTTTTTTTGAGCTCTTATTTTGCGTGTATAAAATTAGGGTGCTGGCACGCCGCAGTCTAGGTTTTGATCGCTATAGCTTTTGGCTAAGTAGCGGTAAAAAACCGAACCTGCTGCCGCCGCGCCCGCTGCATCTGAAGACAAGGTGTTTTGACTGAAGATATCCAAGGCGGCTGACTTTTGATCAGCGCTGCTCGCGTCATACTGAGTATAGATCTCACAAAATTCAGCTTTAGACTCAGGATCGCTTTCGACCAAGATCTTGTTGGTTTCCATCCACAGTGAGAGTTGATCAGCGTCGGGGGCAGATGCTAACTCTTCATCAGATAAAGCGCCGCTCGGCGCTGAAGGGTTTTCTGAAGCATTCATGAGTGCAGACAGGGCCTGAGCTTGAGCCAAAGAGTCGCCCGAGAGCGGCGCTCTGCTATCAGAGCTGTTTTCGCCAGCAGTCCCTAGCAGCGCTTTTTTAGCGCGGCGCTCCTCAAGGAACTTAGCCAAGATCGCATTACCATCGATGATCTGATTGGCCTCAGGCGCAAAGGGCGCTTTGGCACTGCCAAAGTTTTTGATATCAACGACACTTTGGGTGTTGATCCCGAGCACCATCCCGTCTTGAGTTTTGATTTCAGAGAACTGCTCAACCTCAGCGCCAGTCAACCGACCGCGTGAGTCAACGTAGAGCGTCATGGTGAGCTTGCCTAGCTGCTTTTCAACCGCCTGCTTCACATCAGCATCGTTTTGGTACTTGGCATAGATCTCATCGCTCATCTTGAGCACTCGATCAGCCAGCGAGCCGTATTTTAGTTTTTGTTCATCAGTTAAACCGCTGTCGTCCATGCCCAGCTTGATGTTGTTTGCGACATCACGAACTAGGGTGACCAGGAATTCGACTTGGTCTTTAGACTCAAGCTCCATCAAGATGGCGCGAGAGGCGCCCATGTTTTTGGCTGCCGCGCTGACAGAAACCGAAGTAAATAAATCGGGGCTAAAGCTAGCTAAGGTTGAGTCCACGCTGTTCAGTAGCGCGCCCACCACCAGATCGCGAGTGTCCTCATCGACCCAGCTCTTTGGGATTTGCAGGCGAACTGAGTCGCCAGGGCTGTAGCCAGCTAAAAAGTTGTTGTCTTCACTAACAAAAAATGGCGCGATCGGCAGCAGCGCACCTGGGTCAACGGTTAGGCTTAGCTCTTGCCAGTTGGCCTCAAAGGGTACCTTCATCTCGGCTTTGCTGTAATCGTTGTCAAAACCAAAGGCTTGAACGCCAGAGATCTTTGACTGGCGCGGCAGGTAGGCAAGGTGTTGTTTCACATAAAATGGCGACAAACTATGCTGGTTCAACTCATCCATAAATACCGAATCACCCAAGAGCTTGCCGAGTAGCTTTGAGGGGCCTTTAGGTTGTAATTGCGGGTTTTGGGTGGGTTTGAGTACTTTGTCGAGATGCATGTAGATATTTTCATCGACTTGGTAGGACAGCTCGAGCGTGTCATCTAACTCGCTCCCCAGCGTGGCATGAAGTTGATCCTGCTCCTCAGGTGTCATGTCAAAGTAGCCGGTAGCTCTAGGCTGCATCTGCTCGATCACGACGTCTTGAGCCGTTAGCGCAGCCAAATCGACGATCTCAAGCGATGAGTTCTCACCCTCAATCGCTGCATAAACCCGCTCATAAATCTGCTCTTTGATCTCAAGTGCTCGCTCAGCACTGATCTTTGGCAAATCCTGCGGCGCGCGCAGGGTGTCAAAAGCGGTGTCAGCGCTGAGGGTGGCGACCAGCGCGGTCTGCTCCCCGCCACTTGAGCTGAGCATCGCCTGATCGGGATCGCTATAGTCTTCAACCTCGATGCGGTTGTCGATACCCTGCTTGAGGTCGGCTGAGCTCACCTCCTCTGCTTCAAGGCGCACCAAACTAAAGCTTGAGATCGACTCAGCTTCATAAGAGGTTTTGAGCATCTGCGAGCCCATCGCTTTGATCGCGATGTCTTTGGCAGAGCTTTGCGACAGCGGCGTAGTCGCGCAGCCGCTAAGGATGGTTAAACATATCCCCACCGTGATGGGCGCGAGCAGGGTGTTTAATTTGAGCAATTTCATGAGCAACTTATCCTTGTTATCAATATCGTTTTCTATGTCCGGTCTGATGAGTGCTGTGAGCCTAACGCAGGGACATTTGGCACCCTCAAAAAAACTTAGTCTTCAAACTTGCGACTCAGAGTTTCAACATGCAGTCCGAAGTGGCCAGTTTTGCGATCAGCATAGTAGTGTTCAATCGTGCGGCGGATACTTCTAAAAGCTAACTCATCCCAGGGAATCTGATCTTCACGGTAGAGCCCGCACTCAAGACTCTCGTCCCCAGCCCCGTATCCGCCGTCGAGCTCCCCGCGAAACAGCATGTACACCTGACCCAGATAGGGCAGATTGTAGATGCAGTAAAGTTTTTGGTTGATCACCAGTGCCTGCGCCTCCTCGACCGTCTCTCGAGCTGCGCCCTGATCTAGGGTCTCATCTAGCTCCATGAAACCAGCTGGCAGCGTCCAGTAACCGTATCTAGGTTCTATGGCGCGTTTGCACAGCAGGATCTTGTCGCCGCTAACCACCAAAGACCCGCAGATGATTTTGGGGTTTTCGTAGTGTATGTAGTGACAGTTGGGGCAAACAGCACGCTCACGGTTATCGCCTTTGGGAACTTCGATTCGGGTTTTGGTGCCACACTGCAAACAATATCCCATGTTTCTGCCACTTGAGGGTTTGGATCAGTTTAGCTGCTTTCACGCTCAAATCAATCTGAGTGGTTCAGTTTTGCTAAACCTTTAGTCAGCCTAACAACTCGCTGCTTATTTGCTGCGCCCTAAACGAGATCATTTTGCACTCAGTCACTTAAGAAGCTGTGTTGATCGCCTGATTTGAGCGAAACTCTTGAAGTGCTGATAGGATGGTTTTTTAGAAAAATGTCACCGGATCAAAGCTGTGCACTGGCAACAAGTTGAGTCCCACCTAGCCAAACCCTCAGGACTGCGGTTTTTTAAAAACACCGTCCAGTTCGATGCCGCTGTGCTGCTTTTGTTGACCTGCGAGGACAACCCCAAGATCCTTTTGACCCGCCGCGCCGCCCACCTCAAAAGCCATGCTGGAGAAGTCTCGCTTCCTGGAGGCAAAAAAGAGCACCCAGAGCGCTCGCCAGCAGACACGGCGCTCAGAGAAACTTGGGAGGAGGTGGGGATACCGCGTGAGTCGATCCGCCTGATTGGAGACCTAGGCGTGCAAAGAGCCAAATCCGGTGTCCGTGTCAGGCCTGTGGTGGGCTTGATCGACGCTCAGCCAAAACTGATTGTTGATAGCGGTGAGGTGGCGCACGCTTTTTGGGTGCCGCTGCAGGATTTGATTCATACGCCGATTAAACCGCACCGCGTTAACTATCGGGGCATGAATCTAGACACCTCTGCCTGGCACCTGCAAGAAGAGGTGATTTGGGGGATGACTGGCCGAATCTTGAGTGACTTTTTAAACCGGATTGGGGTTAAAAACCGCTTCCGGCTGTGGCGGTGTTAACCGTGTTTTTATTGATGGTTATTTGATTGATTGCCAAATGCCAGCAATTGTTGGCATTTGACTCAATCTGAGCTTGACCTGATAGCGGCGCTTTTAAGTGTGAGCATCCGTAGCCCCGCCCCAATCTTTACTTCACCTTAAGCCAGTACTGGCAGCGGAGCGTTTTGCCCGCTATGCTGTGGTTCGCAATCTGCCAGCTTATGGATGAGTTGTCAGGCTAAGCGATCAGTAGCAAAGGGATAATTATGTACGCAGTCATGGCGATCACGTTTGTGGTGGGGTATTTGGCGATCGCGCTTGAGCACAACATACGCGTGGATAAAGCCGCCTCCGCGCTCATGCTGGCAACCGTGCTTTGGGTCATGCTCATCTTTGCCGCCGGACCACTTGGCCTCATGGAGATGGGCGGCGAGGGAGCTGAGGTGCTCAGTCACACCGGCGGGCTGGTTAATCCGGTGGTGGCTGCACTGCAAGAGCACTTGGGTGAGATCTCGGAGATCTTGTTTTTCTTGCTGGGCGCCATGACGATTGTTGAGCTGATCGACGCGCACGACGGCTTTAAGATCATCACTGATCGGATCACGACACTCTCTCAAGTTAAGCTCATGTGGTCGGTGAGTATGTTGGCATTTTTCTTATCCGCGGTGATAGACAACCTAACCGCCACCATCGTCATGGTCTCTTTGCTGGCAAAGCTGGTGCAAAACCACGAGCAGCGCTGGTGGTTCGTCGGCATGCTGATCATCGCGGCCAACGCGGGCGGCGCATGGTCGCCAATTGGCGATGTCACCACCACCATGCTGTGGATCGGCGGGCAGGTAACCGCAGGCAGTATCGTGCCGACGTTGTTTTTGCCCAGTCTGGTTTGCGTGTTAGTTCCGCTGATTATCCTGTCTTTTCGCTTAAAGGGAGAAGTTAAGCGGCCAGTCGATCCGGTGTCAGAGCCCGGTCACACTGTGCTGCCTGCTTATGAGCGCAACTTGGTGCTGGGTTTGGGGATTGCGCTACTTTTGTTTGTGCCGGTGTTTAAGACGATCACTCACTTACCGCCTTATATGGGTATCTTGTTTGGTTTGTCGGTGCTTTGGGTGGTCACCGAGGTGCTGCACGGCAACAAATCCGCTGAAGATCGCCATCCGCTCACCGTGGTTGCGGTGCTTCGTAAAGTCGACACCGCAAGTGTGCTTTTTTTCTTAGGCATACTACTGGCTGTCTCAGCGCTGTCAACCGCAGGTCACTTGATCGATGTGGCTCGCCTGCTTGAGCGCAGTTTTCAAAATGTCTACGTTATTAACCTCGTCATCGGGCTACTCTCTGCGATTGTCGATAACGTACCCTTAGTCGCTGGCGCCATGAAGATGTATCCGCTTGAGGCGATTGGGTCTAGCGGATGGGCAGGCTACTTCGTGCAAAACGGTGACTTTTGGAAGTTTTTGGCGTATTGCGCGGGTACCGGCGGTAGCTGTTTGATCATTGGTTCAGCGGCTGGGGTCGCGGCCATGGGCATGGAGCGGATCAGTTTTAGCTGGTACCTTAAAAACATCAGCTTGCTGGCACTGGCAGGGTATCTCGCGGGTGCGGCGACTTATCTGCTCATGTATGCGCTATGACATTTATGAGTTTTTAACAGGGATTGATCATCAACCATGCCAGCTTATAGTTTTGAGGCCTTAGATCCTGCCGGCACCAAGCAAAGCGGGGTGCTTGAAGGTGACAGTGCGCGTCAAGTGCGAGAGCTCTTGCGTGAGCGCGGCTGGTTGCCCACCGCGGTGGAAGTCGCGGCTGGTGCAGAATCAGGCGATGACACTCAGCCTTGGTACTTAAGGCGCACCAAAAAGCGCATCGGTAGTTTTGATCTGGCGCTGATCATGCGCCAGCTGGCTGTCTTGATCGCCTCAGGTTCTCCGCTTGAGGAGACGCTGGCGGCTGTGGCGCGCCAGAGTGAAAAGCGCTCAGTGAAAACCCTATTGCTCTCTGTGCGCTCAAAAGTTTTAGAAGGTTTCTCCCTGGCTCGTGCGCTCGATACCTCTGGAAACTTTCCAGCGCTGGTGATCGCCACCATACGGGCAGGGGAGCAGTCGGGTCACTTAGATGCGGTTCTCAATCAGTTGGCTGACTACACCGAGAGTCGCTACCGGATTCAAAAGCAAATTCGCGGTGCACTGATTTATCCAGTATTTATGATGATCTTCTCTTTAGGGATCGTCATGGCGCTCATGAGTTTTGTGGTGCCTAAGATCGTCTCGATGTTTGACCGGCTAGATGCGGCTTTGCCGCTGGTCACGCAGATTGTCATGTCGCTGTCTAATTTTTTGGTCAACTACGGTTGGCTCTTACTCATCGGGGTGGTGGTTGCTGTGGTTCTGCTTAGGCGGGCGGTGGTAACCGAGGCGGGCCGCGCCACCAAAGATCGTTGGCTCTTAAAAACCCCGATCTTTGGCAAACTTACCCGCGGACTTGACTCAGCGCGTATGGCCAGTACCCTTGCAATATTGGTGGGAGCAGGTGTTCCTTTGGTTGAGGCGCTGCGCATCGCTGCTCAAGTGGCTTCAAACGTACACATATCGCAGGCGATTCGTCAGGCCGGCATCAAGGTGACCGAAGGGGCGGCGCTCTCTCCGCAGTTGGAGCGCGCTGGTTACTTCTCCCCGATGATGGTGCAGATGATCCGTTCCGGTGAAAATTCAGGCGAGCTTGAGGCCATGCTCACCCGCGCCGCTGACATGCAGCAGACCGAAGCGAACGATCAGATCAACGCGCTGCTGGCGCTTTTGGGTCCCCTGCTCATGATCGTACTGGGGTTTGTGGTGGCGATCATCGTCTTCGCCGTGATGCTACCGATCGTCAGCTTGAACAACCTTGCTGGTTAAAACTTACCTATGCTGAGTGATATTTTTATGATTTTGAACAAACAAAGGAATGATATGCGTCAACACCCGCTTCGAGCTGCTCAAAAAGGCTTTACGCTGATTGAAATCATGGTGGTGATCATCATCATTGGTGTGATTGCTGGAGCAGTGGTGCCGCAGATTTTGGGCGCTGGAGATAAGTCACGGGTTAAAGCGACCGAGATTACCCTCTCCAAAGTGGCCGGATCTCTTAACTTGTATAAGACCGAAAACTACCAGTATCCCAGCACCTCTCAGGGATTGGCTGCGCTTAAAACCAATCCGGGGGATGCGCCCAACTACAACCCTGAAGGGTATCTCGATGGCACCTACACCGATGGTTGGGACAACGAGCTGCAGTACTATGCACCAGGGCAAAATGGCACCGGGTTTGATCTATACTCTTTAGGGGCCGACGGCCAACCGGGCGGTGAGGGAGTTGATGCGGATATCGAGTATGTGCCTTAACCGGTATACCCAGTGATCTTCTCTTGGGTGCTCGCTGAAGGCTTGTTTTCTGACTTTGCTCTTGGGTTTGAGTTTGCTGTGCTGTGCCTATGTGTTTTAGTGCTTTATAAGCTAGCAAACCCGATCACCCCCTCCTTGGTGATCCAGTATTTTGTCAGGCTGAAGGGTTCTGTCAGTCAGTACTATGCACGCTTCGCCAAGCCGCTTGGTATGGCGCTCGTCAATCTTGTGGCCGCAGCGCTTGTTGTTGTGGCTACCTATAGTGCGGCGCAGGCTGACCCTTTTGAGCGCAAAGGGGTTTTTCGTTCTGGCGCTGATGTGGTGCTTAAGCGAACCTCAGGAACTCAGACCTCTCAAGCACCTAAGTTTTTACCGGTGGATCAGGCTTTTTCTGTCCTTGGCGCCCGCTGCGCCCCGCCAAATACTGATCAATTGTGTCTGGATTTCTCAGTCACGCCGGGTCACTACCTCTACCAAGACAAAGTTGATCTGCTGAGTGGATCCAAAAAACTGCCGATTAAACTGAATTTCTCACGCGCCCCCAAATACGTCGACGATCCCTTGTTCGGACCAACACCCGTCTTTTATCAAGATGTCACGGCGCAAGCCCCGCTATCTACCTTAAGCGCAAAAGCTATCAAACAGCTGAACATACGCTGGCAGGGCTGTGCTGAGGCAGGACTGTGCTATCCGCCAGTGACTGAGCCGCTAGAGATCAGTGATTTGCCTGTTTCTGCCAAACAAGCGACCTCAGTGAAGCCTTCAGCAGACGCAGCTGACGTTTCACCTGTAGACGAAGCTGATCTGACTACCGAGGTGAGCACCTTATCCGACGAGTTCTCGGTTCTGACTGATGCTGAGCTAGCGCAGCCAGCTAACAACCCAGAACCTAGAACCAGCATCGATCAAACTAGCTTACAAAATCCTGATCCCTTTGGTTTGTCCTCTAGGCCGCTGCTGGGTCTACTACTGCTTTTTATCGCGGGACTTGGACTGGCGTTAACCCCATGCGTGCTGCCCATGCTGCCAATTGTGGCCAGCATCGTGGCAACCCAGCACCATAAAACTCGCCGCGGGCTACTGCTGACACTCAGCTATGGCTTTGGTGTGGCGTTAGCGTACGGACTAATTGGGGCGTTGGTGGGCTATCTGGGGCATGCTTTTTTGATTCAAAGCCTGCAAAATCCGGTGGTTTTAGGCGCTTTAGCTGTGCTGTTTGCGCTGCTCGGATTGTATTTGTTCGGGGTGATTTCCCTTGGGCGATTGGGTCAAAAACTGTTTCAAAGCGCGAGCCGCTTGAGTGCTTTGGGCGAGCGACATTTGGGTGGTTACTTGGGCTCTGCCATCGCAGGTTTTCTGTCTGCGCTGGTCGTCTCACCATGTGTCAGCGCGCCGCTTGCAGCAGCGCTCTTGAGTATTGCGGCGGTGGGTAGCCCAGGCTTTGGGTTTGTTGGGTTGTTTGTGCTGGGACTGGGTCTCTCGATCCCTCTGGTTGCCTTTGGGGCGCTTGAAACCAGACTGCTGTCGATGGGCAAGTTTACTGACTGGATCAAGCAAGGTTTTGCTTTATCTATGTTTGCCATGAGTTTGGTGGTGCTGGCAAGGATCGTGAGTCCAGAGTGGATGCTGCTACTTTGGGCGGTCTTTGCGCTGGCACTCTCGGTGTGGCTCTTTAGCCACAAAAGCATCGTCACTCGGGTGTTGGCAGGGCTAATGGCGCTGGTGAGCATACTTTGGCTGGTGGGGTTCTTTACCGGCTCAGCCAGTGTGCTCAAACCATGGGATCAGTTAACCCAATCAAACCAAGCCGTCACTGCGGAGCTCAAGACTGCTTCGGTGTCTGAGGCGATAGAGGCTGCGCGCATGGCCCCTGCCGCGGTGGTTGTGCTCAGCGCTGAGTGGTGTATCGAGTGCCGCAGATTGGACGCACAAACTCTCACGCCATGGCCGGGTAGCTGGTTAACTCATATCGAGCTTGATATCACAGAATTAAATTCTGAGCAGCAGCAGTTCCTAACCCAGAACCAATTGTTTGGCCCGCCTGCCATACCTGTCTCTTATACACATCTGACGCTGCCGACGAAGAGGATAGTGTA
>CAJXOR010000016.1 GCA_913057715.1 uncultured Moraxellaceae bacterium
CTATCCTCTTCGTCGGCAGCGTCAGATGTGTATAAGAGACAGGCGGTGATCTGGCTGCATGGCCTCGGCGCATCGGGCAACGACTTTGTGCCGATCGTGCCGCACTTAGGGTTGCCTAGTGATCTGAGCGTGCGCTTTGTTTTTCCGCATGCACCCGCACGCCCGGTGACCATAAACGGCGGGTTTGTCATGCCGGCTTGGTACGATATTTATGAGATGTCGCTGGATCGCAAGATTGATCTGGTGCAGATCGAGGAGTCAAGCGATCAGGTGAAAGCTTGGGTCGCGCAGTTGGTGGCCGACGGGATCGCGCATGAGCGGATCATATTGGCGGGGTTTTCTCAGGGCGGCGCGGTGGCTTACCACGCCGCCCTAACCAGTGAGCAGCCGCTGGCAGGACTCATGACACTCTCGACCTACTTTGCCACCAGCGCAACCGTGCAGCCCACGCAGCCAAAGTCGCTACCGATCCAGATCACCCACGGCACGCGCGATCCAGTCGTGCCTTATCAGCTTGCGGGTTTGGCTCAGGAGAAACTCAAGAGTGTGGGCTATGAGCAGATCGAGAGTCACAGCTACCCCAGCGAGCACACGGTGGCGCCTACGCAGATCCGTGATCTGGGGGCATTTATCACTAAGTGTTTGGGGTAGGATCTTGGGGTGCTGTGCTACCCATGAGCGCTACCTAGAGATACCTGAAGTATGTGAGATTTACTTTAGTTTCAAGTGACCACAGTTGCTTGTTAACCTCCCTAACTAAATGAAATTTGAGCGCTTAAGCTCAACACAGGAGAACCACCATGCTGATCGTATCCGCAGTTTTTGAATTTGTGCCCAGGGGTTTTGATCGTATAAGAGAAGTAGCTGAAGCGGCGGTAGCAGGGTCACGCAAGGAGCCCGGAAACCACGCATACAACTTGGCGCTCGGTGCGGCAGCGCATGATCGGGTGACGATCTTTGAGGTCTGGGATGACCAAGCGGCTTTAGATAACCACTTTGAGCAGCCTTATATGGAGTCGTTTGTTAAGGCTTTAAGCGAAGCCAACATACGCGGTGACATAACCCACTACGACGCTGATATATATGATGTGAGCGGTAAGCGCAGCATGGGTTTTGAGCTTCCGACTGAGTGAAGTTGATACTTAACACGTGCCTGTTTAACAAGAGCCAAGCCACTACTTTTTGATGAGCCTTGAGGCAATTGTGCTAAGTGTTGAGGCTGGGGGCCGACCCTATAACACGCCTTTATCGTTGCAAAAGTCAAACACCCTGCCTAGTTGAATCAATATAAGACATGTAAACTTAAAATTGCAATAAACATCATGGGATAACAACTACATTAATTAAAATTTAGAAGTCAGCACGAAAATTAGAAAGAGTTTAAGCAACAGCAAAAGCTTTACTTTTGTAAATTGTATGACATATATTAATAAGACTCATAAGAAAAAATCAACAAAAGTTAGAGGTATTTGTTATGTCTGTAAATTTCAATAAAAAAGAGGGGAATCAAATGCAACATTGGTCACTTACATTTATTGCTGTTCTGCCCTTAGCACTTGGTGCTTGTTCAACATTAGCGGTGGGCGATACAAATACCACTGCCCCAGAAGTAAAACCAGATAAAAGTACTATAGGGTATTCGACAGGAAATGTTAAACAAACAGGAGATGCTCTACAAAAAGGGTTAACGGAATTATTCAACTGCGATGGAAAGCTCACCTACATCCCTGTGCCCGCATTTCAGACTAGCAACTATACAACAGTGGAGTTGGAAGATGGCAAACCAAAAGTTGAGGTAAGAAGTTTTCCAACAGATACTGACGAAATTAATAAGTTATTACCAAACTTGTCCATGGATGTATCAAGCAAGGAAGTTTCTGGTGGAGGAAAATTCTTAGGTTTCAATACTAGTCTGCAGCACCATGAAATTGTGATGGATTTCATGAAATCTCGTACTGAACCCATCACTGATGCGAATGGCAGCTTTTACGGATTCGGCCGCGTAGGTGCTGGATTACGATTGAAGATTGACCTTTGGTCATCTGAAAATTTATTTGATGGTAGTCTAATCGGCTTAGCAGCAAGTGCAGAGGGTAAGAAAGCGTTTGGGAGAATTTCAGCTGAAACAGTCGGTATTGATAATTCTGATGTCACACTTTCAATGCCCTTCAGTTCAGATTTTTCTGAAGGCTCAATTCAGAAGATTATAGAATCTCTTGCTGTGATCAAGTCGCGACTTCATGACAATGAACAGAAAACGACACTCGTACCACATCTTTTGGCAAGAGTCACATGCGCACAAGGTGCAGAGACATGATTTAAAAAAAGCATTAATAAAATATTTTGCTTATATTTAATATACTCTATACTTGCGCTTATAAATCGCCGACCCAAATTATGTTTAGGATAACACCAGTATTTCGTTTAATTATTTTCGACATAACATTTGTAGTGTCAAATAAATTTGGATTACGGATTTTAAGAATAATTAAGTAATTAAGTGAAAGAATATGAAATATTAGGACGATTTTATTCACAATTTTAGATTCTATTATTTTAGAAGTGGGTTTAGGTTTAATGGGCTTTATTGTTGATCTATAAAGATCAAATGCAAGCATCAGTTTCACTATCATCATCGATCACGGTGATAAATTTATAATAAATGGTATTGATGATAGCTACTTAACTTACGATGGAATTTTTAGTTTTTTTGAATCTAAAATTTCAAAATCAACCAATTATGAGAATTAATTTTTGACGTGATTCAGTAGTTTTAAGAGCAATTATCTCATGTATCTAAGCGCTAGATACTTTAGGGACTAAGTAGTAAAGATATCATATCCATTGATGTTTTATTTGGCGTAGGCAAATTTTTAATTATAAAATAAAGTAAATCTGATTTATACAATCATTTGGAGGGGGGTGGTGATAGAGCGGAACCTGAATATAATAAATGAAACGTTAAACATCTTTGTGTTGTTATAAATGGCTTTGAGGTTGTCAATTACTAGATATAAATAATTAGTTCAAAGATGGTTTTAGAAAGATATACTTAAAATTTCTGATCGTTTTATATCCAATAATTATTTTTTGTATATTTATTTTTCGAATCCCTATTTTGAATAGTTAAATTTTAATGTTATCTTTAAAATATTTAGATATTGGGTAACATTAGATTTAAGATACAGCTAAACTGTTTTTTATTTTTCTTTATATCCATATGCAATGATGTGAGGTTTTTGACACCAGTATGTCTATAAAATATAAAAAAACCGTTAATGTATTGTGCAGTACTATCAATGATGATTTAGCAATGGCTATAAATCCGTATCTTTGATCATTGAGCAATTCTGGTTCAAATAGTGGTGGAGTAAATAATAGGTAATGGCAGCTTTGGAGAGGAGTTTAAAAAATAATAATATTCGCGTCTCAAAGACAGGCATCTGTGGATAAATATGTCAGTATGCTAAAACTAAGTCACAAATCATAGAGTCAGACATGAACCAAAAACTCATCAAACGCGGATTTATCCTAGCCGCACTCATGAACTTCAGTGTGATCCTATTTTCGCGCGGGTTTACCAACACCGCCATCAACCAAGCTGATCCGGTGGTTATGTCAAACTTCGGTTTGCTCATGATTGTGGTTTGGGGACTGGCTTATCTGGCGGCTGGGGCAGCACTGCCCAACATCAAGTGGATCGCCGGGGTTTTTGCGCTTGAGAAGTTGATCTACGGCGTGGTTTGGATCAATTGGCAGATGGGAAACAGCTTGGGGGCTGTTTATGAAGCCGATCTCATGGCTGGGCTTTTTTACAGCATCTATGGACTTAACGATCTGATATTTATGGTCTTTTTTGCTTGGGTTTTTGTAGCATCAAGTCCTAAAAGACTTCAATAGGTTGTCGAGGCTCTTTCTGGTAAGAGTGTAATCTACGTACTCCGGAACTTTGGCGTGATGCCTGAAGCTGGTAGCAAGCTAGTTATTGAGATCTTTACCCATCTAAGCTTCAGTGAGTTAACAGGGTTGATTGTCACCATGGTGATACCAGTTGAAGCGTTGACCGCTTTTACGATTTTCAATTCGAGTTTTAGCCTTTGCTCCGCAGCGAAGTGTGAGCCAGACCATTTTCTATAAATCAAAGAGAGGCTTAACCCTTGTCTTATGTTAGATCGGTTAAAGCAGCTCTGGGAGAGAAGTAGTGCAAAACAAGATGACAGCCGTATTTATCTCTCACGGGGGAGGCCCTATGCCGCTTCTTGGAGATCCTGGGCACCGTGAAATGGTTACCTGTCTTGAAAGTCTGGCTAGGCGCTTGCAACGGCCAGATGCTGTGATAGTAGTGAGTGCTCACTGGGAGGAGGAGGTTGCCGCGATCACTGCTTCGCCTGCACCCTCGTTGATATATGACTACTATGGGTTTCCTGAAGAGTCGTATCACTACACTTATCCATGTCCTGGTGAGCCACAGCTAGCGGGCGAGATTCATCGTTTGCTTGAGAATTACGGGATTGAGGCTAAGCTGGATCAGGACAGGGGCTGGGATCATGGCGTGTTTGTGCCTATGAAGATCATGTACCCTGAGGCAGACATACCTTGTGTTCAGCTTTCGCTGTTGCACTCTCTTGACCCCGGGGCTCATATAGCCCTGGGTCAGGCTTTGAGCGGCTTGAGCAAAAAAAATATACTTCTTATGGGTTCTGGATTTTCGTTTCATAATCTTAAGGCAATTTTTGCCCCAGAAGATGCTCAAACAAATGCCATGAACCAAGCCTTTGAGCAGTGGTTGCATGAAACCTGCTGTAGTACTGAACTATCGGAAGATGAGCGAGTGCAGAAGTTAGAACATTGGTTTGAGGCACCCGGCGCCAGATTTTGTCATCCAAGAGTAGAGCATCTGTTGCCGCTTCACGTGTGCTATGGCTTTAGCCAAAAGGCATGCTCAGAAGTGCTAAAACTTCAAATCATGAACAAAGCGTCCAGCATGTATGTGTGGTGAGCTGTTTGCTATCAAGCAGCACGCACTCAACATTTGATTCCGCTAGCATCACGTATCAGCTTTTGCTATTTATCTTTTTAGTTAGTTCAGGCTGATACCGGACCAAAAACTGCGCGATCACACTCTACAGCTTTGGCTGCATAGAGGGCTCTATCGGCACGCTGTATCCAAGAGTCTTGATACTTGCTATCGAGTGAGTAACACCAAACGACACGGTTATATCGTTGCCGTCGGGTGTTTTGATCTGAAGTTTTATCACTGAACTTGAGCGCGTTCCTCAAGAGGTATATACGCCAAAGTAGTTAATGATGATTGCTTCTGAAAAACTGTGCATGGGCAAAAGTGCGCCAGGACTTATCCTTTAATCAAAACCAATGGGTTTAATTGGGCTGCATGACAGTGTTTGTTGATGATAGTTGTGAAAATTAATAACTGTATCTTGGTCTTATGACTTGAGCGAGTTCTTGTCGGCGGCTAGCGCCCGATACTTATTATTGCAACGCCTCAGGCACTCTTGTTTTTTGATCATGGTCATGTGGTTTATCATGAGGGATTGAAATCCAAGTGAATGGCGCAATTTATGCTCGATACAAAAAGTGATCAGCTGCCTAGCGATCTACAGCCAAAAAACCCACTTCATGGCGTGACCCTTGAGCAGATAGTGACTCGCTTGCATGAGCGCTTGGGATGGCAGGGGCTGGCTCAGTGCGTCAACATAAACTGCTTTAAGTCAGACCCTTCGGTTAAGTCCTCACTCAAGTTTCTGCGTAAAACCCCTTGGGCGCGAACTGAGGTTGAACAGCTGTATGTCGCGGTTTTCACGCGACCGTAATATGCACTGTTTAGCCTGTGGATCGCCCTTCAATTCAGAGCGCGCGGCTACTCACTGCGTGGGATTCGAGGCTTTTGCTTGAGTTAAAGCGATTTACTGCCAGAGTTCTCAATGGTAAAGCAGCGGTTTTGTATAAAGCGTCTAAAGCTCGCCAATGTCGCTAAATTTAGCGCTGCACTGAGGTTACAAGCGTTAGCATTTTGCCAATTAAACCAAAGGGCCACTTTTTACCGGCAACTGTATGCCGATCTCCAAAAAACTGAGCTTGCTCAAGCTGTCTGCTGACAGAAAACCGCCCGATCACGACCCTCAGCCTTAGCGACGTAGAGTGCTTTATCGGCACGCTGCAGCCAAGAGTCCTCGGTGGTGCCTGGTATCCAGTGAGCAATCCCAAATGACACGGTTATCTCATCACCGTTGGGTGTTTTGAGTTCCTGCTTGATCGCCGATCTGAGGTTGTCGATAAACGCTTGGTGTTGATCGTCTATCTGCGAGATCAACAGAACAAACTCTTCTCCGCCAAACCGATAAAGCCGGTCGTACGCCCGGATCTTCGAGGTGGTGATGGAGACTAGCCTCTTGAGAGCGTCATCTCCTGCTGTGTGCCCGAATTTGTCGTTGACTGATTTGAAGTGATCCAAGTCTAGAATCACTAGCAACTGCCCAGTTCCATGGCGCTCTGCGGTAGATAGGGCCGCTTTTATATCCGCACTCATGGCTCTGCGGTTCAGCGCACCAGTTAGGTCGTCAACCGTGTTTAGGGTTTCAAGCAACTCAAACTGCTTCTCACTGTGGCTGGCATAGATAAACGCACTGAGTGACAGCATGAGAATCGTGATAAAAAAGGAGACAAGTGACACGGTCACAAATATGTCGGATAAAAGCGCCAGAGCAATCGCACCCGCTACGTTGGCAGCAAAGGCTTCAATCGGTTTCACCAAGAAAAAGGTGCTCGCAAAAACAGGATAGACCCACAGAAAGCTGTTAAATCCGTTTGCAATCGCAACGGCGACAACACCAGTGTTGAGAAATACAGCCAAGCCCAGGCACACCGCTCTGATGTTTTTTGAGAGGTGCGCGTAGGCCACTGCGCCAGCCATGCCAACGATCAGCGCCACGTCGATAAGCGCAGCGGCAATGTTGCCCTCAAAGAAGCGTATGAACACAAACGGAAAAACGCCCGCGATGGCGAGAGAGCTCAGCAACAACAACAAGGACAGCTGATACTTTTCCTGCAGCTGATTGATCATGCCATGTCCATACTGATTGATGGTGCCTTTGACTAAGCGGGGTTATAAGCAAAAATACTACTATATAGTAGTTAACTTAACCAGTTTGTTTAACTGGGCTGATCAGATGGGACTTAGCTCAACGCAAGAATAGCCTTAAGTGTTAATGCAGTGGCTTGAAGAGGTTTTTTTTCTGTATGGATTAAAGCCTAGGTGACAAATGTCAGCATTAGGCCACTACGAATTCAATTGGTGATTAAGCGAATTTATCTACTATAAGCGAGATTAATTTAAGTTTATTTAGCGAATTATGAGCGAGCTTTATGTTCGCTGGGTTTTATGGGAGTTGAGAGTTTATTTACTCAAGACAGTCTGGAAAACGGAAGTGAATCTAAAGAAAGGCCAGCGCATCGAACTGCAATCGGTAATGAGCAAGGCTTACATATACGGCGACTGGGCTTAGATAACACTGAGCTTGGAGCGTGCATCGTCCACCACACAGGCCATCGCGGGGTGGTGGGCTGGTGTGAGTGTGCTTAGTGGTTTGTATCTAGACTCTGATACTGCGCTGATAGTTTGCCCAAACCAGCGCGGCAGCTCAATCCTGCGCTGAGCTCCAATCCGTCGGCATTTTACTCAGCTACTTTTACCCGTATGCTCTTGCCGCCAATCTCTCTGAAGTTGAGTTTGGCCATGGCGGACTGGGCCTCAGAGATGTTGGGCATCTCGACAAAGGCAAAGCCCTTGGACTTGCCGGTGGCCTGATCCATGACCAGCGTGCACTCAGTGACCTGACCATGGACTGCAAACAAAGCGCGGATCTCTGGCTCCTTAGTGGAGCGGGACAAACTGCGGACTAAAAGCTTCATGGAGGTGACCAGAGATATAAATGCTGATTGTCGCAGGTCAGCGGGCCGAGACCAAGTGATTCGTGTTGGTCTTGTTGCTAGTGTCGATATTGGTCTAGGGGTTGGTTCGCTGGAGGGTGACTGGTTTGGTGGATTTGGTGGGCTCGCGGATTTAGTCAAATGTCTTAAGCCTAAGCGCACTTACCCATAGACAGTCCGCGTTACAATCAAACTTTGTGGGTTGGCGCTTATTGAGTTGGTGTTTTTTAAGTCAGAGCTTTTTAGCTCAGAGCTTTGGCCTTAACTAAACGGGATTGGATTTATGTACCGCTTTTATGATCAACACGTTTTGCCTCTTGCGATCGACTTTGTTTGCGGCTTACCAAGCTTTGAGCAGGGGCGCAAGCAACTGATCCCGCAGGCGTCGGGGCGGGTGCTTGAGATTGGTATGGGGACGGGACGAAACTTGCCCTTTTACCGAGCAGATCAGCTTGAGAGCTTGCATGGGATTGATCCAGGGCTGCACCCGAAGGCTGAGCGCCGTGCTAAAGAGGCGGGTATCGATGTCACACTGATCCCGCTGTCGGCGGAGCGCATACCGGCACAAGACGCCAGCTTTGATTGTGTGGTCTCGACCTACACCCTGTGCACCATCCCAGACGCCCATGCTGCTCTAAAAGAGGTGCACCGGGTTCTCGCACCGGGCGGACGCCTGCTGTTTTTGGAGCATGGGCTAGCGCCTGATCCCAGTGTGAGCAAGTGGCAAAACCGCATCACCCCGTACTGGAGGCCGCTGGCAGGCGGGTGTCACTTAAACCGCCATTTGCCAAGCCTCATAGAATCGGCGGGTTTTACGCTCACTGATCTTGAGCAAGGTTACCAAAGCGGCCCGCGCTTACTGAGCTATGTGTTTTGTGGCACAGCGCTCAAGGTTTAGTTTTTTTGTCTGCCCAGTCTTTTGGACACGTTGGTGCTAGGCTAGCGGGCGGATATTTCTTTAACTCGATCTGGATGTGACATGAATAAAGCGGCAAACGCCAACTTGGGTTCTGAGACGATACTCGCGACAGTTCGCGCGTGGGTAGATACCTTGGTGGTGGGTTTGAACCTGTGCCCTTTTGCTAAGCGGGAGCTGGTAGCCGCGCGCGTGCGCTTTGTTGCAACCGACGCCAGCACCCAGGAGCAGCTACTCACCGCGCTCTACGCTGAACTCGCGCTGTTAAACGCAGACGACTCGATAGAAACCAGCTTGCTGGTGCACCCTGAGGTGCTGACCGACTTTTTGGACTACAACGACTTTCTGGATTTGGTCGATATGCTGATTGAGGATATGGGTTTAGATGGTGTGATCCAGATCGCAAGCTTTCACCCCGATTACCAGTTTGGCGGCACTCAAATTGATGACGCTGAAAACTACACCAATCGCGCGCCCTATCCGCTCTTGCACCTGCTGCGCGAGGCGAGCCTTGAGCGAGCGATCGAGAGTCACCCAGACGTCGCCGCGATCCCTGAGCGCAACATCGCGCTCATGAACAGTATGGGCACGGATAAGCTTAAGTCGCTTCTTAAAGACTGTGCAAAATGACACCGTATGACACCTAGCTACGGCGTCTGACAGTGGGCATTTGCGTGGATTTAACGGGTCAGGTGCGCCACGAAGTTGCAGGGTTTAGTGCGGCTGTCCAACTGGGTCTCAAGGATCTGCTCCCAAGCGAGGCGACACGCGCCGGTTGAGCCAGGCAAACAAAAGATCGCGGTGCGGTTTGCCATGCCGCCGGTGGCGCAGGACTGCAGCGTCGCCATACCGATATCCTCAAGCGATAGCGCGCGAAACACCTCGCCAAACCCCGGGATCACTTTGTCAAACAAGACGCTGACCGCGCCCACGGTGTTGTCGCGATCATAAAAGCCGGTGCCCCCTGTGATCAGGATCACCTGTATGTGGTTAATGGCAATCCACTGACTGACTTGGGCACGTATCGCGTAGGTGTCATCTTTAAGTAGCGCGCGCTCAGTGAGCGTGTGGCCGGAAGAACTCAGCGCCTCAGATAAGTAGTTGCCCGAGGTGTCCTGCGCAAGCGTGCGGGTGTCAGAAACCGTAAGCAGGGCGAAGTTGAGTGCAGTCTTTGTGGCGTCAGTCATGGAGTCTGTCCGGTCTTTTAAGTACGTAGTGATGTTGGTTGGGCTTTTAGGCGTCGATCTGTGCGTGAATCAAGTTGGTTATGAGACGGTCAGCCAGTCAAAAAGCCTGAAGTTAAATCTGACTATAGTCAGGTGTTGCGACGATTTAAGCTACCCACCAATCAGCGATAAGTTATGCATGAGTCCTGAGTCGCCCGCCTTTAGGTGATGCTCAGCCGGTTTGACTTGAATCAGACTCTTGATCCGTGCGTGCAGCTCACTCGCTTTTCCGGGTTGCAACAGCGGCCTGAGATCAAAGTTTGCCGAGTCAAACAAGCATAAGTGCAGCTTGCCTTCAGAGCTGACCCTGAGGCGGTTGCAGGTCTCGCAAAACCCGGGGGCGTAGGGGGCTATGATCCCGATCCGACCGGCAAAGTCTGCGTGGGTGTACTCGATCGCTGGCCCGTCGGTTTCCCCGCGCGTGGTGCTTTGCCAGCCAGCCTGAACCAGTTGGTCTTTGAGTGCCTCTGAGCGCGCGTGTTCGGCAAAAAACAAATCGGTGTTGTGGGTGGTTTGCATGAGCTCGATGAAGCGAAAGGTGACCGGTTTGGTTTTGACGATCTCAAGCGCGTCACACAAAACCGTGCGCCAAGTTGAGTCGTTAAGGGTGGCATTTAACTTAATTGAAAATGCCCCCATATTCAGCGCAGTTTCTAAGTCCGCCATGATCTGCGGTAGCAGGTTCATGCCGGTGATCGCGGCAAACTCCTCTTCGTTGAAGGTGTCGATGGATAAGTTGATCTGATCCAGACCAGCAGCGCGCCAGTCCTCAAGGTGCTTGGCAAGTTTATAGCCGTTGGTGGTGAGCGCTACTTTGTTGATCCCGTGCGCCGCCTTGCATAGCTCGATGATCTGCGGCAAATCAGCTCTAACCGTGGGCTCACCGCCAGTTAGGCGCACTTTTTTGATGCCGAGCTGCGCAAAACCGCTCACCAGATTGCCGATCTCCGCCACACTCAGCTCGCTGCGCGAGCGCTTGCCCACAAAGCCGTCGGGCAGGCAGTAGTTGCAACTGAAGTTGCAAAACTCGGTGATCGAGAGGCGTAAGTAAGACAGCTTGCGTTTGGCGGGGTCGATCATGACCTGATGATTGCTTGAGTGTTTGATTGATTCTACAAACCCTGGGCTGGTTTAGGCGCGGGATTTGTAGGATAAATTTAAGTAGAGGTGATGGTTGTCAGTTGTTGCTGATCGTGGCTGGTTTTAGCTGAGGGTTCCCGAGTTGGTCCTAAGTGGTTGTAACTGCTAAATCAGTTGATCAAACCAGCTGCCTTAGTTAGTAGCCCGTATACAAGCTTAAAGCAGCTCTACGCTGACCTGATCACCGGACTTGAGCCCCTCTGACTCGCTAGGTACCGTGATCAAGCAGTTAGCTCGCGCCATGTTTTTAACTCGGTGGGAGCCCTGAGCCAGTGGTTCTACGCTGAGCTCGCCTGCTGTTGATTTGAGGAGGCCACGCACAAACTCAAGACGCCCGGGTTGGTGGCGAATCGGGGCGGTTAACTTAGCTGAGAGGCTGAGCTGTTTTGGTTCAAGATTGGAGATTTGAGCTGGAGGAGTCTCACCGCAGAGGATTTTGAGCGCGGGGATCAGGATCTTGAGTGCGGTGATGCCGCTTGAAACTGGGTTGCCTGGCAAACCAAAGTAAAGCGCCCTTGGCGCATCTTTGGGATCAAAGGCTTCGGTTGGGTTTTGATCCTGCGGCGGGGTAGGCTCCAGGTGTTGTTCGAACTTATCGGGCTCAATCTCACCAAAGAGCACCGGCTTACCTGGTTTCATGGCGACTTTGTGCTGGTACAGCGTGCCGACTTGATCAAGAGCTCGCGCAAAGTAGTCCTTGTCACCGGCTGAGACGCCGCCGGTGGTGATCACCACGCTTGAGGTGCGCGCGGCGTGCTTAAGTGCCTGAGTACAAGCTTCAAGCGTGTCAGGTACGATCCCACCATCGACCAGAGTGACCGGTAAATTTGACAGTAGCGCGGCGATAAGCAATGAGTTGGTGTTGTGCAGCTGGGCATAACCCAGCGGTTTGCCGACTTCAACCAGCTCGTCCCCACTGGCGAGGATGGTGATCACCGGCTTATCGAATAGCGCAACTTCGCTTAGACCCAGTTGCGCAAGCAGCCCGAGATCAAAGGCGCTTAGGCAGTGGCCACGCTCAAAGATGCACTCGCCCTCACAGATCTCTTCAGCCTTTCGGCGCACGTTTTCAAACGCTTGGGTGTCTTGCAGCAAGGTGATCTGCGTGTGGGCAGTTTGCTGATCAGATGCAGGTTTAGACGGATCGCGTAGCTCACTACGGGTGACATTTTCCTGCATGACCACGGTATCAAAACCTGGGGGGAGCCAAGCGCCGGTAAAGATCCGCAGCGCTTCGCCAGGTTTAGAGTCAAAAGACTGGTGTTCACCGGCCGCCTGCTCACCAATCACCCGAAAGACCGTGTCCCCACCTAGGTCTGAGCCACTGGCGAGCGCGTAACCGTCCATGGCAGATTGATCGGCGAGCGGGTAGTTGAGCGCGGAGTAAACATCCGCAGCAAGCACCCGTCCCGGAGTCAAGGTGCCATCGAAAAAGGCTTGGGGGTTGAGCTGGACTGTCTCGACACCGACTAAGTGATCTAAAGAGCGCTTGCCAATTAACTGGTTAAGCTGATCTAGCGTGATCATGGCAGTCTGTTGAAGGCTTGGTTTATCAATTTAAGCCTACGGCCCAACCGGACCCACGTTTAGCCCGATCTTCACGACTTGCCAGTGACCAAGGCCGCGCCGCTCCAGATCCGCCTCGATACGCTGCTGGGTTTTCTCATCGGTATGCACCACGCTCACGGTGTTCAGCCCCGTATAGCGAATCTTATTAAACACGTCTTTATAGTTTGAGTGGTCAGCTGTCTCGCTCTGCTCCAGTGTTTCAAGCGGAGTGGTGGCCGCTTGACCGATCATAAACTGCGACTCAACCATGCGCGCGACCACCTCGGGGGAGAGTGCATCGATCGCCGGATTGATCATCTGCTCGATAAACGCATCGGGGATCTCAGGAGTCGATCCGTCGCCGGCCCCGCCCATGCTTTGCTTGAGCGCGACCAGCATCTGCGATTTGATATTGGCTTTAAGCGCAGGGTAGTCGATGTGCTCGTTAACCGTTTCGCTGTCACCCGCCTTAAAAGCCTGGTGCAGCTGGTAAGTGGCGATATAGGGAGAAATCCCAGCATAGATCAGCACAGCGATAACCGCATTTACAACAAATATAAAGATCTTTTTCATGAAGCGCCTTTTTAGGTGTCAAATGCCAATCTTGACAATCTAACGCTAAAGTATGGCTCTGGGTTTATGGATTTAGTAACCAAGGACATCGATTTTTCTGATGAGTTTGGGTGATTGACTAAACCTCGGTGGCTATATCGCCAGCAATTGACCATCAAGAAGAAAGGCGTGTGGAATGCGGTGGCTCAGGGGTCTGTATGAGTGAACAGCCGAGCTCCGGCTTATCTGCTTTTTGGCAAACTTGCTAAATTCACTCACCAAAAAAACCGCGCCGATTAAGGCGCGGTTTATAGAGGCTTTTGGCGGTCAAACTTAAGCCAGTCAATCCGGATCTGTAAAACTCAAATTGACAGCAAAAGCCAAAACCGACTTTTAAAGCTGCTTGAGCGACTCGATCTGCGCGTGAACCCGCTCGATTTGCGAGCGCACCTCGGCAAGTTTGGCGCGCTCAGCCTCTACCACCGCAGCTGGCGCTTTGTCAGTGAAGCCGGGGTTAGATAGTTTGTTATCAAGCGCGCCGCTTTGCTGGTTCAGCTTATCAAGCGACTTGGTCAAACGCGCCGTTTCAGCTTCAACATCGACCAGACCCGCCATGGGGATCAGCACGGTGACATCGCCGACTTGAGCGCTCACCGACATGGGCGCTTCGGTTGGATTGACACTCAGCGTATCGATCTTGGCCATGGCCTTAAATGACGCCTGAACTCGGCTAAGGGAGTCATTTTGCTCAGGGGTGATCTGCTGCAGCAGCACCGGAACTGAAGTGGCGGGGGAGACTTTGAGCTCAGCGCGCAGGTTGCGCACCGCGCCGATCAACTCTTGTAACCACTGCATGTCCTGATCGGTTTGCGCGTTGGCGCGGCCCATGTCTTCGGGGTAGCTCGCCAGCATGACGGTGTCAGCAGTTTTGGCCTGCACCAGCGGGGCGAGGGTCTGCCACAGCTCCTCGGTGATATAGGGCATGATCGGGTGGGCAAGCCTGAGCACGGTCTCAAGCACCTCAACCAGCACGCGGGTGATTTGCTGTTTGTGCGCGTCTGATTCGCTTGCGATTAGATCGGCTTTGGCGAGCTCAAGATACCAGTCACAAAAGGTGTTCCAAGTGAACTCGTACAAGCGGTTCGCGGCGATATCGAGGCGGTAGGTGGCAAAGGCGGCGTGCACTGCGGCCGTGGTCTGATCAAGCTGGCTAACCACCCAGCGCTCCGCCAAACCGTGCTCAAGGGTGTCTGCGGTATCAGCAATCCCGTGACGCTCGACCTGCATGATCACAAATTTGGCTGCGTTCCAGATCTTGTTGCAAAAGTTGCGATACCCCTCGACGCGTCCCATCGAAAAGTTGATGTCGCGCCCGGTGCTGGCAAGCGAGGCAAAGGCAAAGCGCAGCGCGTCGGTGCCGTAAGAGGCGATGCCCTCTTCAAACTCACGGCGCGTGGCCTTCTCGATCTTGGGCGCCGCTTTGGGGTTCATGAGTCCGGTGGTGCGTTTGGCTACCAAAGTCTCAAGGTCGATCCCGTCTATCACATCGATCGGGTCGATCACGTTGCCCTTGGATTTGCTCATTTTTTGGCCAGACTCATCGCGCACCAAACCGTGCACGTACACGGTTTTAAACGGGACTTGCGGCTTGCCGGCGTCGTCTTTGACTAGGTAGAGCGACATCATGATCATGCGCGCTACCCAGAAAAATATAATATCAAAACCGGTCACCAGCACCGAGGTGGGGTGAAAAGCCTTGAGCGCGTCGGTGTCCTCCGGCCAACCAAGCGTGGAAAATGTCCACAACGCTGAGCTAAACCAAGTGTCGAGCACGTCTTCGTCTTGGGTGATCGTAAAGTCGGCAGCCAGCTCATACTTGGCACGCACCTCAGCTTCGTCGCGTCCGACAAAGATCTGCCCATCTTCGCTGTACCACGCCGGGATGCGGTGACCCCACCACAGCTGACGGGAGATACACCAGTCCTGCAAGTTGTTCATCCAGCTCATGTACATGTTCTTGTACTGACCCGGCACAAACTCGATGTCGCCGGTTTCAACCGCATCGATCGCAGGCCCTGCCAATTTATCAACAGCCACGTACCACTGATCCGTCAGGCGCGGCTCTACCACCACACCAGAACGCTCAGACAGCGGGGCTTTTAAGTCATACGGCTCGATGGTTTCAAGCCACCCCTCGGACTCTGCTTGCTCGACGATCAGCGTTCGCGCCGCCTCACGAGTCAGGCCTGCGTAAGCCGCTGGCGCGGCTTCAAACTCGGGCTCTTTGGTTGAAAGCGTCGGGTAGACCTCCATCTGCTCAAGCACGCAGGCGTCTTCCCCGAGCACGTTGATCAGTGGGAGGGCGTGGCGTTTGCCGATCTCATAATCGTTAAAATCGTGCGCTGGGGTGATCTTCACGCAGCCTGATCCAAAGTCCTGCTCGACGTGATCGTCGGCCACTATCGGTATGATTCGGCCGGTTACCGGCAGGGTCAGGGTTTTGCCGATCAGGTGCGCGTAGCGCTCGTCTTTGGGGTGGACGGCAACCGCGGTGTCACCCAGCAGGGTTTCGGGGCGCGTGGTGGCCACGACGAGGTAGTTTTTGCCATCGGTTGTGGCGGTGCTGGTATCAGTGAAGAAGTACTTAAAGTGCCAAAGCGAGCCTTTGCGCTCGGTGTGGTTAACCTCAAGATCAGATAAAGCGGTGGTCAGCACCGGGTCCCAGTTCACCAAACGCTTGCCGCGATAGATCAGCCCGTCGTCAAACAGACGTACGAACACCTCGGTCACGGTTTTTGACAGTCCATCGTCAAGCGTAAAGCGCTCGCGCGACCAGTCAACCGAGGAGCCTAAGCGGCGGATTTGAGAAGTAATACGCCCACCGGAAGTTTCTTTCCAGTCCCACACTTTGTCCAAAAATGCCGCCCGTCCCAAGTCATGGCGGGTTATGCCTTTAAGCCCCAGTTGGCGCTCCACCACGGTTTGTGTGGCGATACCGGCGTGATCGGTGCCGGGCTGCCACAGCACGTTAAAACCTTTCATGCGGTGAAAGCGGGTCAGCGCATCCATGATGGTGTTGTTGAACCCGTGGCCCATATGCAGGCTACCGGTGACATTTGGCGGCGGCAGCACGATGCTAAACGCCTGCTCCCGGCTATAATCCGGCTCAAAACAGCCGCTCGCCTCCCATCGCGCATAAATTTGCTCTTCATGGCTTAAGTCAAAGTTGGCGGAAAGTTCAGCTTGGTTCATAGGGGCGCGGTTTTTTCAGACAAGGGCACGATTTTAGCGCAAAAAGGCTGATTGGTGGGAGCTGGCTTGAGCGCTCAGTGAGCAAAATGCCAGCAATGGCGGGCGTTGCTTGGTTAACAGGTGAGACAATCTAATCAGGGCTCAGTCATTAGGCTTTGAGCACACGGCGCGGGCACGGATAGGGGTGTAATCATATAAGCTTAACTTTTGTTGCAAATCACGTGTATGGCGCATCGGGTGAACTTAAGACTTGGCTAGGATCTGGGCTATCTTTATGCTTGTATTTCCAATATCTTTTTATCTAAGATGTGATTTAGTCACGCCACAATATAGTTTTAATAACGTTGAGATAAAATTCAAAGAGAATCCACTATGAAAAAAATAACCTTAGCTGCAGCGCTTTTAGCGCTCTCAGTGCAATCATATGCCACTGATTGGCAGGAACTGGGCGCTAGCAACAAAGGCTCTGTTTATTATCTCGATTTAGACAGCCTCTCAAGCGAAGGTGACTATGTCACAGCTTGGATCAAGTTGGATGCACGCTCCGATAAATCAGTAGCGTTTAGAGAGTCGAAACTATTATATAAAGCTGACTGCGTAAGCAGGAAGATCGGTATCAACAGTTACACTGTTTACGCACCTGACAGCTCAGTGCTTGAATCTCAAAGTTTCACATATACTAGCTGGAGAGATGTGTCACCTGAATCTATGGGCGCTGCCATATACGCTTCGATTTGTTTAGCCGCGGGTAAGATTGATCAGGAAGAATTTCATAAGTGGTTTTGAAAATTCTTTAGGCTGTTTGGATTGACGACTTTATATTTCAATCCTGCGGTTTCTCACTTCTTGCATTTGGAGGTTTTGAAGCTCCTCAACATTGGTAGGTTTAATTCACCGCTCGGATTGAACTGATGATACACTTGACAAGGCGTCGATTCGCTTTGTAGGGCATTTAGAACTCTATGACGCATAATCATTTAACATTTTATGATTATTTATAAGCGGTAAATTGGGTGAAAATTCCAATTAAAATCTGATATATATATTCAAAATATGTCTTTAAATTTTATGCTGCTCTTAGCTGGCGCGATCCCTTTTGTGTTTGGTGCGATCCTGCTGGTTTTAGGTATTGATCGGTTGTGGCTGATTGGAGAGACGAGCGTTTGGCTTGGAGCCTACGGCGCGGTGATCGCAAGCTTCATGGCTGGTGTGCACTGGGGGCAGCACTTAAGCTTGAGTGGGCGCTTTAAGCGGCTTTTGCCATTTAGCTCAAACGCCGCAGCACTGCTGACTTGGTTTGGCTGGGTTTGGCTCAGCTTCAGCGCTTTTATGGTGGTTTTGGCTTTGGTGTTTGCGCTGCTTGCGCTTATCGATGTCGCGCTTAAGCGTCAAGGGGTGATCACTGCTGAATATCTGGAAACTCGCTTGATTGTCTCGATGCTGGTAATCATCAGCTTACTGGTGGCGCTGATTGCGAGTGTTTAACTAAGTTTTGGCTCTTTAATTGGGTTGCCCTAATCCGGCCGCGCAATAAATCGTATGCGCCCAGAGCTGGAAAACCAACCTTTTAAGTGACAAGCAGGCGTGACCACTGACAACCAATTGATCTGGCGCTGAGCGTTACCCACTACCAAAGCACATAGCTTGTTAACAGGATTGGGGAGCTGAGTTTTTTATAATCACTCAGCTTTTAAAACTTGAGATCACTATGAGCCAGACTGAAAATACGCCCGGCATGGCGTCAACCAAGCCAGCCAAAACCCAGGGATTTACCTTTAACCACTCGATGATCCGCATCAAAGATCCTAAGGTGACTTTGGATTTCTACTCCCGCATCATCGGTATGCGCTTGCTGCGCCAGCAGCACTTCGACGACTTTAGTCTATACTTCATGGGCTTTGTCGATGACGCCAAACTGCCAGCCGACGAAGCCGAGCGCAAAACTTTTGTTGCCAAGCTCTCCGGCGTGCTGGAGCTGACTCACAATCACGGCACCGAAGATCAGGCGGATTTTAGTTACCACAGCGGTAACGAAGAGCCCAAAGGCTTTGGTCATATCTGCGTGAGCGTGCCGGACTTAGATGAGGCGATCGCTTGGTTCGATGAGCACGAGGTCGCCTATCAAAAGCGCCCTGAAGAAGGCAACATGAAAGACATCGCGTTTATCAAAGACCCTGACGGTTACTGGATTGAGATCATCGCTCACAGCTAGTAGCAAAATGTCATGTTTGAATGGCACCATCAATTGATGGTGCCACTTACCCCATCTGAATCATCTGTCTCAGATGGGGTTTTTGGTTTTTACCCACTTAAGTTCAGCTTACTTGGGCTGTAAAGAGCAGAGCTGTTTAACTCAAAGCTGATTCTTCCAGATTCACCTATAAACGGGGCAGCATCAAACCGAGTGAGCTTGTATTTATAGAGCGCGCGCTTAGCTCAAACTTCAAACCATTTCAACCAAGCCCGCCCCGGTTCCAACCATCCCCAAACTTAGATGCCTGCGTCATTGATTGATGCAGTGGCCTATAGCGTTTAAGGGAGATTGGCTGCAAGTGCAGCTGAGTTTGGCTCTGAGTTTAATTATAGCTCTGAGGTACAATAGGTGACATTTGACTCAAGGCGGGTTTATGCGCACAGCGGTGACTGAGTTACTGGGGATAGAGCATCCGATTTTGCTCTCGGGCATGAGCTGGATCTCGACACCAAAGTTGGTGGCAGCTGTGTCAGAGGCGGGCGGGCTTGGGATCTTGGCAAGCGGGCCGCTCTCGCCCAGTGAGACGCGGGAGGCAATCCGTGAGATTCGCCGCTTAACCAACAAACCCTTTGGGGTCGGTTTAACTTTGCTCATGCCGGGCGCTGAAGAAAACGCGGCGGTGGCTGTAGCGGAGCAAGTGCCGGTGGTTAACTTCTCCCTAGGCAAAGGCGATCAGCTGACCCGTGACGTCCACGCTTACGGAGGTAAGGTGATCGCGACCGTCACCACGGTCAAACATGCGCTGTCGGCCGAGCAAATTGGTGTTGATGCGCTCTTGGTTACTGGTCACGAGGCGGCAGCGCATGGCGGTGAAGTCACCTCGATGGTACTGATCCCAGCGATCAGCGACGCCGTGTCGATCCCCGTGATCGGTGCTGGCGGCTTCGCCGATGGCCGCGGTCTGGCAGCGGCGATCTGCTTGGGAGCTGGCGGAGTTGCGATGGGGTCGCGCTTTGCGACCTCGCTTGAGAGCCCCATGCACGAGCGAGTCAAACAGGCGGTTGCTGCCAAAAACCAGCACGATACGGTCTACTCTAAAAACTTTGACGGCATACCGGCGCGCTACATGAAAACTGCTAACAGCGTGCGCCGCACTAAAAAACCCATGCCGTTTGTGCTGGCAGCTTGGGAGGCAACCAAAGCCGCCAAATTGGTCAATCAGTCGGTGCTCAAGATACTGGCTGGCTTGGTACTCATGCCGTCTAAAGTGAAGCTACTGGCTTACTTTGGCGCGGCGACTCCAAGGCTAAAGGCAGCGACGGAGGAGGGTAACTTGAGCGAGGGTGTGCAGTTTATCGGGCAGTCGCAAGGGTTGATTTATGACACCCAAAGCACCGCGCAGATTATCGAATCCACGGTCGATGAGGCACAAAGCCGGCTTAAGTAGTCAGGAGTAGTCTGGCTGCTTAACATGTATATATTAGAAGTAGTTTAGTGAAATGTGACGGGTGGTTGATCATGGCTAAAGTTGAGCGACGGTCGGTGATCAGAGCTATAAACAAAAACGTTAAGCTTCGGGGCTAATCAAATGCTAGCGCAAACTTTTAGTGGTGGAGCGAATGAGCGAATGAGCGAATTTTAGGATTTTGCGTTTTAGCTAAGAGATTTAACACCTGAGTTAAGCCGGACCGCTGCGCGGCACGGCGGTGTGGTACACGTTACCGGATGAGCCGAGCCGCGAAGCGGTCTCGGCTTGAACGACTTGTTAGGCCGCGCGAGGTGACTACAGGTCCGTCCTTGCCTCTAACTCGCATTGCTTCTTCGCGTCAGTGAAGTACTTGTTGACATTGTCGGCACGTCCTCCCGGAAGTGAACAATTAGGGGAGGCGTCAATGTCGCCGTACTGCTTTTCACACCACTGGCGGCCCATAAACTGGTTTTGCATAATTGAGGGCGTGGCTAAGCAGTTCTCAAGTGATCTAGTGTTATCTGCTGCAAGTGATTTACAAGCACTTGCCCAACCCTGATCGTAGTTCTGGCTGGCAGTAAAAAGACAAACTTGGTACTTCGCTGCGCGTTGTCGTTTTTCCTCAGCTAGAGAATCCGCGGCGGTCGCTTCCGCAGCCTTCTTTTCTCGGTCAAGACTGGGCAGGTGAACAACGTAGTGATAAAAAATACCGGCTCCAGCCAAGAGTGCAGCGACCCCAAGCGTACGCGCCAAGAATTTGTCCATTTTCCCTCCCCTGAAGATTGCTAAGAACCCTTCCCTAGCGGCCTAACGCCCAAAGCAACCGCGCGGCTTTTTCGCGTCGGATTGCCTTTGTTTGTTATGTGTTTTGAGTATTTTGCACATAGGTTATTGTTTTTCTTCCTATTGGTAGGTGAATTTTACTCCAGGTAAAAACTGAACGCCATGAGGAATTTGATGGTGCCTGTAAAATGGCCTTAACAGCGTTACCTCTACGATTAATAACCTTTAAACGATACAGGCCGCTGAGCATACCATTCACTGCACTCTCGTACTCTTTGACCCGAACAGGGTCTGTAGAAGAGAACCATTCACCCCAGAAAGGGGTTATATGAAGATGCAGTTCGTCTCGATTTTGAAGATCCAATAGTACATCAAAGTCCAGTCCGGGCTGCTTGCGAACATTCATTTCAAGCTCGATACCTTTAGTCGATGATTCGACCTCCATCACAAGCTGCGGGTTCGCTTCTCGGATTCTCTTAAATGAATTTTCTGCGATTTCAATGGAACTCATGGCTTCAACTTACACATAACGCTTTGCTAATCGGCGCCAGTTTTATCGGCGTCCGTTTTGAGCAATTTGTTATGCTCTTCCATTTCAAGAATCATTTTTTGGTGGCTAATAAAAGCATCCCTTCCTCTTCTAAATTCACCTTTTCTTTTTAAGAAATTGAAAAAATCAGTTAATACCGAAAACCTAGATGGTTCGACTGTTACCGCATCATTTTCAACAACAATAAAACCCTCGGACAGTAATTCATTGAGTAATGACGTATCATCAAAAACAGAAATTCTTGCTCGCCTCCTCTTTCGTGGTTCTTGTTCGCCTTTTGCAAGAATGTTTAGCTTCTCTTGATCACTCAATAAATCATATAAATGCTTTATAAAGCCTGCCCCACGGGACAAGTAGTAATCAAAAAAGAAATTATCTTTTTCTGATATCTTGTCAGTTTCATACTCTTTGAATATTTGAATTAATTTATTTTTTCTTCTCTTATCTTTTATGTCGCCAATCTTCTCAGTCGTCACAATCAATAGAACCATTGTCAAAATGATTGCAATTCCAAATGCTATGAATCGTGTGATATTTGGATATATACCACCGCCAAAGGTTTCCTCCATAAAGGAGCGTTTGTTTCCTGACGTAAAATCCATATACACATCAATTTTGTTGACGCCTGCAACCTTTCCAAATGATTCTATTGTTGGATTCTTCGACACATCATGAAGAACCAATAATTTTATTTTGAAAAATTCACTTGGCTCCAAAATTACATTAGAAAACAACACTGAACTATCTGATCTTTTTTCGATAACTAATTTGTTTTCTAAATATTTGTTGGAAGCTTCAATTAAAATCGGCTCATCGGCTATCTTTCCATCAATTATAGAAAACCCTACGGGATCATTAGAATCATAGAAATTTGAAAGGATGGCGGTATCACCTTGGTTTATAACTTCAAAAGTTATTAAGCGAAGATCTTTCTTATTTTTACTTAGGCTCTCGCCATGATAAAGAACATCTAGACTCCCAAGCTTTTCTCTTATATCTAGGACGCTTGTGTTTGCTGTTATTATATAGTTTAGGTCAGGCTTATTTTCTTTAAAGAACTCAATATATACGGTTACAGAACCTATGATAATTGCAACCATGAAGCCAAGAAATGACCATGAAAATCTCTGATCCATTTCTCTTATTGATTGAAATATTGACACATTACTTCCTCTTTAGATTCTGAGCATAACAAGTAGTTAGTCAGTTTCTCACCATCATAGTTATATTTCACCTAAATAACATCGCTCAATTATATTTAGATTCAGATATTATCTAACTATTTGATATTTAAATATATTTGCTATATTACCCTTATCGATATCATCTTATATCATTTGATATAAAGAAAACTTATATCCTCCAATTTCATGCCACCAAAGACATTTTGATCCATCATCGCCAGCGGCTGCCATTGTCGACATTTATTTAAAACTTACTCGGCCTCACCCAAAACCAGCTTACCGCAACCAGCAGGCCGAACAGGCTATACACCAGCACAAACACCCAATCCGGCGCGCTGAAGTAGAGCAGCTGGCTTAGCCAGTACTCAACAAACGACCCGCCGTACACCGTATCGCCGCCGCGCGCCCGAAGCGCCATCTCAAGGGTTGTTAGCGGACATGTGATACCGAGCCAGGACTGCGCGACCACCACCCCGATCGCGGCGATATGAGTCAGCCGAAACCACGGGCTGCGTACCCAGCGCCATGAAGCGAGCTTCCCGATCAGTATCAGCACCAGTCCCAGTACGACGTATGCCACGAACAGCACATGCAGCACCAGTACGGCATCAGCCGCCCACAGGTTCATCCGTTCATGTTCGGCTGGCCGTTTGAGGCGCTGAGTCCGCCGTCAACCGGCAGCAGCACGCCGCTGACAAAGCGCGCGTCACTGCTGGCTAAAAACGCAATCACGTCCGCCACCTCCTCAGGTTCCGCCCCGCGCTGCAGGGGGATACGGGTTTTAAACTGATCGTAGTTTTGCTCATCATCAAAGATACCCTGCGCCATCGGCGTTCGTGTCAAAGACGGTGCCACAGCGTTCACCCGCACGCCGCTTGCGCCAAAGTCGAGCGCCAAAGCGCGGGTTAAGTTACTCACCATGCCTTTACTCGCGTTATAGGCAAACATGCCCCAGTCCCCGCCGAGGCCTGAGACCGAGGAGACATTGACCACGCTGCCCTTGGTTTTTTTCAGGTGGGGCAGTGACTTCTTGATGGTTAAAAACATGCTGCGGCCGTTGATGCGCTGCTGCTTATCCCAGTCGTCTACGCTTAAGCTGTCGATCTCGCCGCCGACGCACACCCCTGCGTTGTTGACCAGCGCATCGATCCGGCCAAAGTGCTTAAGTGTCTGCTCGATCAGCCGATCCACGTCATCTTCGCTTGTCGCATCGGCGCGGCACACCAGCAGGCGTGCGTCTTGCTGACTGCCAACTGCTTCAGCGGTGTCCACCAGCTTTTGTTCGGTGCGCCCGCTCAGCACCACCGCGTAGCCGTCGTCATAAAAGCGCTGTACAGCTGCAGCGCCGATACCTGAGCCTGCACCTGTGATGATCACAACCGGTTGATCTGACATAGTTTTATCCACTAATTAAAGCTTTGAGCTTAAGCGACCCAGCCGATCAGTAACATGGCATTTGTCGTGGCCTCGTGTGTCTCTGGGTGTGATCGTCGTAAAGTGAGGGGGTGTTGATTGAGCTTTATCCCTGCACACGGGGGCATTTTCAAGCTTATAAGCTTCCCGCGCTAAGTTTTTTGGTTGCATGCTTGGCGATGCACAGTCGTGATCACATGAACTCGGCTTTAGGCGGCGCTAAGCTGATCATCTGCCCGTTGCGATAACCCTTGGCTGATCGCTATGACAGGCTTAATCTGATTGCTGATACCCAAATTGATTGATTGTTAACGTGACCGATCCGCTAAACGCCTGTCTACCCGCAGAGCCTGTGCTGTGCGCAGGAGTTGATCTGGCCTGGCAAAGCGCCAAAAACCCAAGTGCAGCGGCGCTGGGCTTAGTCTTAAGCGGGAGCGGCTCAAGTGCGGCAACGCTTAAGCTCACTCAGATACACCCTAGACTGTTCGGTATCGATCAGGTGCTCGCGGTTTTATCTGAGCCGCTACTGCACGGCGTGGCTATCGATGCGCCGTTGATTATTAACAATACAATTGGTATGCGCAGTGCTGAGCGAGAGCTTAGTCGCGCTTATGGCAGTCGAAAAGCCGGTTGCCACCCCTCGAACTTGAGTCTTTACCCCAATCCGCAGAGCGCCGAGCTGGCTCGCCGTTTTACCCAGCAGGGGTTTGCGCACTTGGCTGCCCCAGGCCTGCGATTTCAGATTGAATGCTACCCGCATCCCGCCCTGATTGAGATCTTTAATTTGCCGGAGCGCCACCGCTACAAAAAGGGGCTCGCGGCAGATCGCAGAACTGGCCAGGCGGAGCTTGGGGAGCTCTTGGCCTCCCTGAGCAGTCACCCGCGTCTCAAGCTTGCGTTAAATGACCACGCAGCACAGATCACCCAAGCCAGCTATATCGAGAGCTTAAGAGGCGCGGCACTCAAATCCAACGAAGATGCGCTAGATGCGATCGTCTGTCTTTATATCGCCGCGCTGTATGCTGAGGGGTCGAAGTCCACGACTTTTGGCAACGTAGAGCACGGTTATATCTGGATTCCTCGGCCCGGCTTCCAAGCATAAGCCGCTAAATTGGCAGAGTGATAAGAGGGTGGGTTTAAAAAAACTTGATGGGGCTAGGGCTCTTTGGGCGGTATCTGCGCAGTTTTGCTCAAAGTCGTCTCTAGTACTGCGATGTTTAAACTGATCAAAGTGCTGCAAGGCTTCAATCTGAGTGCGCTCATATGATTTGATCTTGCTCAGCGTATACCGGGATAACCAAAAGCTGATGGTTATAGATCTTGTGAAATCCTTGCTCTAAAGATCACCAAAACATGCCGGTAGCAGAATCTTGCGCACTAAATTAAAAAAGGCTTATGCTAATTAAGTCGGCACAAAGTTTGTGTAAGTGCCCACTAAACCCTCAGGTGACTGATCAACTTAGTGGTTGATTATATCAATCTAGAGGGAATATCAATTAATATAAATCAATATATAACCGCTTATACATATATAGATACCGTTTATTTTAGTTTCACAAACCAAGTTTGACTAAAGACCTTGTCATGGACAATTATTTGTACTAAGCGGTACACATAAAAAATTATAAAAAAGTTAAGTTTTCACTGGTGCTGGTGTTGTTTAAACGGAGCGCAAAATGACATGAAAAATTTAGTAACAAGGGTTGGTCCCGCATTTGCGACCATTATCATGACTTTAACGTCGGTGGTTGCTTCAGTTGGGATTACCTTTTTTATCCTCGATAACTTCGGCAACGGGGTCGAGCCGTTGGTGCTGATGGTGGCCATCATTGCGCCGATGACCATAGCCCCGGTGATCATTGGGATGTTGATCAAATTGATACACCAGATTAACCAGTTAGAAGAAGAGCAAAGACACTTGGCTTGCTCCGATGAGCTGACCGGACTCAGATCACGAAGGGCATTTTTAGAGAATTTTGAGCTGCTCAGGGAGCAAGCCAAAAGAGACGGCAGTATCTTATCAGTAGCGATCATCGATATCGATAATTTCAAAATCATCAATGACACTTACGGCCATGGCGGCGGGGACGCGCTGCTTAAGTCGTTTGCGGGCGTCCTGAAAAAAAACCTCAGAAAAAGTGACTTGGTCGGTCGTATCGGCGGCGAAGAATTTGCCATGGCCTTTTTGCACAGTGATCCTGAAAAAGCCATGAAAGCGCTTGAAAAAATACGCATCCACACTCAAAAAAACGTGGTCGATTACTTAAAACAAAAAATCAAATGCACCATCAGTGTTGGCGTTGTCCAGTGGTGCTCCCATGAGTTAGCAGACGTGGAAGTTTTGATGCGCCAAGCAGACGAGTCTTTGTACTATGCTAAGAAAACAGGCAAAAATCGGGTCATAAAGTTTGATCCTAGTCTTGAGGCGCTGCAGGCTTAATCTCCCTCTGAGGTGTTTGATCTATGGGCGACCACCTTTAACTAATCGGTTTAACTAAGCCACGCTCAAGCCTAACACTGGGGAGTTGATTGGGTGGATTGAGTTCATACGCTCAATCGGCTGGTAGCTAAAATCAGAGTTAAAGCTGGCGATGGGAGGCATTTGGGGTCAGCTTTTCAATCATACCGGCCAAGGCGCAGACTCCCTCAAAGCAATCAGAGTAGACTTAAAACTCTTCAACATAAAATAAATTAACTGGTATGAAGCACTCCGAACACCACACTACTGTGAATCTGGGTTGGCTTCGTGCCGGCGTGCTTGGGGCAAACGATGGGATCGTCTCCACTGCCAGCCTGATCTTGGGGGTTGCTGCTTCCGGCGCATCTCAGCCAGCGATCTTCATGGCTGGACTTGCTGGGTTGGTTGCGGGGGCCATGTCGATGGCCGCTGGGGAATATGTATCGGTCAGCTCTCAAGATGATTCCATGAAAGCGGATTTGGATAAGGAGCGCCGCGAGCTTAGAGATTCACCGGAGCACGAGCTGGCTGAGCTCACGCAGATCTATGTTGAGCGCGGGCTGTCGGTTGAACTGGCGGCGCAAGTTGCAAGCGAGTTGATGGAGCACGATGCGCTTGCCGCGCACGTTCGCGACGAGCTTGGGGATCACTGATTTTGCTCAGACAAGCCCCTGGCAGGCTGCAGCCGCATCTGCTTCGATGTTTAGCCTGGGTGCATTTATGCCGCTGTTACTGGTTTGGTTTGCACCTGAGCCGCTACTGTGGTGGATTAGCCTAAGCAGTCTTGTTTTTTTGGCGCTTTTGGGGTGGCTCTCAGCCGCTCTGGGCAAGGCCCCGGTAATCAGAGCAGTGCTCAGGGTGGTTTTGTGGGGCGCGTTTGCGATGCTGGCGACAAGTTTGGTGGGCAAGATCTTTGGTGTAGTGGCCTAATCCCAAGTCAGTCAAAGCATGGGGTCAAATGACGACCTTAGCTTAAGAAGCGCAAGGTTTTTACTCAGTTCTCGGTTTGACTGCCGTGCCGTAGGCGATCGCCTCAACCATGCTGCCTAGGTCGTTGATGCTGGTGACTTCCAAGCGAAACCCGTAGATCTCGCTTGAACCCATCTCTGCTGCCTGCTCCTTCATGCGCAACATGGCTTCACGACGCGCGCGCTCAAGCAAACTCTCAAATGGGGTCAGAGGCTTGCCAAACAAGCTCAGCAGATAACTGAGCGCCATCTTAAAGTAGTCTTGGGCGATCACGGCACTGCCGATCACCAGCACCCCGTCACTACCCTGAACATCAAAGCGCTTAGAGTGAAGCTGGATGGATCTGAGTTTGGGCTCTCGCTTGGCAAGTGCTCGTAAGTGGCGCGCCTCATTGATGCGGCCAAAGGTAAAACCGATTGCCACCAGTAGTAGCGTGACAACCAGCTTGAACAGCAAACCATCGGTTGAGTTCATCGAATCAGATCAATCAAAAGGGTTGGGCAGGCGAGTGGTGCTGATGTTCTGAGGCGCCTGAGCGGACTCAGCACTGCGCGGAGCACTTGAGCCCAGTGGTTCGGTGACGACGGCGGTTCCATAAACAAACAACTCAGCTGCACCTTGGGCGATGTTGGAGGTTGAAAAGCGCACGCCTAGGACCGCAGTTGCCCCGAGTTTTTCAGCCTCATCCACCATACGCGATACTGCCTGTTCGCGTGACTCCTGCAACAGCTCGGTGTAAGCAGTCAATTCACCGCCAACTAGGTTCTTAAAGCCAGCAAATAGATCCTTGCCAACATGTTTGGAGCGCACGGTTGATCCGCTAACCACCCCAAGCTCACGAATGATTTGCTGACCAGGTAGGCTTTCAAGATTGCATAACTTCATGAGGTTGACTCAGCGCCTGGCTCTGGATTAAAGATCAAGTAAAGCTCACCGATGTTTCCTGGGATCATCGCCGCCATCTCATCGAGCAGTTCATCGTTGTTGCGCATCGCTTCAAGCTCTGCGTCTTCTTCCTCGATACCTGAGTAGACGATCATCGGCAGCACCAGCTCACTCACTTCCTCTTCGTGCTCAAACCAATCGGACTGCTCGTTGGCATAGAGCGCGTCGACAAATCCCAAGCACCATACCGACAGATCTGAGTCTTCATCTTCTTCATCGCTGTCTTGACCACTCATATCGATAGGCGGCTCAAGCTTCTCAAGATTTTCAAGCTCAATCTTGATCTCCTTACGCCACTGATCAATCCCGGCGATCACCGCTGGTGGCACTTCCTTAACATGGTCGTCAAACAAGATATTTAGCCATTCATCGAACTTGGGGCCGCAAGCCACCGCGCTCAGAAACCCGTGGGTGGCAATCGCATCCAGCCCCCAGGTGTTTTTATCCGAATCCAGATAGGCAATTACGTCTTTGGTCAGCATGGTCATAGGTTTGGCCGGTTAACAAATGTCAGCCCTGGTGGACCCAGGGCGGCGAATCAAATAGGCTGCTGATTAGCTCAGCCCAATAATCAAAAATCAGTACTTAAAAATCAGCACATAAATTGTATGAATCGGGATCGCCTCAAAGCAAAGCTGCTTAAGTGGCTTCTCAGTCATCATCGTCAAAGTCGTCGTCATCATCGTCGTCTTCGTCGAAGGAATCGCGCAATTCTCGCTCTAGTCTGCGCTGTTCGATCAAATCATCGATCTCACGGCGTTTCATCAGACCTTTTTTGGTGTCAGGGCCTTTGACAGGCTCATCATCCAGCTCGTCATTGTCGCTGCTGGAGGCATCATCTAGATCATCATCAAGATCGTCGTCGAGGTCAAAAGCATCGATATCGGTGTCGTCACTCATAGGGGTATTCAGGCAAAGTCGTTGTGGTTGACTATATAAGTTTTGCGCGTGGTTTCGTCAAGCTTTTTAGAAGATCTGGTTACGATTTAACACGTTGTTTTTAATCCGTAGCAGATCGAGTGCAACCGGATCACCTGCTTTTACTATCCTGAGACCAATCAGCGGCTCAAAACTCAGCCGAGTCAGTGTTTCGGTCACCACCGGCAGCTGGCTGGTGGGCAGATTGGCTGGGACGATCAAGGTGAGTGGATCAGCTGGGTTAGGATTCATATCGATCTCTTTAGCATCCATGTGATCAGCGATCACCGCGATCACCACCGGAAGTGCAAATCGTCTCTGTGAGCGCTGCTCATCATAAAATCGACTCAGGATCGTGTGGATGTTGAGTGCAAATAAACTCGCCGCGCTCACCACCTTTAAGTGGTCGCCCATCGAGTAAGCGGAGTTGGCCAGACTGAACTCAACCTCCGCCCGATCAGATCTAAAGCGCCCGGTGCTGATCACCACAGAGGAGTCGATCAGACGCGAGGTTTCAATCTCGGCGGCACACTGGCCAACCAAAGTGCTTAACTGATCAAGTAGCTGATTTTTAAGTGCTGGCGTCAGGTTATTCATCAGGTGCGCGTCTTGCAGGTTCAGACTCACGTTGTAAGCCGGTTGCCAGTGTTCGCCCGGGTCGGGTGTGTTGTCGGTTAAGTAGTCCGGATAGCGATAAGCGCTGAGGTTTTGCTTGATTGTGGACTCATCAGACGCAGCGGAGTAATTGGCCGATCCCTGCTCAAAACGACCCAGCATGTCTGATCTGTGATCGTAACCCTGACTGCGTGATATCGGGTTTTCGGCTGATCCCGATCCATCGGCATCTGTGATCCCATCTACGTTTAGGCGGTTCTTGGTTGGTCTGATCAGCTCAGCATCCATCTGTACGCTTTGACGCGCGACACTTTGATAGATAAAAAAAGCGAGTACATGCCAGACAGACAAGATAGCCAGCCAAAGCAGATTGCCTCTCACGGCTGGACCGAACTCCAGTTTCTCAGGGTAGATGCTCAGTAGCGCTGCTGGTTCTGATGATGAGGAGACTACAGCGCGAACCGGAGCCTGCGCCCCTATGCTTTGCCCTGCTTGAGCGATCATGCCGCCGCTAATTGAGCGCACCTCGATTGCCTGAACGCCGGGAAGCTGAGCTCCTTGGGAGGTTATGTTGCTGGTGGTCATGGTGTCGCCAGCCAGCAGCGGTAAAGTTAACTTGTTGAGTAGCTGCTCGCTTAACGCTTCAGCAACCTCGCTGCTACTGTGATTGCTTTGAGTGATCGCGATGCCAATCGCCGCGCCTATCATGAGGCACCAGCTGAGCAGCAAAATTAAAAAAACAAGGCCAAGTCGAGGAGCAGGCAAGTGGGTCATGAGCGATTGATCTGGGTCTTTTTTTGGTGATAAAGAGTGAACAGGGCGATGAGCCTGATCGGATCAGTAAATGGCTCATTATGTCAGAGTTGCCGAGATAAAACTCTAAGCCCTTGAGTTGGCTAATCTAAAAACCGATGTAGCGGTAAGTGTTTGGATACCGCTCAAAAGCTTAAGAAAAATGCCCACGTCAGTCACACCGATTGCTGATTGGGTGATTGCGCTTCGCTTGAGCGTGTTGTTGATAGCGAAGGCATTTTTGGAGGGATAAAAATCCGATATCATGGCGCCATGTTTTCATAGGTTTGCAACATGGCGCATCTGCTGTTGATGTCTTTTTTAGGGCCGGATCAGCCCAACCAGTTTAATCGTCTGATGCGGGTGCTGGATCGGCATGAGCTGCTGGTGCTCGATGTCGGTCAAGCGGTGATTCATGATCAGCTGACACTGGGGATCGTGGCCCAAGCGCCCTCAATTGAGGCTCAGGCGCTCGCGATGCGTGAGATGCTGCTGATTTCTCAAGAGATTGGTTTAACAGTGCGTTTTAAGCCGATTGAAGATGCTGAGCACCAGCGCTGGGTATCTGAGGGCGGGCAGCGTAAGTACATCGTCACCGTGATGGCGCGCGATTTGTCGGCTGCTAAGCTTGCGGTGGCGACCTCAGTGATCTCTAAACACGGGTTCAACATCGTCAATCTCTCGCGGCTGTCCCAACGTGAGGGCTTGGGCGGGTCTGGAGCCATGAGTTGTTTTGAATTTGAGGTCAAGGGCGGCAGTGATCAGGCTAAAGCGCTCAAGATGGAGTGTTTAAAGCTCTCCAGTGAGCACGCACTGGATGTGGCTATCCAACAGGACAACATCTATCGCAGAAACCGCCGCTTGGTTTGCTTTGATATGGATTCAACGCTGATTGAGCAGGAGGTGATCGTGGAGCTGGCCCGCGCGGCTGGGGTATATGACCAAGTGCATGAGATCACTGAGCGTGCCATGCGCGGGGAGCTCGACTTTAATGAGAGCTTTGCTGAGCGAGTTAAGTTGCTTAAGGGACTGAGCACTGAGGTGCTGGATCAGATCGCAGAATCTCTGACCGTCACCGAAGGGGCTGATCGACTGATCAAAACCCTGAGCGCGTTGGGTTATCGAACCGCGATACTCTCGGGTGGGTTTACTTATTTTGCTGAATACCTCAAAGACAAACTGGGGATTGATGAGGTTCATGCCAACATCTTGGTGACTAAAGACGGCAAGGTCACAGGAGAGGTGCAAACCCCAATTGTTGATGGTGAGCGCAAGGCTTATTTGCTGCGCGAGATCGCAAAAAAACAAGGCATATCCCTTGAGCAGGTCATCGCGGTGGGTGATGGCGCAAACGATTTGCCCATGTTGTCACTCGCCGGACTCGGCGTGGCTTTTCGGGCCAAGCCTCTGGTGCAGCAAAGCGCCAACCAAGCGCTCTCCAACAATGGTCTCGATGGGATTTTGTATCTACTGGGGATACGCGAAGAAGATCAAAACCGTTTGATTGGCGCAAAAGGCACAGGCGAGTAGAGGCACGATCTTTTGTAGTACGAATCTCGTTACGTCTTGTGCATTAAGGGTTGATCCAATAAATGCGCTTGCGATCTTAAGCCTCTGATCACACACAACTTCTCCTTTGAATCTGCGGTGAGCGGTTTCTGTACACCAACACAGCTCGTCATATTTATTACTTGGATCAACAATTTTGAAATCAATATCTTAGGTGAACTGAGCTATCTTGAAGTCTGTGATCGGATCAAGTGACTGCCACTGACACTGGCAATTTGTTATTCTCAAGTTGAGCTTGATTCACTTAAAAGCTGTGTATCAGTAGCGACATCAGATGTCGCATGGGTGATCTAGCTGGCAGACATGGCGTGACAAGTCAGAGATACTTAACTTAAGCCAACGAGATTCGCTGGCAGTTAATTAAGAATGAGGACTTAAGATGAACTGGACGATGACTTTGATTGAGGTGGGCGGCGTTAGCTGGAGTGCTATTGAAGCGCTAGGCGCAGTATTGGCCGTTGGTGCTTTGATAGCGCTTTACTTCTCTTCTTTTCGCTCGACGCTTTATTGGTTTGTGGGCGGTATGTGTTACTGGATCGGGATTGAGCTGGTTGCCGGCGCCATCAGTGAGATGGGCATCAAGGACTCTACAGCTTACTTATCTTCGATCAGTGTATCGTTGGCTTTAACCGTGCTTTGGCTCGGTATCAGCGAGATCATGCACCCTGAAACCACGCAGAACTCTCGCATGATTGAGCACACCCCGCTGAACGGCGAAGTGCCAACCTCTAGCGGTTGAAGTGATTATCTGGTGACGAGCCGTTAATGGTGTCACTAAAAAAAGCTGCTAATTGCAGTTTTTTTTGTGTTTGCTCTCATAAGCTTTGCAGAGGAAACTTCTGCTTTTTTTGCGTTAAGATAAGATAAATTTGACCGCTGAGATTTGCGATGAGCTTACGCTCTGAGATTTCCTTGCCTCGTGATCCGCTAGATGCCCTATTGCTCGCCATTGGGCTGCGTTTTTATGACCTCTCCAAGCGCTCGGCTGAGTTTCAAGAGCTGCTGCGTCTTCGCAACTTTACTCTGCAGATCGCATCAAAAGACGGCTCAACCCGCTGTTTTATCGTGAGTGATGGGCATTTTCATCAATCTGCTGTAGCTGCTGAACACCCTGATCTGGCACTCACCTTTGCTAGTAGTATGCTGGGCGTTAAACTGATCACCCGCTCTGATCCGGCTGCTTTGATCAATGCCATCCAGAGCGGGGAGCTTGAGTCAAAGGGTGACTTTGCGCTGCTGCTCTGGTTTGCGCAGGCTGGATCTCACTTAGGACTGGGCAGTGATCTTGAAAAGTTGGGCTTGAAAGAGCCCCTAGATCAACTCAAACGTCTCAAGCGTCGCTTTTTTTGAGGACTTTATGAAAGACAACTCGTCTAACCTGTCAAACACCCTAAGCGCTGCCAGCAATGCTAAAGCTGCGAATCAGAAAGTCACCCGTGATCAGATCACGGCTTGGTTTGAGTTGCCTTTTATGGATTTGGTGTTAGAGGCGCAGCGTGTCCACCGTGGGCATTTTGCTGCTAATCAGGTGCAAGTCAGCACGCTACTCTCGATCAAGACGGGATGCTGCCCTGAGGTTTGTGATTACTGTAGCCAGTCGGCGCACTTTGATACCTGTCTCTTATACACATCTGACGCTGCCGACGAAGAGGATAGTGTAG
>CAJXOR010000017.1 GCA_913057715.1 uncultured Moraxellaceae bacterium
TCTACACTATCCTCTTCGTCGGCAGCGTCAGATGTGTATAAGAGACAGGTTTAAACAGCTCAGTTGTCCGCTAAGCTTTTGCTTAAACAGCTCAGTTGTCCGCTAAGCTTTTGCTTAAACAGCTCAGTCGTCCGCTAAGCTTTTGCGGAACTGCATGGGGGAGAGGCCGTAAGCGCGCTTAAAGGCTTGAGAGAAGGTGGAGTCAGACGCATATCCCACCAGCGCGCTGATCTGACCGACGCTGTACTGGCCTAGTCTTAAGTAGCGCGCCGCGATGCGCAGGCGATAGTCGGTCAGGTAGCCAAGCGGGGTGTCATCCATGATCTGGCGAAAGCGCTCAGCAAAGCTCGATCGGGACATACCAGCGATCTCAGCTAAGGAGCTGATCGTCCAGTTATGAGCCGGATCGCTGTGCAGCGCGCTGATCGCTTTGGCTAAGTGACGATCCTTTAGTGCCATGAGCCAGCTGGTGGACTCCTCACTGAGTCCCTCGATGTGCTCGCGCAAGCATTCCACCATGAGCATGCTGCACAGTCGGTTGAGCATGGTGGCTTGACCCAAGCGCTCGCTTCTCACCTCAACCGCCAGGTAGGCCAAACCCAAGCGCAGGATCTCGCTGTGGATCATGCTGCCAAGGCCCATTTGCTCGCTCACTTTGGCAAAGATCACCGGCAGCCCGTCATCACCGACCGGCCTCTCAGGCAAAACTTCTGGCAGAGCTGAGAGCAGCGGGCGCGCCATCCCCTGATCGTATTCGCACCAAGCGATCAGCAGCTGAGCGCAAGGCGTACCTGCACCAACATGGTGCAAAGAAGTCGAGGTAGTGAATTGTGACAGGTCAAGTTTTTGAACCCGCTCACCGCTACCGCAGATGATCGCCGGTGCTAAACCCTGCGGCATCATCAGCATATCGCCTGTGTTTGCTGGCAACTCTGAGTCCCTGAGCTGTAGCTTAAGCTCACCGGATATGACGATATAAAACACCATGGTTTGCTTTGGCACCAAGGGCTCAAGCCGGTAATCAGACGTCAGCTGTATGGTGGCAAAGTTTGCCTGTTTTAAGTGTATGTCCAGTAAGACTGAGCTGAGTGCATCCATGGAGATGGCCAAAATTGTTGTGACACGGTTCTATGATAACGCTTTTTAAAACCCAGAAGGATATTCGGTTTTTGGACGCAGACTAAAATATCTCTGCGCAATCGCGGTGCAGCTCGATCAGCAAAATGCCAATATATATTCAGATTCACAGAAACGGGGTCTTTAAGACACCTCACGTTAAGGAATAACCTTATGAACATGTCTGTCAACACATCGATTGAAACTCAAGATCCCGCTCTTTGGCAGGACCCTAAGCGCTACGGATGGCTGCTTAGCCCTGCTCTGCCTCTCATCGGCACGGCGATTGGCGTATTTGCCATACCCTCTACCAAAACCGAAAAGTACAGCAAGCTAAACACGCTGCTCTGCTTTGCCGGTCCCATCTTGGTTCATGTGATCATACCGGCGCTGGACATCATCGTGGGGACTGATAACTCAAACCCGCCCGATGAGGCGATGAAACGTCTGCAAGAAGACCCCTACTATAAGCGCATCGCTTATGCGTTTGTACCGCTGCAGTACCTTACCCTTGGCATCATCGCGCATAAGTTTGCTAAGAGCGACAACGCGCCGATGCTAGCTAAGCTTGGCATGGCACTCTCCGCTGGCACGATTAACGGCATCGCGATCAACACGGCGCATGAGCTGGGTCACAAAAAGGGCAAGTTAGATAACTTGACCGCCAAGCTGGCACTGGCGCCAACTTCTTACGGTCACTTCGTAGTTGAGCACAACTACGGTCACCACAAAAATGTCGCCACTCCCTTAGATCCCGCGAGTAGCCGATTTGGTGAGACATTTTACCAATTTCTGCCCCGCACCGTGATCGGGAGCTTCCGCTCCGCGATTGAGATCGAGACTGCGCGTCTGGCTCGTAAAGGTAAAAGTTTTTGGACTAAAGACAACGAGCTGCTGCAAAGCTGGGGCTTATCTGCGGCTCTCTACGCTGGCCTCTATAAAGCCTTTGGCGCAAAAGTGATCCCTTTTATCGCAATCCAAGCGGTTTACGGCTTCAGTTTGCTAGAGGTGGTGAACTACCTTGAGCACTACGGTTTGAAGCGTCCCCAGCGCGAAGACGGCTCCTACAGCCGCACGCTGCCTGAGCACAGCTGGAACTCAAATCACGTGATCACCAACTTGTTTTTGTATCAACTCCAGCGCCACTCTGATCACCACGCGAACCCCACGCGCGACTTTCAGATGCTGCGCCACTTTGACGACGCACCGCAGTTGCCAAGTGGTTATGCGTCTATGATCACGCTCGCCTACTTCCCCAAGCTTTGGTTCAAAGTCATGAATCCAAAGGTGATGAAACACTATGACGGGGACACGTCGCTCATGAACCTGTATGACAAGCAAGAACGTCCAGTGCGCGATCTGATTGGCGAAGTTGGCGGTGCGGTTGCCTCCAAAGCTTTGGGCAAGGTCGGTGCGTTGCTGCAAAAGATCTGAGTCTAACGCTTTAAAAAACCCGCCAAGTTGGCGGGTTTTTTTATGTCAAATGTCAACGCTGGCAAGCTTCCATATGAAGCATGCCGCTAGATGAGTTTAAAAGTAGTTTGAATTTCTAAACTTCACACAAACTCATCGCCTAAAGCTAAGCCCAAACCCAGTCAAACCCCGCTCTCGTTGTCATTTGACTGTGCTCCGAGTTTAGGCTTTTATCAAAAACCTACAGCTCATAAAATTGGCTTAATCCAGCTTAAAACCTTACTCAGGCTCGCCAAACTGCTTGATGCCAAGTTCGCTCAGTGAGTAGTCCCATAGCTGATCGATCATGGATTTCTTTTGACTCCAGGGACTGGTCAGCGCTTTTTTCTTGTTCACGAAGTACTCACCTGAAGCGGTGAGATCAGGAGTGCTTGCCAGCCAAATCTGCGTGCTTGCGCCCTGCTGCTCGGTGACCAGCATCGGACCAATCAATCGCTGAAACACGCCAGGGGTATCACGCCAGATATCGGTTTGCACCGCACCGGGGTGAAAAGCGTTGATCTTGATGCCCGGCACTCGCTGATCGAATCCGCGCACAAAAAACAGGTTAGCCAGCTTAGAGCGCCCGTAACTGGCAAAAGGAGCCGCCATGAGCAGGCTGCTGCTGCTCACGGTTTTGAGCTTAAAGAAGTCGGTAAAGTAGCCAACCCAGTGAGCGATAGAGGAGGTTACCACGATACGCGGATCGCTCGACTTCTTGAGTAGAGGCAACAGCCCATGGGTCAGCAAAAAGTGACCTAGGTGCGTGGTGGCAAACATATACTCATGGCCACTTTTGGAGAGTTTCAGCTTTGGCGTGAACAAGCCTGCGTTTAACACCATGACGTCGATGGCCTGACCATCGCTGCGCAGCTTGGCAGTAAACTCACGCACCGAATCAAAGTGCGTGGTATCAAGCGAGGTAAAACTCACCTCAGTCTCAGGAAACTGCGACTTGATCTCATCGACAGCGCGCTGACCTTTGCTCAGATCACGCGCCACCAAGATCAGTCGGTACTCTTGTTTGGCGAGCGCCAAAGCAGTTTGTTTGCCGATACCCGATGAGGCACCAGTGATAAGCGCTGTCTTCATGCGTTTCTCCTAAAAAATTCACTATGCCTGCGCAGCGAATCGATAGCTAGATGATTAGCGACAAATTGGCTGAGGCAAATGTCAGCCCTAGCAAGCACCGCCCTTGAGCACTACTAAACCTTCAAGCAAACTCAGACTAAATCCGAGGACAAGTTCTGTCTGCCCAATGCATCAATAGCAAGGTTTTAGGGGATCGCTTAGAGCGATCTTATGCCTCTAAATAAGGAGCTTAGTTTCGGAGTTTTTAAGCGGTGCGGCGACAGCGGGCTTTGCTGGTGCGGCGATAACTGAGTTCAAGTTGATCGTTGATGAAAACTGCTAGTAAAGATTGCTGATCTAAAAAGATCGAAATGCTAATCAATCATTCATAGGCACCGACTTGGCGGTGACAGATCTGGCGAGGATTTACAAACTAGGATAAGCCAGCAAGGGTAGTCATTTGGCACAAAAAAACCCACCAAGGGCGGGCCAACGACTGAGCAATACGTAAATTGGGGCGATTGACGGGGATCGAACCCGCGACAACCAAGATCACAACCTGGGGCTCTACCGACTGAGCTACAACCGCCAAAACTAAAAAACAGGCCGTACATGGTGCGCCTGGCAGGATTCGAACCTGCGACCACCCGCTTAGAAGGCGGATGCTCTATCCAACTGAGCTACAGGCGCAAAACCGTATCAGCTCTATATAAAAGTGGTCGGAGCGAAAGGATTCGAACCTTCGACCCCCTGAACCCAAATCAGGTGCGCTACCAAACTGCGCCACGCTCCGACACGTTGCCTTTGAAGTTACCCTCAAGTGCGGGGTGAATTCTATAGCCCACCCACTGTTACGTCAACCCATTTGTGTGAAAGTTAACACGTAATAGTTGCTTGACGATCAACTAATCAGACGCCCTTCATAGACGCAGTGAACTCCAGCATCTTATCCAGCGGCTTTTTCGCAAGAGGTATGAGATCAGCATCAACCAGTATCTCATGTAAGCTCAGATCGCTTGAGGTGAGCGAATCGATGATGGCGTCAAGTGAGTTCATCGCCATCCATGGGCAGTGCGCGCAAGAGCGGCAGGTCGCCCCTGCACCCCGGGTTGGCGCCTCGATGATCTGCTTGTTAGGAGCAGCTTGGCGCATCTTATAAAAGATCCCACGATCGGTGGCGACGATTAGCTGCTCATGCGGCAGGGTTTTGGCCGCGTGGATCAACTGCGAGGTGGAGCCGACGGCGTCTGCCATCTCAATCACGTCGGTTGGCGACTCCGGGTGCACCAGTACCGCCGCCTCTGGGTAGAGCGCCTTCATCTGCTCGATCCCGCGTGCGCGAAACTCCTCATGCACGATACAAGAGCCGTCCCACAGCAGCATCTCAGCGCCTACTTTGTTTTGGATATAGCGGCCCAGGTGCTGATCCGGCGCCCAGATGATCTTTTGGCCAAGCGAGTCTAAGTGATCGATGATCTCAACCGCGCAGCTGGAGGTCACCACCCAATCGGCGCGCGCTTTGACCGCTGCTGAGGTGTTGGCGTAGACGACCACGGTATGATCCGGGTGGGCGTCGCAGAACTCGCTGAACTGATCGATGGGGCAACCTAAGTCGAGCGAGCAAGTCGCCTCCAAAGTCGGCATGAGCACAGTTTTCTCAGGACTTAAGATCTTGGCGGTTTCCCCCATGAACTTAACCCCAGCCACGATCAGCTTTTTTTGCGGCGCGTCACGCCCAAAGCGCGCCATGGCAAGCGAGTCAGAAACAAATCCGCCGGTGGCTTCAGCTAACTCTTGGATCTCAGGATCGCAGTAGTAGTGCGCGATTATGGTCGCGTCATGCTCTTTGAGAAGCTCAGCGATCTGCTGCATTTTTTCACGCTTCTGTGTCTCTGTTAGAGAACTTGGCGGCGCCTCAATCTGATCAAGGTGGTTTTTGACAATCAGGCGCGCCGCATCATTTTGTACAAGACTCATAGGTTTTTCCAGTTTGTTAGGGGCAGCTTTCTAGAGGTCTGAAAATTAGCCAGCCACGGTGGGCAGCGACTCAGCGACCGCTTTACGCGTGCCGCCCTGCAATATGACGATGGTACGCGTCGGATCAATCTGCTCGATCAGCTCAGCCGCTTTTTTGGCCCGAGTTCCACCGCCGCACAAAACGTGTAGCGTGCCCTCAGTTTGCTTGATCGCCGCTGCATCGATCTGACCCAGCGGCTGATTTTTCGCGCCCTTCACGTGCCGCTCCGCATAAGCTTTAGGCTCGCGGACATCCCAAATCAGGTGCCCGGCGTCAAAATCAAACTCAGTAATTGGCAGTGTTTGGATCATAGTCGCATCAGCTTTATCAAAGTATCTGCGTTTGATTTTAGCAAAATGCCCACCCGTTTCAGTATCTTCTTATCAAACCCCCATGACACAGATCAGCTACTACTGAGCCAAGCCCTAAAAAGTTTCAAACTGCTAAGATGGGTTTTTTTGGATAGGTGATAACAACTCATGACAAAACCCGTTAACAACATGCTGGCCAAAACTTCTCGCGCCATGCGCTTTGTACCGCAAGCAGTTAAGCGCACGGTACTCACGCAAACCCTGGGGCGCGTGGTGCCTTATCTGAACACTTCAGGGGTGCAGTTTGAAACACTAGAGCCGCTCAAGGTCGAGGTTTCACTCAAAAACACCAGAGCCGTGCAAAACCACATCGGCCAGGTGCACGCCGTGGCGATGGTGCTTTTGGCGGAAACCTCAACTGGATTTGTGGTTGGGATCAACTTGCCAACTGACAAGATCTGTCTGATCAAAACCGCCGATATCAGCTACCGTCGCCCCTCTCAAGGCAACATGCGTGCGGTGGCCACGCTAACTGAAGAGCAGGCGAGCCAAATTCAGCAGCAAGAGGAAGGCGAAGTGTTGGTTAACTGCCAAGTGTTCGATGAAAGCGGCAAAGAGCCCATGCAGGCCAACATGACTTGGGCTTGGATCTCAAAAGCCAAGCTGGCCGCGAAGCGCAAAGGCTGATTACAGCTTAAAAAGCTGATCAGCAAAATGTCCTCGCGGCTGAGCTGAGCACGGCTAGGGTGGGCATTTAAAACCAGCCGCGCTGAAAACCCAGCTCAACCAACAGCTTGATGCCAAAGGTCGCAAAGCCAGCGCCCAGCGCCAAAAAGATCCAGAAGGTTCCGCGTTTGCCGGCGTCGGATTCTTTAGCAACATCGACCATGATGAACAGGAGCACCCCGACAAACAGGGGCAGCAGGCCGTATAAACCGATTTTGGTGACCAGATCACTCGATATCATGAGACGCTCAGCATTGGATCTAAACCAATATGATAGCGAAACAGCGGTGGATCGGGTGAGCGCTTTGTTGGCTTTGGTGTTAGTTATGGCTTGAATTTGCTATGATCTCAGGCTTCAAATCGGCTCGTTACAGGCAGCTGCACCCTTTATGAATCCAGTGATTGATCAAGCGCTCGCCGCAGCGCTTAAAGAGCTAAAACAGCGTCAAGTAATCCCAGCGGATTGGCAGGACAACTCAGTCCTCACGCGAACCAAATCCAAGGACCACGGGGACTTTGCCTCAAACTTGGCCTTGGTCGCATCGAAACCTGCTGGCCGCAAGCCTCGCGATCTGGCTGAGCTGATCGTAGGCGCCATCCCTGAGCTGGATCAAATCAAAAAAGTCGAGATCGCAGGTCCCGGTTTCATCAACTTCTACCTTCAGAGCGCTGAGCGCTTGAGCGTGATCGCGCAGATTATCGATCAGGGCGATCAGTTTGGTGTTAAACCTCAAGCCAGCCAAAAGATCTTGGTTGAGTTTGTCTCGGCCAACCCCACCGGCCCGCTGCACGTAGGGCATGGTCGCCAAGCAGCACTGGGCGATGTGCTGTGCCGTCTGCACAGCGCGCAGGGCTTCAGCGTCCACCGCGAGTTCTACTACAACGACGCAGGCGCTCAGATCAGTAAACTTGGGCTTTCGGTTAAGGCGCGTATCGCAGGCCTGACTCCAGAGTCCGCCGACTGGCCAAGCGACGGTTACCAGGGTGATTACATCGCTGAGATCGGTGAGGCATACCTTGCTGGGGCAACTGTCGAATCGGCCGATCGCTCGGTTACCGCATCGGGCGACGCAAGCGATTTGAGCGCGATCACCGAGTTTGCCGTGGCCTACCTTCGCCGCGAGCAGGATCTGGATCTAAAGGCCTTTGATCTGGATTTTGATCATTACTTTTTAGAGTCGTCTTTGTACACCAGCGGCGCGGTCGATCAAGCGGTTGAGCAGATGAGCGCTTCGGGTCACACCTACGAGCTAGATGGCGCGCTCTGGCTTAAAACCACTGATTTTGGTGACGACAAAGATCGAGTCATGCGCAAATCAGCTGGTGGATACACCTACTTTGTCCCCGACGTGGCCTACCATCTAAACAAATACGCGCGTGGCTATACCCACGCGATCAACATCCAAGGGACTGACCACCACGGCACCATCGCGCGGGTGCGTGCAGGCTTGCAAGCAGTGAACCCCCAGATCCCTAAAAACTACCCCGAGTACGTGCTGCACACCATGGTGCGCGTGGTCAAAGACGGTAGTGAGGTTAAGATCTCCAAGCGCAGCGGCTCTTATATCACGCTCAGAGACTTGATCGATTGGACCAGCTCCGACGCCGTGCGCTTTTTGCTGCTTTCAAGAAAGGCCGACACCGAATTTACCTTCGATGTGGATCTGGCGGTTTCTAAGTCAAATGACAACCCGGTTTACTATGTGCAGTACGCCCACGCCCGTGCCTGTCAACTGGCTACCAAAGCCACTGAGGTACGCAAATTTACACTGACTGAAGCACTGGGCGAGATTGGTCATTTGACTGAAGATAGCGAAACCGAACTGGCCGCTAAGTTGGCTAACTATCCTGAGCTGATTGCGCGCGCGCAAAGTGAGCTGGGTCCGCACTTGCTGGTCACTTACCTAAGAGAGCTGGCTGCTTTGTTTCACAGCTGGTACAACGGTTGCCGGGTAATTCCAGAGACGTTGGATGCTCAAAGTGAACCTCTGATGCTGGGCAGGCTTGCGCTGAGTGAGGCGACCCGTCAGGTAATATCAAATGGCCTCGGCCTGCTGGGCGTGAGTGCGCCCAACAAGATGTGATTGAATTGCTTCGCTAGGCTTAGCCTTGCCGCTCAAGCGAGCACCCCACTAACCAATTAAAAGGAATGATCGATGGCAAAACGCGGCTCCGGTGTCACCAAAAAAACCTCCAACAAGATACCTGGCTGGATCTGGATGCTGATGGGTTCTGGCATCACGCTGATTGGCGTGTTTGCGCTGTATTTGATTAACCCCTTTGCCAAAAAAACCAGCACTGAGGAGTTGACTCAGACCACCCCAGTCGCTGAAGAGCCAAGTGAGGATTACAACTTTTACGAGTTGCTGCCTGAGCAACAAGTGGAGATCACCGGAGAGCCTGAAGACTCAATCGTGGTCACGAGCGGGATAGAGGATCAGGCCAAAAGCTTAGAGACTCAGACTGAATCAGATCCAATCGACATTGAACCCAGTGAAGAGACAAGTACCTCAGCCAACTCCGCAACTTCAAGTACTTCGATAACCCAAGGCAGTATCGTGGCGCCGCCAACCCAATACGCGCTTAAACTTGGGGTATTTCAGCAAGCTGATGAGGCTGACCGCCAACGTGCTCGCGTGCTGTTGACCGGTATCGTGGCAGCAGTGCAGCCGATCATCACCAGTGACGGCATGATCTACAGTTTGGTTAGCGAGCCTTTTGCTAGTCGCAATGCAGCGCTCCAAGCTCAGCAGCAACTGCAAAACGGCGGCATACAATCGGTGATCAGTGAGATAAGTGAATACTAAAAAGTTTTGCGGCGGAGGTCATTAGGTAGCCGTTAGAAGAGCTATTGATTGACCCAGCGTCCCGTCACGACTTGTCCAGGGCTTCCACCCTTAAGCTCAATTAACATTGGCTTGGCAGCGTTTGGGCTGATGATCCGCTCGCCCATGAGTGGGCTGTTAAAACGGTAAAAGTATGTGGTTTTCTTAAGATACCGCTCTGAAGTGCTGTTTTTTTGCGTGGCCTCTCTTTGGCCTCGAAGGGTTTCCATGGAGCCAGTACGTTGGTTCACGATCACCACCGATACCTCACTACAGTTTTTAAGCTGAGCTTCTAAGCAAGGGTCAAATACCGTGATATGCCATTGGCGCGCTTCAAGCTGACGCGGCTGTGCATTGGCGGAGCCCATCGCCCCACCAATCAGCAGCGCGCAGAGAGCCGGACGGGCCAGCGCAGAAACTGCACTCATGGCCCCGCCGCTCAACTTGCTTGTGCTCAGATCAAACTGCGCCATAATAAATAACCCCTGAAACTGATATGAGTCTAATCAGCTGCAGGGGTTAGTTGAAGACATAACCGATCAAAGCGGAGTTGAGGTGACTCAGCTGTTATTTAGCCATTTTGATCGCTTTTGAGAAGATGCGTTGGTAGCCCGTCGGCAAAATACGCTGCAAAGCGTCCATCGCCTTGGCATCATTGCCCACCAAAACACGGCGTTTGTTCTTTTTAACCGCATCTAAGATATCGCTAGCTGCTTCAGATGGTGGCTTGCGCAGCATCTTGTTGAACTTCTCAGTTCCTTTTTTAGGATCCAGACCCAAAGACTTCAAGCTGTCACTCTGGCGAGCACTGTTGGCGATGTTGGTTTTGATGCCGCCGGGGTGAACACAAAGCGCCGTCACGTTGCCGCCTTGGATATCAAGCTCTTGGCGCAAGCTTTCTGTGAAGCCGCGTACTGCAAATTTAGCGGCGTTATAGGCGCTTTGCGAGGGCTGAGCGGTGATCCCAAAGATACTGGAGATGTTGATCACACAGCCTTGACCGGCCTGTTTGATCAGCGGCAAGAACTCTTTGGTTCCATAGACGACACCCCAGAAGTTGATCGACATCATCCACTCGTACTCTTCGTAAGTCGCCCCTTCTACCGTTGCGCCCAGTGCCACACCGGCGTTGTTGAAGATCAGATTGACCTTGCCGTGATCGGCCTGAACTTTTTGCGCCCAAGCAGCAACGTCTTCTTTTTTGCTGACGTCGAGGATTTGGCTGGTCACTTTGACGCCGCTGTCTTTGAGCAGATCAAGTGTTGCGTCTAAGCCGGCTTGATTGATGTCGCTGATCGCGAGGTGTGCGCCTTGAGCGGCCAGATTTAACGCCAGTGCCTGACCGATACCCGATCCTGCGCCCGTGATCGCCGCCACACTTTCATTGAAACTCTTCATGATTGATCTGCCTCGTTGTGATTGAGGCTATGATAGGCCGAACGCCGGATTATCTTTTGACTCTTGACGACACCAAAAGCGCTGGCATTTTACTTACTGTCAAGCGCAAAGCAGAAGTTGGATTAAAAACTCGGCGCATGCGGCAAAATGCCCTTAATAGCCAGCAGCCGCGGATCGTCAGGGGTCTCGCAATTAGAGAGTGTGATGTGCCCAATCTTGCGATCCGCGCGCTCAGACTTGTGGTAGTGGTGCAGGTGAGCACCTTTGATCTTGAGCAGATCAGCGGCGGGCGGATACTTAGATAAGATGTTGATCATGACGCTGGGCTCGGTGATCTGCGTGCTACCAAGCGGCAAGCCAGTGACCGCACGGATGTGGTTTTCAAACTGCGAGCACACTGCGCCCTCGATACTCCAGTGGCCTGAGTTGTGCACTCGAGGTGCAATCTCGTTAGCCAAGAGCCCCTCGGCGGTTTCAAACAGCTCAAGGGTCAGCACGCCCACGTAGTCCAAGTGCTCCATGAGGGTTTTGAGCTTTGCAGTTGCCGCCTCGATGATCTGATCTTGATTGCTGGCAGGGGCATAAGTGTGCGACAAGATCCCGCCGGCGTGATGGTTTTCAACCAGCGGATAACTGGCAAACTCCCCAGTGCGACCGCGCACGCCAATCAGAGAAACTTCCCGGCTAAAGTCCACGAAAGCCTCTGCGATCAACGGGGAGTTTGCGCCAAGCTCGCTCCACGCCGCCTCGATATCGTGTGCGGTTTTGACCACGTACTGACCTTTGCCGTCGTAGCCGCCGCGGGTGGTTTTCACCACCATGGGCAAGCCGATCTCTTTGGCTGCCTGAATCAGATCGTCGCTGCACTGAACCTCATAAAAACCCGTGGTTGGGATATCCAGTGCTAAAAAGGTGCGCTTTTCAATTAAGCGATCTTGGGCAACCCTGAGCGCCTTAACGCCAGGGAAAAGCACCCCGCGATCCTCAAGCTGTTGCGCCAGATCAAGCGGCGTGTTTTCAAACTCTAGTGAGGCGACATCGAGCGTCTCGCAAAAAGTCTCAAACTCAGACTCAGGGTAAACCTTACCAACCAGGGAGGCGGGACCGGTCGTATTGTTATCTAAAAACACGCACTCAAAACCCAGCGGACGCGCGGCTTCTGCCAGCATCAGTCCCAGCTGACCCGATCCAAATATCCCGATCACTTGAGCGCTCAACGCACACCCGGCGTGGTGTGTGCGCTGATTTTGGCGGTTTGTTTTTCACGAAACTCTTTAAGTTTGGCCGACAGCTCAGCATCACCAAGGGCGACGATCTGTGCGGCCAGCAAGCCTGCGTTAGTGGCGCCAGCGGGACCGATAGCAAGCGTACCCACTGGCACACCAGCCGGCATCTGCACGATAGAGAGCAGTGAGTCCATGCCACTTAACATCGAGGATTTAACCGGTACACCCAGAACCGGGAGCACGGTTTTGGCCGCGCACATACCAGGCAAGTGAGCGGCTCCGCCAGCACCTGCGATGATCACCTGAACACCGCGGCTTTGGGCACCAGCAGCATAATCAAACAGGCGATCAGGGGTGCGGTGTGCTGAGATCACTTCAGACTCAAAGGGGACGCCCAAATCGCTCAGGATTTGCGCCGCACCTTGCATGGTTGGCCAATCCGACTGCGAACCCATGATGATCCCCACTTTGGGATCGCCCGATGGGGATGGGATGGGTCCAGGAAAGACATTTTGTGAAGACATAATCAGCACAGGCAGGTTCTAAACACGTATTTTGCCTGCGAGCGCGGCGGTTTTCAACAAATGGCTGAGTTGGACAGACCCGAGTGTGGATTTGGCTCAGTGCGGCTTAGCTTAAGATCAATTCAGCAGCGCGGCAGCGTGTCGTAGCCGCCTTGAGCGTCGCGGCCAGAATCACCAAAGCTTCGCCCGTAGATAGGCGATGATCCGTTGGTGCAGCCCTCTGGAGCGCGGTAAAAGCGATCAGGGACTCGGTTGTTGTTGTATCCGCGATTTGGGGCGTTGGGATAGCGCCTTAGGTCACCGGGATTGTAGTAAGAGCCCTCATCAATCAAGCGGCGCTTTTGAAAGGGGCTGAGCTGACGCGAGGGCGCGATGGGACGCGTGTCGACATAAACCTGGGATTGACTGATCACGCCAGAACCCGATCCAGTTGTATAGCCAACCGACGGCTGAGGGGATGTGTAGCCAACCGCAGGGCCATAATTATAGTTTGGCACTTGATTACCATAGTAGCGGTTAGGGTACTGGCGTTTGGGGTAGCGCGTGGTGTAGCGATCTGGTTGATTGATGCCGATGCGCACCCCGCCCGATGACTGATTCTGATAACTGCCGCGATCACCAAAGGTGGTGCGCTGATTATCGCCGTAATTGACGAAGCCGCTACGCTCATAAGATCCCGTTTGCGTGGTTTGGCCAAGCTGAGCTTCTATGCTCAGCGGTGCCGCGAAACACGCGCTGGTTGCCAATAAACAGATCAACGTAGCAGCTTTCATGTGATTACTTTCCTTGTGTGGCTCCTGGCAGCACGCAACCTTTAAACTCAGCTGAGCGCTCGATTGCTTCGATCTCACCCAGCAGTTGAGACTTTTGGTTCTTGCTAGTACTGCGACCGACTCCCATCGAGACTTGAGGAGAGATACCCCAGCTACCAGCGGCGATACCAACTCCGATACCGCTGGCCGAAAACCCGCCAGGTAGACTGCCCAAGCGCTGGTTGGCAACCGTGTATTCGCGCGCTAACTGAGAGCAGTCAAACGCTTGGTAGTTGCTGCTTGAGACATAGGCCGGCTTAGCGGCACAGGCGCTGAGCGCAAGCACTGCGGCGGCAACGAGGACATTTTTCACTTTTCCATCTCCTGGAACAGCGCTTGATACTGCTCACTTAATTTGTGTTTCGGATCAAGGTGGATGAGCGGCTGGCACTGATGGTGCGACTCTTTCATGATCACCGAGCTGCCAAGCTTAGCCTCAAAAACCGGCAATCCGTCTGCTTCAAGCTCAGCGACCACTTTCTGCGGCAGGTTAGCCCTGGGCTGGAACTGATTGATTACAATCCCCTCAACCGTGAGGGATGAGTTGTGGTCTTGACGAGCCTCGACCACGTTTTGCAGCAAAGTTTCAAGCGCGCGTTTGGAGAACACGTCGCAGTCAAAGGGGATAACCACTCGGTCGGCCGCGATCAAGGCAGACAAGGTGTAAAAGTTAAATGCCGGCGGAGTATCGATGTACACCCGATCAAAACGACCACTTAAACTTTTGAGCTGATCACGCAGCTTATAAATCTTGTGTTTAGATTGCAGCGCATGTTCGATGGCGCCAAGCTCCGGGCTACCCGGGATGATGCTTAAGCGCTCAAACTTGGTTGGGTGAACCACGGTGTCGAGTCCACGCTCTTCAGTCTTCAGCAAAGAGCCCAGTGCGGAGCCAATCAGACTTTTAGCGCCACTGTTCGATGCGCCTTGACCCAGTTGATCGTCAAAGAAGTCCTTGATGTTAGGCTCAAGCGCTTCTTTATGGCCACTGCCCGCCTTTTCGCCCAGCAGATACTGACTGGCGTTGCACTGAGGATCCAGATCAACCAGCAAAGTGCGCAGGCCACTGTGCGCGCTGAGCGCTGCCAGATTGACCGCGATGCTTGATTTACCCACGCCGCCTTTTTGGTTAAACACCACACGTACGATCATGTTATTAGGTCCTTATCTTTTTTAGTTTCGATGCGCAAAATACGTAAACTTTAGCAATCACACAAATCCGCCTGGCTGGACGACAACCAAAAAGATGATTGATATCCATGCCAAATCAGCAATCAAAAGCCCGGTGAGGCGCTGTTGTTTGGTTTGTGCGGTTTTAGCGACCTTGGTAATTGCTGAGATCATCACCACAAACAGAACCATCTTGGCTAAGATCCACACCGGTATCACCGGAAGCTGCATGAGCAATACCAGTCCAAGCGCCAGTGTCACCGCATACACCACATGACCACCGATGATCAGACCTCTGGGTGCCAGGTACTTAGGGGTATGTGCTAACTCAGTGGGCTCGATACCCATAGCAGGCAAGTTTTTAGCGCGCATGATGACGATGATTGCGGTTGCCAGAGCGATCAACATCGAGATCACCCCCATCATCATATGAAAATGTCTCAACTGACTTGCTCCTGTTTTGATCCGCCTAAGCAATTTGGACTGGCGGGTGACTGATCGTTAAATTCGCTAGCAGTATATAAGTGCAGCGCCAAGGCATGCACCTGACCGCCGCCGCTCGTTAGCAGCTCACTCAGCTCAGCATAAACTTTTTGGTGACGAGCAACCCGTCTTAAGCCCTCAAACGCCGGACTGACCGCAACGAGCTTGAAGTGAGTTTCCGCACCGGGCTGGTAACCACCATGCTGGTTTGACTCGTTGATGAGCTCCAGATGGGTGACGGGCAGCGACTGCAGCCGCTGCTTAATCTGATCCGCTACCTTCATGCTTTAGAGGAGGCGTTGTAGAGTGGCATAACCCGTGGGAGCAAGCTTTGAATCTGCGAGATACGGTTACCAGCACTGGGGTGAGTACTTAAAAATTGTGGCGGCGCGCCTTTAGCGGCGGCTTCCATCTTGCGCCATAAGCTCACAGCTGATTGAGGGTTGTAGCCCGCTCGAGCCATGAGCTCGAGTCCCAGCACATCGGCTTCTGACTCTTGCGAGCGGTTATGCGGCAAAGACAAACCAACTTGGGAGACCATGTCGGCTAACTGCAACTGGCCGGTAGAGAGTCCCGCAAGCGAACCCAGTATGCCGAGGCCTGATTGGGTGGCCATTTGAGTAGAGATACGCTCGCGGGCGTGTTCCCGAAGCGCGTGTGCCATCTCGTGACCCATGATCGCTGCGATCTCAGCGTCTGTTAAGCTCAGACGATCGACGATACCGGTGTAGAACATGATCTTGCCGCCGGGGGCGACATAAGCGTTGAGCTGATCACTTTGGATGGTGTGAACTTCCCACTGCCAGCTGCGCGCTTCAGGACGGAAAGTGCTCACTTTGCTCACCAGACGGTTAGAGATACGCTGCAGGCGCGCGCGCATGGCCGCGTCAGTGTCCAGCTTTCCAGCTGCTTTAGCCTGACTCAGGGTTTGGTTATAAGAGGCAACCGATGCGGCGTTGATCTGCTCGCTAGAAACCAAGAGCAGCTGCTTGCGATCAACTCCAGTGGCACCAATCTGCGTGGTGCTGGTGCAGCTCAAGAGCACACTGAACATAGTGGCTGCGAGGGCCGCTTTGAACAGGTTGTTGGCGGGACTTATCGAAACTAAATTGCGCATGCGTAACCTTGATATGTGTTGTTTATGAAATCAGTTTAAGGGCTGGCGCACGCGGGGTGTGTCTGGCTTTTGTGATCACCGCTGGGAGCGCATGAGATGCCGATAAAGAGCTAGGCAGTCGATTTAGTCTTGGAGCCAGATCAATAAAGTTAAAACTTAGTGTTGACACGCAAATCCATTTTGCTATTATAGCGACCGCAACGCGGGATTAGCTCAGTGGTAGAGCATAACCTTGCCAAGGTTGGGGTCGAGAGTTCGAATCTCTTATCCCGCTCCAAACATGGTAGAAAATCAAAACCCAGTCTTTTTAGGCTGGGTTTTTTTATGCAAAATGTCTGCCTATCTGGCTCTGGACTGATTCTGTAAATTTGCGATTCATTTAGTTAGTGGTGATTTAACAATCCTTTTGGGAGTGGCAACCCTCAAATTGACCAAACTGACGGTAGTAAACCAAATAGATTCCCCTACCGACAGCAATCTAACAGCTTAAGTCTCACACTAAAATTTCAACCCAGCGTTGGTCCAAATCTCATCCAGAAAACACCCTGCCCAACTTACCCGCTGATCTTGTTGTGGTTCCAGATCCCATGAAGGGGTCAATCACCCAATCACCTGGCTGCGAGCTTGAAGCAACGACGTGCTCCATCAAAAGCTGCTGCTTCTCGCACGGGTGCTTGCTTGGATAACGCTGAACACTTTTAACACTTATGTAGTCTCATACATCAGTACAGGGCACCTCTTTGCTGACAGCAAAGTAGCGACGAGCATTAGAAGCTCTGGGGTTTTTGCACTATTAGCTCAGCTCCTGATGACTCATGTTCAGACCAGGCAACAACTTTTGAAGATTGTTTCCGTTTGACTCTGGGGCTATGGAAAGTTGAGACCTACCAAACCAGTATCGGCCAACTTAAATCCTAAACTTTGATTGAGTTTGGGCAGAGTAACTCCAGCTTCTATTACTACAAACTCTATAGCCAAAAAAGCACCCCTCAGGGTGCCCTTAAATTTAGCCCATAGCGCTTAAGATCCACATGCACTGCTGATCAACCCCTGATCGTTGGTGTAGGTATCTTGGCTTGGCTGATTTAAGTTTTCAGGATTAAGCGTGATCACTGAACCTTCAAGCTTAATCTGGCTAAAACTAAAATCCATGATCGTCGCTGAGCCGCTGACTTCATAATCTGACGTTGTTGGTGTGTACTCCTGAGGGCGATCGAAGTTTTCGCCAGAGTTACGGACCAGCAGGCGAGGTCTACCCGCTCTGCCGCCTTCGTCAAAGGTGATCGTGACCTCACTGCACAGCTCGGCAACACCATAGCCAAATACGTTGGGATCATCTTTAATAAAGGTAAGGCTTATGGGCGCAAGCGCCTTAAGCTCATCAATAAACGCTACGTGCTCGCTGAGATAAGGCTTAACATCGGCTGAAACGCTTTGGCGTGTGGTTGTGTTTTCAGCGGTGTAGTTCCACTCAACCAACTCGTCATCAATTGTGTTAAGCGAAATGGTCACAAAATCGCCGCTACTCGCGGTACCACTCACCACATAAGTATGCTGTCCATCAAAAAACTGATCTTGAAATTTAAAATCTGCAGCGCTGGGGCCAATGCTGTTCCCAAAGGCACCCACAAAACCGGCAGCGCTGATAGTTAACGCGGCTTGATTGCCTTTTTTGATGTCGCCTGGGGCGCTGGTGGGCACGCCATTGACATTTTTCTGAGCAAAAGTAACGGCGGAGTTGTAATCACCCTCTAGCGCTGCAATCTGCTGGGCTGGGGTCAGGCCGGTGTCTTCAAACAATCGGTACTGGCCATAGTAGATAAAACCGGCGTCGTCATAAAGCCGACTGTTTGCGATATTGATTTCGTTAAATTTGGGACTCAAAGCATCTGAGAGCGCGTAGCTTAAGTCTGCTGCAGCATCAACCCAAATTAGCTCAGCCTTGTTGCCGCGGTAAAACACGGGGTTTGTGAGCACCTTGCCGCTGGGCAGGGTCAAGCTTGAATCTGCGCCAACCACGAAAGTGGCTGTGCTGTCGTCGGTAATTCCTGATCCGGCAGCGGCTTGACTAAACTTAAGCTCATAACTCGCCACTAAGCCTGCTGGAACTGAGGCTGGCTCTACATTTGGATTGTTGCTACCGCCGCCATTTTGATTGTTGAGCGCATCAAGCTCGGCCTGTAAATGCTCCAAGGCTGCAGCTTGATCAACTAAGGTGAGGCCAAGCGTGCTCAGCACTTCAGCAGCAAAACTGGCTGGGTCTTGGTCAAAGTTGAGTGCAGCGGTGCTGCTGGGCGTCACAACTTGGATACCGTTATCAGGATCGGCGTCGTTGTCGAGGGTTTGCAGCAAGCGGGCAATGTTAATCACGATGCGGTTGTTGATATCGGTCGAGTTAGCCAGCGTCAAAGGCGTGACCACCGCACTTGCAGTAACCACTGGAAACTTGATGTCACCGATACTGAAGGTGACAAACTCTCCTTCGTTAAATTGGAAGCGCCCCTGACTGTCGGTCACCCCACTGAAGCTTGGTGTTGAGAAGCTCACGCCGCCAACTGCTGAGTCAATTAATTGTCCAGTTTTGGTGTCAGAACTGCCCGAACCACCCCCGCCGCATCCCACCAGTCCAAGCGCAAGTAAAGCGCACGCCAGCATAGATTTCATCGAAACACCCCTATGATTAATTCAATCTCAATCATAGGGGCGCAGCTTGCAAAGTGAACCACCTAAACTAGGGGGTCAACTACCGATTTTTTTGCACCCCATCGGCCAATTATTGGCCGAGTTTCGCTCGCTTGATCTTAAGAACTGCCCTGACGCTTAGCCAGCCCCGCCAGCATATCGGCCGCCAGCGCCTCAGCCACCTTGATCCCATCGACCCCGGCCGACAAGATACCGCCCGCGTAGCCCGCGCCCTCACCAGCTGGGTAGAGCCCACGCGTGTTCAGGCTTTGCAGGTCTTCGCCGCGCTTCACCCGCACTGGAGAAGAGGTTCGGGTTTCAACTCCGGTCAAGATCGCATCGGCTCGGTCAAACCCGCGGATCTTTTTGCCAAAAGCCGGCAGCGCCTCACGCATGGCGGTGATCGCGTATTCGGGTAGGGTTTCTGCCAGATCAGTGAGCTTGATCCCCGGCTGATAAGAGGGCACCACCTCGCCAAGCTGGGTTGAGGCGTGACCTTTTATGAAGTCCCCGACCAATTGCGCAGGCGCACTGTAGTCGCTGCCGCCGACTTCATAAGCTTTGGATTCAAGCGCCTCTTGCAGCTCGATCCCCGCCAGCACGCCGCCAGCAAAGTCAGTACCCGGCTCGATCCCAACCACGATTCCTGAGTTGGCGTTGCGCTCGTTACGTGAGTACTGGCTCATGCCGTTGGTGACCACGCGGCCAACTTCAGAGGTTGCCGCCACCACGGTGCCGCCTGGGCACATACAAAAAGAGTAAACCGCGCGTCCGTTTTTGGCGTGGTGCACGAGCTTATAGTCGGCTGCCCCCAGCTCCTTGTTGCCGGCGTATTTGCCGAGGCGCGCGGTGTCGATCAAGGATTGCGGGTGCTCGATCCGAAACCCGATCGCAAAAGGCTTGGCTTCCATGTAGACGCCCTCGCTGTGCAGCATCCGCACACTGTCACGCGCACTGTGACCAAGCGCGAGCACGACATGGCTGGTCTGGATCACTTCCCCCGAATCCAGCTCAACGCCAGCCACGCAGCCATTTTCAATTTTCAGCGTTTTCATGCGGGTTTGAAAGCGCACCTCACCGCCAAGCGCTCGGATCTGCTCGCGCATGTGGGCGACGATGCCGGTTAACCTAAATGTCCCGATGTGCGGTTTGGAGATAAACAAGATCTCCTCAGGCGCCCCGGCCTTGACGAACTCGTGCATGACCTTGCGGCCGTAAAACTGCGGATCTTTTATCTGACTGTAAAGCTTGCCGTCAGAAAACAGCCCAGCCCCGCCCTCGCCATACTGCACGTTGGATTCAGGCGATAGTTTGCGCCCTCGCCACAGCGCCCAAGTGTCTTTGGTGCGCTCCCGCACTTCTTTGCCGCGCTCAATCACAATCGGCTTAAAACCCATCTGAGCGAGCAGCAGCGCCGCAAAGAGCCCACATGGCCCAAAACCCACCACCACCGGACGCTTGGCTGAACCTTCAGGCGCTTGTGCCTTATACACATACTCGGTATCGGGCGCAGGCTTAACCTTTGGGTCGTCAGCAAAGCGCATCAGCACTTGCTCCTCAAGCCCCGCATCAAGCGCTAAGTGCACCGTATAGACAAACTTGATCTCGGTGTTTTTCTTGCGCGCGTCATAGCTGCGCTTAAAAACCGTGAACCGCTCAATCTGCGCTTCAGTGATCGCCAGCCGCTCCGCAGCCGCCTGTTGTATCGCGTTGTCCGCGTGCCCCAGCGGCAGACTCAATTCGGTGATCTGGATCATGAAGGCTCCTAATTTTACTGGCGCCAGTTTACGCCATATCGCCGAGTTTTTTTAAAATGCCGCCGCTAGCCTGCTAAGCTAAAGATCTGCGGCCATATTTCATCGTAGGCACCATAAACCGCGATCGCCCATATCAAAATACCGGCTCAGCTCAAGCCCGTCGCTATCAGTGCCTATAGGTTTAGAAGTCGCCGCCTGCGATCGAGGCTGCCAGCGCAGCGCTTTTGATAGAGACCTTATGATTAAGACCTTTTAACTAACACCCTGCAATCCATAGAGTAAGTTGAGTTTGATGAAACTCTGGCGGTTACGAATAGTGGTTACTTGGATTAAGCAGCCAAGATCCACACCTATCAACCAATTATCTCGGCTCGCTGAGCCAAGCGTCGAGCAGATAGAGCGCGCACTCATCGTTAAAGCAGATCTCGCCATCGAGCCCAAGTGCCTGCTCACACAAGCCCACCAGCCGCTTTTTACGCGAAGGGCTCATGCAACGCGCCGCCCAAAAGAGTTGATCCCACTGATCGGGTACGCCGCCCGTTCCACTGAATCCAAATCGCGTCAGCTCAACTGCATCAAGCTCTTGATCGTGAACTGGCTCATATAGGCGGCGGGCATACTCAGCAGCCATATCGCGCTCAGTTTTAGGACAGATCTTTTCAAACCAAGCAGTGCTGAGCGCTAAGCTTTGATCATCGTTAAGCTTAAGTCTCGTTTGCTCAAAGTCGATCAGCAGAGATTTTACGTAGTAAAACAGTACGTACTCCCAAAAGTGAATCCGCTGATCGCTGAGCGCCCAGACTCGAAAGTTCTTGAGCAACTCGTGTGTCTGCGCGTCACTTAACAGCGGCGCACGCAGATCCGCGAGCACCTCCAAGATCTCAGCGATAAATCCAACAGCGCCCTGAAAACCAGCTTTGTCTGTCACTAGTTTTTGCAGCCGGATCAGTGCTATCTCATGCTGAGAGCGCACATCTACATCAAAGACACCGGGGAGCTGAGCGGATTTGCTCTGTGCGTTAGCCGAAGGCTTGGCTTTCAATGCGCTTATAGATGGTACAGCTAAGCGCGCATGATCAGCGTCAGCGCCGCTTTGACTGGTCGGCTGAGCGGTTTGCTCGGCTGAAACTGGAGTGGGATCATCTAGGGGGACATTTTTAAGTGATGCTGAGTTTCGCTTCAATCGCTGATTGGCCCGATCAGCCATGTCATCGAACGCTGGCGCCCACGGTACCAGTGACTCTTCCACAGTGCTGTAGCGAGGCGGCGGATCAGACTCCACTATATGGGAGGTGACTTGCCGCTCAAGCGAGGCGATCAGGCGCTTTAAATTCACACTGGGTTTGAGCTTGAGCAGGCGCGACTCGATCGCCGGATGAGTGGCGCTTGCGCCTGACAAAGCTGCCGCGCCAAGACTGGGCACAAAGCAGAAGTGGTTGACGCTTGAGGCGTTGTCCACACGGATCAGACCGCCCTGAGTGTGCATCATGATCTTGATGAGCGCCTCGTAAACCCCATCTGAGCGCAAAAAAAGTGTGCCCGAGGCGTCTGCATGATACTCGCGCTGATGGCAAATCAACTTTTGGATCTGGGTGGCAATCCACGCTCCAGCGGCTGCCACCGTAGCAAAACCAATTCCTGATCGGCGCTTGCTGGTGAACCAGTGGCTGCCAGTGGATTCATGACGAGAAAACTCTGCCATGCCCTCCAGCACCTGGACCACGCTGAGCAAGCGCAGATTGAAGCGGTGGTCACCGGCCTTTAAGTGGGCGATCTCATGTGCGATCACACCGGCGGTTTCCTCGCGGTTTAAGTGATCCAGCAGCCCCTGAGTCACCACCAAAGACAGATTGTGCAGATCACTGCCGACCACAAAAGCGTTAATGCCGGCCGACTCAGTTTGCACGTAGATCTTTGGCGCGCGGAGTCCAGCCGCCACACACAGCTCCTCCACGATGTTATAGAGCTGATGGTGGTCACGCGGCAGCGCCTCTTGCTGCTCATACGCCTCTCGCCCCAAGATCACGCTGTCATCGAGGCGAATCGGTCGCTGCAAGGGTTTGAGCCCCCAGTAGCGGATCAACTGCTCGATCAGGCGGACATTTTTGAAGCGGCGATAACCATAAAGCGTAAGCAAAATGCCCACGGTGGCCACATAACTGATCAGCACGGCCTTGAGACTCGGCAGTGACCAGCCACTAAGCCACATCGTGAGCAGACCAAGGAGCGCACAGGCGGCGGCCACCGCGTTGATGACCAGCGCAAAGAGCACGAGTAGCCAAAAACTCAGCCTCTGGGATTTGGTAGCCGAGCGGCGAGCAGCAAGAGACATGGTTAAGCAGCGCCGTGTTTAGGCCCGGCTCATGGTTGCTGGAGCCTGAGTGGACTGGGCATCAAACTTAAGCTCGGGCAGTGGCCTGAAAGTAAAAAAGCCCAGCAGTAGGTTGTTGGGGAAGATCTCTCGAGCGTTGTTGTAATCAAGGATCGAGTCGTTATAAGCCTGGCGCGCAAAGCCGATGCGGTTTTCGGTGGTGGTGATTTCCTCCATCAGATCTTGCATGAGCGCGTCAGCCTTTAGATCCGGGTACTGCTCACTCACTGCCATGAGCCGCCCTAGGGCGCTACTCAACATACCCTCGGCGCGCTCAAGTATGTTCAGGTTAGCAGGACTGGGTTCTTTGGTGGCCTGCTGATTGGCAGCGACCGCTGTGCTCCTGGCTTGGGTCACCTCGGTCAAGGTTGCCTGCTCATGAGTTAGGTAGCGCGAGGCGACCTCGATAAGCTGAGGAATCAGATCGTGTCGACGCTGCAGCTGCACCGAGATTTGCGCAAAAGAGTTTTTGCCTTGGTTGCGTTTCATCACCAAGCCGTTATAGATCGCGATGACGTAAAAGATCAGCGCCACAAACAACAAAACCGCCACTAAAAAAAATCCCACTGCTTTTTCTCCATTTTTCTAATTAATCACTGAAGTATGCCTTAAGAAGGGGTTTGTTGCCCAGACACAAAGACAGCTAATAATTAGCCACAAAAAAACGCCCCAAAAGGGCGTCTTATCAAACCAAACCAATTACTTGATTTTGGCTTCTTTGAACATCACATGCTGACGAATCTTGGGATCATACTTTTTGATCTCCATCTTCTCAGGCATGGTGCGTTTGTTTTTGGTGGTGGTGTAGAAGTAACCGGTTCCGGCACTCGATACCAATCTGATCTTGTCGCGCATGAGTCTCTCCTGAAACCTGAATTAAATTTTTTGGCCGTTGGCACGCATATCTTCAAGGACTTTCTCGATGCCGAGCTTGTCGATGATACGCATACCTTTGGTTGAAACACGCAGACGGACAAACTTCTTCTCGTCCTCTACCCAAAAGCGCTTCTGATGCAGATTAGGCAAAAAGCGGCGTTTGGTTTTGTTGTTCGCGTGCGATACGTTGTTACCCGTGATCGGGCGCTTACCCGTAACTTGGCATACCTTAGACATGGTGTACTCCGGTTGTTGCAGCACAGCCAATCGGCTATACCCACATGATCAGTGTGCTTAGGTCAAACGACTCAGAGCACATTTCAAAATAAGGCGCATTTTATACCAAATAATGCCCACCTTAGCAAACACTAAATTGGGTTTAGGACAAACCGGCTGCGTATTTTAGCCAACCGGTGCCCTGTTAACTCTATAACCAATCTCAACGAACCAAGGTCTTCAAAATCAAAGCATGCGCTTTGTTAAACGGTGGTGAGATCGTGCGCATGGGGAAGATACGGCCGTGTTTCATGATCGAGCGAGCGTTACTCATGGTTCTAAAACCCTCGAAACCATGGTACTTGCCCGTGCCTGAGTTACCGACACCGCCAAAGGGCAGATCGTCTTGAGTCACATGGGTTAGCGACTGATTGATGCCGAAGTGACCGGATATAGAGTTTTGAGCGACGTATTCGGCGCGCGCGTCGTTGTTGTCAAAGTAGTAAAAAGCGAGCGGACGTGGACGGGCAGCGACGTATTCAAGCGCTTGATCAATTGTCTCGTATTCTTTAATCAAGAGCACCGGACCGAAGATCTCTTCCTGACAAATCCGCATGTCCTCCTCAGTGTCATACACGATATGCGGCGCGATCTTTTGTGAGTCGTCCAAGCGCTCATTAGCAGGGTTCACTTCTTCAACCGTCGCGCCATTTGCTCTTGCGTCTTCTATGATACCGAGGACATTTTGCTTCTGTGCGCTCGAGATCATCGAGGTGTAGTCAGGGTTGTTCAGCAGATTGGGGTAGGAGTGGATGATCCGCTTCTCAAACGCTTTAGCAAACAGCTTAGACTGCCCCTTAGGGACCATGATGTAATCTGGCGCCACGCAAGTTTGACCCGCGTTCCAGTATTTACTGAACACCAGTCTGACCGCCGCCTCCTCTACTGGGTAGGAAGGGTGGATGATCGCAGGAGACTTACCGCCCAGCTCAAGGAGCACTGGTGTCAGGTTCTCAGCTGCGTCACGCATGATCTGCTTACCAACACGGCTGGAACCGGTGAACGTGATCTGATCAAAGGGCATTTTGGAGAACTGCTTAGAAAGCTCACCGCTACCTTGCACCACGTGAATCAAGCTCTCAGCAAAGACTTTTTTAAGTGAGTTCGCTAAAAGCTCAGTGTACTTTGGCACGTTGCTTGAAGGCTTGAGCATGATGTGGTTACCAGCGGCCAGCGCACTGATCATGGGGCCGATTGAGAGAACCATCGGGTAATTCCACGGCGATATGATACCAACAACACCAAGTGGCTGATACTGAACCCAACCGCTAGCTGGCTGCTGCAGTAGCCCCATCGAGCGCGGCTCATCTTTCATCCAGCTACCCAAGTGCTTGATCGTCAGATCGATATGACTCACGACCGTCAGCAGCTCACCAAACATGGTTTCATGAACCGATCGACCGCTGAAGTCCTCGCTGATCGCCTCACAAAATTCCTGCTTGTTGTCGACTAAAACACTGCGCAGGCGCTTGAGTCGATCAATACGTACCTCAAGGCTGGCATTTGGTTTTTGCAAAAAAGCTTGTTTTTGCGCAGCAAGGGTAGCGTGCATCTGAGCGATGGCGTCGTTGCTGATGTCTTGATGGGCTGTCATAAAGGTTGACCTTAATCAAATAATTTACAAACGTAAGCCTGATTTAACACGGGCTCAGCGCTGTTTATGAAAGTTCTGTCGTAGTTCTAATATACCTAAATTCCGAATATTTTTCAGATTCCCTTACAAAGCCGCTGATCAGTTAAAAGGGTTGATCCTCGCCAAAAAAGTCAGAGTTGCCTTAGATGCCATGAGGTACAGATCACTATAGGTGCACTGTTAATCATGGTGCTCAGCACTTGGCGACACAATTAACTGGCTATGACGCCCATGAACTTAAGCACTTATTTATTTGGGTTTAGGCTGTAGGCCACTGTAGATCAGTCGATTGATCATGACGAACCACGCCTAAACAGGGCGTACTTAGGTGAGATTCTAGCGTTTGCACTTGCTCTTCAAAAAACTCAGCTGGCGCAGGCTCTGAGGCGACCCAGCCAAGCAGCTGACACCCCGTGGTTGAGATCGCGCGCGCGCTTAAGATCGCATGATTTAAACAACCCAATCTCACCCCAATCACAAGCACGACCGGCAATCTTAAAAGTACCGCAACATCGGCCAGGGTTTCGAATTCGTTGATCGGCGTGAACCAACCCCCAGCCCCTTCAAAAAGCAGCTGCGACTCAGCTAATTTAGTGGAAACTCTGGTCAGTCCCTCGGCAATACCCTGTGAACTTAGCGCGACTTGATCCAAGTCAGCTGCGATGTTGGGAGAGCAAGCCTCATTTAACACTATAGGGCTAATCTGATCGGTGCTCAGCTTGAGTGAGCTTGCTGACTGCAGGCGCGTGGCATCACAGGTGCAATCTGCTATGGGTGTCATTTGCCCTAAAGGACCGCACGCGCTGCATAGCCCGGCGCTGAGCACTTTTATACCGGCGGCAGACTCCCCGCGCCGTGCTGCTGCCCTGAGAAACTGCTCAGCTACATAGGTTTTTCCGATATCAGTATCGGTTCCTGTGAGAAAAAAGTTGCGATTAGCCATCTATACGCTCACGCTGCGATACAAGGTATATATATCATACCGAACACTGTCTCCGGTCGAGACAGCTTGAGGAGTTTCGCCTGCCAGAGGCGGTGCGCCGGCTGCTCGCTTAACCACCACCTTGTTAGCGAGCTGCATGGCAGACTTGAGCAGCGCATGCTGCTCATCTTCGCTTGGGGGCTCTGAAAACTTATGAAGGAGTTGCATGTTGCCACTCACCTTTGCGCGGTAGCTGCCGGTTTCAAACATGGGATCCAGATAAACCACGTCGACAGGTTGGCCTTGGAGCTGATCAAAGGCGGTTACCGCATCGCTGTGGGTTAAGCTGAGCCTAGGTGCGATGGATCGCCAGTTAGCCTCCTGCTCAATCTGCTGCAGTTGATCGCTGAGCAAAAGCGCAAGCACCGGGTGCCGCTCGATCATGGTGACTTGAGCACCGGTACTCGCCATGAGCAGCGAGTCAACACCCAGCCCTGCCGTCGCGTCAACTACGCTCGACTGTGGGCTCAGTTTGAGTGCACGAAGCAATCCTTCAGTTTTACGTCCCGCTTTAACGACACGTCGAGCAAACTTCTTCCAATCAGGCCTCAGCAATCGCCCTGAGGCCACAAAGCCAAATCCGCGTTGGTCATGAATCAGGCAAGGCTCTAGCTGCGCTTTTATCCACTTTGAATCAAACTGACCATCGACCAAAACCAGATCGACGTTTAAAAAATTCTGCGCCCTCGAGGCAACTTCAAGCACACCGGTGCCTGAGCCCTCTACAAAAAGGCTTAACCCCAATTGATCCAGCCCGTGAGTCCAGTGATCAGGATCAACACACCCGTGATGATCCGCAACCAACCAAACAGCTTAAAGTCATGTTTTGATACCCAGGCAACCAGCCAACGGATAACAATCAAAGCAAACACAAACGAGGCGATCACCCCAACCAGCATGATCCCCCAGTCACCGCCACTTAAGATATCGCGACTTTGATAGGTGTCGAGCAGTCCAGCTCCAAGCAGCACCGGAACACCCAAGAAAAAAGAAAACTCAGCCGCCGCCTTGCGTGATACGCCAAGGTAGAGCGCCCCTATGATGGTCGCCCCAGACCTTGAAGTCCCCGGTATCAGCGCCAAACACTGAATCAAACCAATCCAAACCGCTTGCTTGAGCGTGACATCCTCCACCTCTTCAGCGGTCACAACCGTGCCGCGCGACTCCACCCAAAAGATCAGTAAGCCCCCAATGATCAGCATGCTCGCAACCGTATAGACATTGAACAAATAAGCTTTTATCGGTGTGGCCATGGTGAAACCAATCAATATGACCGGTACGGTTGCGATGATCAGCGTCCTTGAGAGCTGTGCATGGGGTCCTTTTTGGGTGATGAGCCCCAAAAAGGTTCGCCACAACTTGCCAAAGTATTCATAGATAACTGCACTGATCGCGCCCAGCTGGATCACCACGGTAAACAGATCAGCTTTTTCTACCGTCCAAAAATCCAACAGCCTCGCGGTGATGATCAAATACCCAGTGCTTGAGATCGGCAAAAACTCAGTTACCCCCTCAACCAATCCCATGATCAGGGCTTGAAGGATCAATGTGATGTCCATAGGATTTCTCTAGAAAAAAGCTCGTAAGCGGTTAATTAACATAAATGTCAGCTATCTGGATTTTTGCTGCTGATCGATGGTCTTCCAAGCGTTATGTCTGAGGTAAACCGGCTGAGCCAAGTGCGGCTCAACTGCGCTAAGCCCCAGCGCAACACGCCCTATATCGACGGCACTGATTGACTGATCAGTTAGGATCTCAGCCAAACCCATCTTTTTCATGAAGACATTGATTCTTGAGGCTTCAGGGCTGACCACACTAAATCCCTCAGCGGCTTTTTCAGTAAGCCAGTGAGCGGCCGATTCCACGTCCATCAATTGCTCAGCATCTGCCTCAACTAATTTGCAGTCGCCCTCAACCGTGTAACTGGCTAAGTAAAACTCATCCATGCGAGCGTCAATCACACTGACGATACCCTGATTTGAACCGCTCTGTTTATACACCAGTCTCGCCTCCGCAATTGCCCGAAGCGATGAGACTGGTATACAGCCGATACCTAGAGCCGTAGCGAGCCCCTGTGCGGCGGCTGTGTTGATCCTTAGACCTGTAAATGCCCCAGGACCCCGGTTAAACGCGATGGCTTGAACCTCACTCATAGTGAGTTCATGATCAGCCAGCAGTTGCTCAACCATGGGCAGGAGCAACTCGGTGTGTTTGCGATCAGCAGCAACCGAGCTTTCAGCGATTAACTGACTAGCTGCAGGGTCATAAAGTGCCACTGAGCACGTATCAAAAGCGGTTTCTAAGCAAAGTATCATAAGTTTACTGTCAACCCTATAAGGCCGCAGTTCATTCTGGACAGGCCACAGGCTTTAAGCCCTGCTTCATGCGCTTGGCATGCGCTGCATAGTGGATAGCAGAGAGCTTCAAAGTCGCGCTTTGCTGGTCACTCAAGGTTTTGACTACCTTGGCAGGAGAGCCCAGCACCATTGAGTTGTCGGGTATGATCATGTTCTCGGTCACCAGGGCATTTGCCCCGATCAAGCAGCGCTTGCCAATCTGGGCGCCGTTTAGCACTACCGCGCCAATCCCGACTAGCGACTCATCACCAATCGAGCAGCCATGCAGCATCGCCAAGTGACCAACCGTGACCCGATCACCGATCCGCACCTCAAGCCCTGCATCAGTATGAATCACCGCGTTCTCTTGTACGTTTGACTGCTCACCGATGTGGATCAGCCCGTTATCGCCCCGAAGCACCGCGCCAAACCAGATACTCGCCTCAAAACCCAGATAAACATCACCAATCACGGTAGCATTATCAGCTACCCAGCCCTCAAAAGGCTCAGCAAAACTGGGTTGTTTGTGCTCAAAAGCGAAGATCATAACTGGCTCTGGGATCTAAAAAGCCATGATGCCCGAAGTTGCTTAGATTTTCACCTGAAGCTTTGCGTCAGACAAAAAACCAGCACCCCAAATTTCTAAGTTCACTCACCTAACTTCATCAGACAAGATCACTTCGCTTCGTCATAATGCACCCACAAATTTACGCGAGTCTCAATATGAAATACTTTAGATTCTCAATCATCTTCTCCCTAATCTGCGTGGTGCTGGCCTGTTATTGGGGCTACTCCCATAGCGGCGTCGAAGGACTCTTAGCAGCCCTTGGGATCACCCTGATCCTGGCGGTGCTTGAGATCTCGCTGTCCTTTGATAACGCGGTGATCAACGCCGACGTGCTCAAAGGCTGGAACGCTTTTTGGACCAAGATGTTTTTGACCGTCGGGATCTTGATCGCGGTGTTCGGCATGCGACTGGTTTTCCCGATTGTGATCGTCGCGGTGACCGCCGACATCCCCATGCTCGATGTGGTTAGCCTCGCGCTAAACGAGCCGGCCACCTATGCTGCGCAACTAAATGCCCACCATGCCGAGATCTCCGCGTTTGGCGGCATGTTCCTCTTGCTGGTTTTTTTGCACTTCTTTATGGACAGTGAGAAAACCACTCACTGGTTTGGCTGGATAGAAAAACCACTGGCTAAGCTTGGCAACATCGCCACCGCTGCACCTCTGGTAGCGATCTTGGCACTGGTGTTCATTGCCCGTTTAGCTGAGCCTGGCTCGCTGGCCGCGGTCCTGATTGCCGGACTTTGGGGCGCGATTATCTACTTCGGCGTCAACGTCTTATCAGAGCTTATGGCCGGTGATTCCGGAGAGCCTGGTGCAACCAAAGCGGTTATGCAGGGCGGTTTCGCCGGTTTTGTCTACCTTGAGATCTTAGACGCTAGCTTCAGTTTTGACGGCGTGATCGGTGCTTTTGCGATCACCGATGATGTCATCTTGATCATGCTCGGCCTAGCGATTGGAGCGATCTTTGTGCGCTCCATGACGATCTTTTTGCTTGAAAAAGGCACGCTGGTTACCTACCAGTTTCTGGCACACGGCGCGCACTATGCGATTGGCGCACTTGCTTTGATCATGCTCGCCTCAATCCACTTTCACGTGCCTGAAGTGGTCACCGGACTGATCGGCTTTTTATTCATCGCCGCTTCAGTGATCGCCTCTAAGCGCCAATCTGCTAAAGAAGCCAAACTTTAGGCGCGCGCTCACCTCAAAAGTCCGCACCCGATTTTGGTCTGTCTTTGCCATAAAATGTCAACAGGCGGGCTTTAATTGGGTTGCCTGCAAACCTCAGGCGGCAAGGGCTGTTAAATCAGCGCCGCCAGAGGGCTGCGCTGCTAAAATTTGAGCTAAGCCAAGCTTGGTGACATTTAACTCAAGCTTTTGCTCAACAATCGCAATCTACGCAAGGGTAAAGGTGGCAAATCTAACCCTGTTTTAGTACAATCTGCGCAATATGAGTCATGCGAGAGTTTTTGATTGACGCCTATCGGCTCAAGATCAAGTATTCTCGCTTTTTTTTGCGCGCAGTTTGAGCGCTGGCTCCCGCCCACAGCTAAAAAGAGGTATCGATGAGCAACCCCGCGATTTTGGCATTGGCAGACGGCACGGTATTTGTTGGCTTATCTATCGGGGCCGAGGGTCACAGTGTTGGAGAAGTGGTGTTTAACACCGCCATGACTGGCTATCAGGAGATCTTAACCGACCCCTCCTACGCCAAACAACTGGTGACCTTGACCTACCCGCACATCGGCAACACCGGCACCAACAGTGAAGATCACGAGTCGGGCCGCGATGAGATCGTCTGGGCAGCTGGGCTGATCATCCGCGAGCTCTCGCCCATGGCCTCAAGTTTTCGCTCCGAGCAGTCGCTGAGTGAGTATCTTGAGGATCAAAATGTCGTTGCGATCGCCGATATCGATACCCGCCGCTTAACCCGTCACCTGCGCACTCATGGCGCACAAAATGGCTGCCTGATGAGCACCACCGCTGAGAGCTTAGAAGCGGACACGGCCAAAGCCCTGCAGATGGCGTCTGAGTTTGCCGGATTAAAGGGCATGGATCTGGCTAAAGAGTGCTGCGACAAAGACGGGTTTGAGTGGACGACCGGTTCTTGGAAGCTAGATATCTCAATGTATGACTCAAGCAAAAACGGTACCGGGTTTTTGAGCTTGGGCGCCGGGATAGAGGAAAAACACCACGTCGTCGCTTATGACTTTGGGGTTAAAACCAATATTCTAAGACTGCTGGTTGATCGCGGTTGTAAAGTGACCTGTGTGCCCGCCCAAACCCCGATGGATCAAGTGCTGGCCATGAACCCAGATGGGATCTTTTTATCCAACGGCCCCGGCGATCCAGAGCCCTGTACCTACGCGGTCGATGCGATCAAACAAGCACTGACCACCGATGTCCCGATCTTTGGGATCTGCTTGGGCCACCAGCTGCTCGCTACCGCGGCGGGAGCCAAGACCCTGAAGATGAAGTTTGGACACCACGGCGCTAATCACCCTGTTCAAGACACCCGCACAGGTCAGGTGATGATCACCTCGCAAAACCACGGTTTTGCGGTCGATGAATCAACCCTGCCCGCTAACGTCGCGGTCACGCACCGATCACTGTTTGATGGCTCAAACCAAGGGATCGAGTTGACCGACAAACCCGCGTTTAGTTTTCAGGGACATCCGGAAGCAAGCCCCGGACCTGAAGATGCTCAAGCGCTGTTTGATCACTTTATCGAGCTGATTGAAGCGCGCAAAAGCGCCTGATTGCTTTAGAGAGATAGGGCTGCCGATCACCAAGCATATAAAAGTTTAAGCCGCTGAATCCACGATAAGTTTATCCAGCGCAGACACAGGGCCCTCAGGGGCAAAGGATGAGACCAAGATGCCAAAACGTAACGATATCAAAAGCATACTGATCATAGGGGCCGGTCCGATCGTGATCGGACAGGCCTGTGAGTTTGATTACTCGGGCGCTCAGGCGTGTAAAGCGCTGCGCGAAGAGGGTTATCGGGTGATTCTGGTGAACTCAAACCCAGCGACCATCATGACCGATCCAGTGCTGGCCGATGCGACCTATATCGAGCCAATCACTTGGCAGACGGTTGAGAAAATCATCGCCAAAGAAAAGCCGGATGCGATCTTGCCAACCATGGGCGGGCAAACCGCACTGAACTGCGCCCTCGAGCTAGACGCAAACGGCGTGCTTGAACGCCACGGCTGCGAGCTGATCGGCGCGACCAAAGAAGCGATCGAGATGGCAGAAGACCGCGATCTGTTTGATCAGGCTATGAAACGGATCGGCCTTGAGTGTCCGCGCGCCGACATCGCAAGCAGCATGGAACAAGCCCACGCGATCCAAAAAACCCTCGGGTTCCCCTGCATCTGTCTCTTATACACATCTCCGAGCCCACGAGACTAGGCATGATCTC
>CAJXOR010000018.1 GCA_913057715.1 uncultured Moraxellaceae bacterium
CCAGCATCAGTCCAAAGAACACCATAAGCGCGAAAAACAAGATGTAGAGGCGGTTATAGGTAAAGCCCAACATCGGAGTAATTTGCCAAGTGCCGCTCATCCACTGCGGCGTGATCACCGACTGGTTCAGCGGCCCAAAGATCGAGCGCGCTGCCTGTTGCAAGATCAAGCTGATCCCAAAGGTGGCTAGCAAGGTTTCAAGCGGACGTCCATAGAGGTGACGGATCACCAAACGCTCGATGATGACTCCGACCAACCCAGCCGCTAGAAAAGCGCCCGGTATCGCCACCCATATCGAGTATTCGATGGTGTTTGGCATCAGAGCTTGGACCACGTAGGTCGTGTAGGCGCCGATCATGATCATCTCGCCGTGCGCCATGTTGATGACCCCCATGACCCCAAAAGTGATCGCAAGGCCGATCGCTGCTAGTAGGAGCACCGAGCCCATGGAGAGGCCAAAAAAGGTGTTTTCGATCAATTTGTAGCGACTAGAGCGCGCCTGGATCGACTTCATAGAGGCATCGATCGCGCTAATTAAAACCGGATCGCTGCTGGCTTTTTTTAGCCGCGAGAGTACGTAAAAAGTTTCCATGTGCTGGGATTCGCCCAGCAGTTTGACGGCCTCAATCTGTCCTGGTCCTGCTTCTTTGGCTGTGATGCTGGCCAGCGCCATATCGATCTGTTTTTTAAGTTTTGGTTTTTGTTCGGCTTCGCGTGCCTCAAGTAGCAGCGGTAGGCTGCTTGCACTGGGCGTCGTGATAAAACTTTGTATTGCCTGCTCACGGATGCTTGAGTCTTCAGCAAAAAGCTTTAAAACTGCGAGCTCGTCTTGGATTTGAGAGCGTAAGCTGTTGTTAACTCGAATCTTTTTTAAGTTGCTTGAGTCAAATGTCTGGGTGCCTGCATCTCCGATGAGCGGAGTGGCTTTGCTTTTTTCAGGCCCTTCTGACTCCAAGATCACCACTTGTTGGGTGTCTTTGGTGAAGTGCAGCTGCCCCTCGGTTAGGGCTTCAAGCAAAGTAAGTGCTTTAGGGTGTTTCGATACCACGATGGCCTCAATCAGAATCGATAACTCAGATTTACTGGCTTTAGGCATCTGGCCAACGGCGTCTTCAAAACTAAGTGGAGCAGCAGATGCTGCATCCAACTCAGTGTCGCTTACCGGATCAGCGGATGTGGGTGTCAGCGTGTCGGTGGTTTTTCTCTCGGATGAGCCGACCGCTAGCTGACTGGTGGCGAGGTCTGCCTGAGGTTCAGCTGCCTGAAGCTGAGTGCTTAGAAAACAAGTCAGTAAGCAGGTCTGCAAGAGGGCGGTGAGGCGAAGATAGCGCATGAAAACTCCTCAATGGTGGGCATTTTGCTAAAAAGGCTCTGAGACTTGATGCCCCAGAGCCTGTTTTTAACCGTTAACCGCTAGGTGTCAGTAGTTTTGACCTGAGCACTTTTTGGTTTCGGTGTTGTAGTTACCGCAGTTGATGGCAGGGTCTTGCCAATCAGCTTCGATCTTCGCGCTCTCAGGCAAGAAGTCGGTCCAAGCATCACCGGCGATTTCTTTGGTTTGCGAGACGATCTCGAACTGGCCGTCTGCTTGAATCTCACCCATGAGAACGGGTTTGGTGAAGTGGTGGTTAGGCAACACTTTAGCCATACCGCCGGTCAAGTTTGGCACCTCGAGTCCGTACATAGCAGAGCGAACCGCATCGACTTCGGTGGTACCGGCTTTCTCAACTGCTTTAACCCAAGCGTTGAAACCGATGTAGGTCGCTTCCATCGGATCGTTGGTGACGCGTTTGTCGTCGCCAATGAACTTTTTCCACTGGGCGATAAAGGCTTTGTTGGTGTCGCCTTCAGCGCTTTGGAAGTAGTTCCAGGCCGCTAAGTGACCAACCAGAGGCGTGGTGTCAAAGCCTGAGAGTTCCTCTTCACCGACCGAGAAGGCCATGACGGGGATATCGGTTGCTGAGACGCCTTGGTTTGCCAGCTCTTTATAAAATGGCACGTTAGCATCACCGTTGACCGTAGAGATCACCGCAGTTTTCTTGCCAGCAGAGCCAAACTTCTTGATCTCACTCACGCGAGTTTGCCAATCAGAGTGACCAAAAGGCGTGTAGTTAACTGAGATATCGGCAGCAGCGACGCCCTTACTTTTGAGGTACGCCTCAAGGATCTTGTTGGTGGTACGTGGGTAAACGTAGTCAGTCCCCTCAAGCACCCAGCGCGTAACGCCTTCCTCAGCCATCAAGTAATCAACCGCAGGGATCGCTTGTTGGTTAGGTGCGGCGCCGGTATAGAAGACATTTTTCGAAGATTCCTCTCCCTCGTACTGCACCGGGTAAAACATCAGACCGTTGAGGTTTTCGATCACAGGCAACACGGACTTGCGTGAAACCGATGTCCAACCACCAAAGATCACCGATACTTTTTCTTTTTCCAGTAGCTCTTTGGCTTTTTCAGCAAACAGTGGCCAGTCAGAGGCGGGATCAACGACGACGGGAACCAGTTTTTTGCCGAGCAGGCCGCCTTTGGCGTTTTGCTCTTCAATCAACATGAGCACAGTGTCTTTGAGAGTAGTTTCACTGATCGCCATGGTGCCGGAGAGTGAGTGCAACACACCAACTTTGATCTCACCATCAAAGGTTTGTTCAGCGGCTGGTTTTTCTGCTGTTGCCGCGGTTTCTTCTTTGGGCTTGCTACAGCCGCTCAGTGCCAAGCTAGCAGCGCAAAACGATGCACCGACAAGCAGTTTGGCTTTGTTAAAAAGGGGCATGTGGACTCCTGTTGGGTTGTGGTATGACCAACTAAGAGTAAGCAAACTTCGTGCCAGTTGTTACACAAACCGGCGGTACTTTCACTTTATCTCACCTAACTTTACCTATTAGTACAAAAACTATCCTGCTGCAAAATGCCAACCTTATGCAGATCGCCCCGTACATTAAACCCGCGCCGTTAGTTGGTTGAAACTCAATCAGCCATAGGAGCGTGCGGTTTAGCGCTGCACGTAACTTAACTTTTAAGCGTGAGAGTTTTAGAGTTGAGTTTTAGACGCGTGGGCGGATCACGCTGGCAGATAAGGGTAGGGCTGGTTAAGTGATTTGCTCGCTTAGGCGTAAAACCCAAAAACAAAAAACCCGCTGGCTAGGCGGGCATTTTACTCAAGCAAATTAAGAGGCTTAGCTTGAGTTACTTAGCTAGCTTCAGTCAGATCGCGAAAGATCCAAGGGCGATTTTGTTTGGCTTTGGATTCAAAGGCCTCGATCGAATCAGCATCCTCCAAGGTCAAACCGATGTCGTCTAGTCCGTTGAGCAGGCAGTGCTTACGGAAGGGGTCGACCTCAAAGTGAAACACTTGTCCGCTTGGAGTGGTCACGGTTTGCGCCTCAAGATCGGTGGTTAGGCGGTAGCCATGGCTGTTCTCGGCTTCCATAAACAGTTGCGCGACGATCTCCTCGGGCAGCTCAATCGGCAACATGCCGTTTTTAAATGAGTTGTTATAAAAGATATCGGCGAAGCTTGGCGCGATTACGGTGCGAAAACCGTATTCCTCCAGTGCCCAGGGCGCGTGCTCACGCGAGGAGCCACAGCCAAAGTTTTTACGCGCAAGCAAAATCGTGGCACCGGCATATTCAGGCAGATTGAGCACGAAGTCGGGGTTGATTGGGCGCTGGGCGTGGTCTTGACCGGGGTAACCTTCATCCAGGTAGCGCCACTCATCAAACAGGTTCACACCAAATCCGGTGCGTTTGATCGATTTTAAAAACTGCTTTGGGATGATCTGGTCGGTATCGACGTTGGAGCGATCCAGTGGACAGACGAGACCATCTTGGGTGGTATAGGCTTTCATAAGTGTTCCTTTATTGGTTTCGCTGGCTGCTATGAGCCAACTGCGCGATTGATCTGGCTGACTGTGTTCTGACTCTAATTAACCAAAATGTCAGCTGAATCAGATCACCGCGCGTATCAGGCTAAGGTGGTCATTTGGCTATTTAAAAGCTGCGCACATCGACAAAGTGACCGGCGATCGCCGCCGCCGCCGCCATGGCAGGGGAGACCAAGTGCGTGCGACCGCCGTTGCCTTGGCGACCCTCAAAGTTGCGGTTTGAGGTGCTGGCGCAATGCTCACCGGGTTCCAGTTTGTCAGCGTTCATGGCAAGACACATCGAGCAGCCAGGTTCGCGCCACTCAAAACCGGCCTCAGAGAACAGTTTATCAAGACCTTCGGATTCTGCCTGAGCCTTAACTTGACCTGAGCCGGGCACCACAATCGCCTCTTTGACTGAGCTTGCGACTTTACGGCCTTTGATCACACCAGCCGCTTCGCGCAGATCCTCGATCCGTGAGTTGGTGCAGGAGCCGATGAACACCCGATCCAGCACGATCTCATCTAAACCCTGACCCGGAGTTAGCCCCATGTACTCATAAGCACGAGTAAAGCCGCTTTTTTGCACGTCGTTCTGGGCATCATCGAGCGTCGGCACGTTGGCTGAAACAGGGATCACCATCTCAGGAGAAGTGCCCCAGCTGACCTGAGGCTCGATGGTCGAGCCGTCGATCTCAATCAAGGTGTCAAAGCGTGCGCCCGGATCAGAAACTAAGGTGCGCCAGTAGTCAATTGCCTGATCCAGTATATCCCCGGTGGGGGCATAGGGACGACCGCTCACATAATCAATCGTGGTTTGATCGACCGCCACCATGCCCACGCGAGCGCCGGCTTCGATTGCCATGTTGCATACCGTCATGCGGCCTTCCATGCTCATGTCTTCAAACACAGATCCAGCAAACTCGATCGCATGTCCGGTGCCACCCGCTGTACCGATCTGCGCGATGATCGCCAGCACCACGTCTTTAGCGCTCACCCCAACGGCGAGTTTGCCCTCTACGCGGATCTGCATGTTTTTCATCTTTTTTTGTACCAAGCACTGAGTCGCCAGCACATGCTCAACTTCGCTGGTGCCGATCCCGTGCGCCAGACAGCCAAGCGCGCCGTGGGTGGCCGTGTGCGAGTCGCCGCAAACCACGGTCATGCCAGGCAAAACCAAACCTTGCTCAGGCCCCACCACGTGCACGATCCCTTGACGCACGTCGTTGATCTTAAATTCAGTCACACCAAACTCGTTGCAGTTGGCGTCCAGCGTCTGCACTTGGATTCGTGACACGGGATCTTTGATCCCGGCGATGCCCTCGGCGCGCTCGCGGATCGAGGTCGGCACGTTGTGATCGGGGGTGGCGATGTTGGCAGACAGGCGCCACGGCACTCGCTTCGCCAGCTTCAATCCCTCAAAGGCTTGAGGGGAGGTCACTTCATGCAGCAAGTGGCGGTCGATGTAGATCAAGGAGGAGCCATCGTCGCGTTTTTTGACTTCGTGGTGCGCCCACAACTTGTCATATAGGGTTTGCTTGTTGCTCATAGAGCCTCCGTGTGCGGTGGATTGCCGAAAACAAACTGCGATCTGCTTCATGATTCAATTTTAAAACAGACGGCAGCTGTCAAATGTCGACATTTGATAGAGTCACCATAACGCGACCAGAATCATAAATAAAATGAATTATATATATAGTATGTATAACTAATAATTATATATTTATCTGTAATTGCTTCTTTTTGGTGCATTTTACAGATGGCTTTGATGAGTTGTTTTAATCCGTAACTTCAAGAGTTTAGCGTCTACTTATCAGTTATATTTGCTCGATAACAACCACTATCCTACTTGGAAATATGCATGCCGCCAGATTCCGCCGCATCGAAGCCTAACGACAGAACCACCATCGAATACCCTCCAGCCGCTATTTTTGACGAACTCCTAACCATTGACGGGGCTAGGCCTTACGCCTCAGCCGTGCATGACTGGATTCAAAGCTCCAGCATCAATGAGCTCAGAAGTCTCTCGGATCAAGCCGGATCGATCATGTACCGTAAAGGGGTTACTTTTACGGTTTACTCGGACGCGGCAAACGTCGAGCGGATTATCCCGTTTGATCTGGTGCCCCGGATCATCACCGCCCAAGATTGGGAGTTGATTGAGCGCGGCTGTGCTCAGAGGATCACCGCACTCAACGCTTTTATCCATGACACTTATCATGATCAAAAGGCGATCAAGCAGGGCATCGTCCCGCCTGAGTATATCTTCACCAATCCTTGCTATGAGCCGTGGATGCAGGGGATTGATCTGGCTTCCCAAGTTTACTCGGCGATCAGCGGGATCGATTTGATCCGTGATAACGAAGGCAACTGGTTGGTGCTTGAGGACAACCTAAGAACCCCAAGCGGCGTCTCTTATATGCTCGAGAGTCGTAAACTTTCTGAGCAGCTGCTCTCGCCGGTGTTCGATAAGTACGATGTAGAGCCGATCTCTCACTACCCTGAACTACTACGTCAGACGTTGGCTGAAATCAGTGGACTTGAGCGTCCGCAAATCGTGGTGTTAACACCAGGTCGCTTTAACTCGGCCTACTATGAGCACGCCTTTTTGGCCAGTTCCATGAACGTGCCGCTGGTTCACGGCTACGATCTTCGTGTGCTCAACAACAAAGTGTTCATCATGACGGTTAACGGCCGCGTTCAAGTCGACGTGATCTACCGCCGCTTGGACGATGATTTCTTGGATCCGTTGGCATTTGACTCATCGACGATCTTAGGTGTGCCAGGTCTCATGAGTGCTTACCGGGCAGGTAACGTCGTGATCACCAACGCACCGGGCACCGGTATTGCGGATGACAAATCGGTTTACCCCTATGTGCCGGACATGATCCGTTACTATTTGGGAGAGGAGCCGATCCTACAAAATGTCCCCACTTATCAGTGCCGGGACCCTAAACAGCTTGATCACGTGCTCAAAAACCTAAGTGAGCTGGTGGTCAAAGAAACCCGCGGCAGCGGCGGCTACGGGATGCTGATTGGACCTAAGTCCTCCAAAGAGCAGATTGAAGAATTTGCTCGCAAGATCAAGGCGAACCCCAGTGATTACATTGCTCAGCCGACGATTAGCTTGTCGACTTGTCCCACCCTTGTCGATGAAGGGGTTGCTCCGCGTCATATTGATTTGAGGCCATTTATCTTGGCTAGCGGCGACAAGGTCAGATCTGTGCCAGGCGGGTTGACCCGCGTTGCGATGAAGCAAGGGTCTTTGGTGGTCAACTCCTCACAAGGCGGCGGTGTCAAAGACACTTGGGTGCTTAAAAGCTCACCTGAGCACTTATCTTTTGGTGCTGAAGACGCAGCCTCAACTACCGGCGCAGCGAAATCTAAGGCGACTAATGCGCCCTCCAAATCTGGATCAGCCAAACAGATCTCTCCTAAAACAAAATCAGCAGGAGCGGCCCAATGAAAATGCTACTTTTATCCACCTCAGACTGTATCTACTGGTTGGCTCGCCAAGTTGAGCGCATGGTTTGTTACGAGTATCTGTTTGAGCAAGCCACTCACGGCGGCAAACCGCGTGATCCAGCGGGTTTTTACAGCGGATTTTACTACTACCCTTGTGAGGCGATATCGGGCACCGACGCGGCTCACTTGCGCGAAAATCAGATTCCCAAACTCGGAGAGCAAATCAACCAAAACGTGCAGCAGGTGCGCGGTGTGATTTCTCAAGAGACCTTTGAGCTGTTTAACTTAGTTAAGCGCCTATGTGACTCGGGTTCCTACCGAGCCGCCTCTTTTCAGGTTGAGGCCTGCCGAGCAGCGATGAACTTTGAAGCAGATATCGTGAGACTTTTTTGGCAAATGGGCGTCTACTCAGAGCGGATTGATCTGGCCTACACCTGCAACAAAGACTCATCCGAGATGACGATCAAGCTCAACGAGATCGTCCAGCAACTACCGGCCAACACACGCTGGCAAGAGCTGATGCGACCAGCTGACCGCTTGGCTGGCTCAGGGGATCGCCGAGACTTTATTGCTTACCAGAACATGTTCAGTGAGCTAGTGGCACAGGGGATATGATTATGAAACTACAGATTTCTCACCAAACCAATTACGGCTACGCAGACAAAGCTCGTCACAGTGTTCAGTACCTTCGCATGACGCCATGGATCATGGAGCACCAGAAGATTGAGAACTGGAGCATCATGTTGCCATCAATCGGACACATCACCTCCGACGGTTTTAACAACACACTCACTACCTTGATTCGTTCAGAGTCACATAATTCTTTGCAAATTCAGGCAAGTGGGATCGTTGAGATCGACACCAGCACCAAAAGTCTGCCTTTGGGCTCTACCGATCCCATGGTTTATCTGTGCCCAACTCGTCTGACCACCTGTTCCGCGGAGATGCTGGATTTTGCTAAACAAGCTGGAGCCGCGCCAAATCTAAAAGCCATGCAACAGTTTGGCGCCAAACTGCTTGAACGTGTGCCCTATACGTCAGGGACGACTGGTGTGAAAACCAGCGCTGAAGACGCGTTTGTTGAGTCGAGCGGAGTTTGTCAGGATCACGCGCACATCACCATCGCGGTAGCGCGCGCTCTGGGTGTTCCGGCAAGGTATGTCTCAGGCTATCTGTACACCACTGACGTTAATCACCTTCAGTCTCATGCTTGGGCAGAATTGTGGTTTGATGGTGCTTGGTATATGTTCGACGTCTCAAACCAGTTGTATACTCCGCAGTGTCATGTTTATGTCGCTTTTGGGCGAGATTACAACGACGCAGCACCTCTTCGAGGCACGCGTTTGGGCGGCGGCAACGAAACCATGAACTCTCAGGTCTGGGTCAATCGGATCGACTGACATTTTTCAGGCTTTATCAAGAGGAGCTTGGCTCCTCTTTTTTTATAGGATTTATCAGATGACTTACTGTGTGGGTGTTCACGTTGAAGACGGACTGGTGTTTGTATCGGACACTCGAACCAATGCGGGAATCGATCATATCTCGACGTTTCGTAAGATCAACTTCTACCAAATCGAAGGTGATCGCATACTGATCCTACAAACTGCGGGGAATCTAGCGACCTCTCAGTCGGTTTTTGCAAAAATCCAGCAAGACATAACTGAGGGTGCTGAGCGCAATCTACTCAACACTTCTACCATGCACCAAGCGGCGCTCATGGTCGGTGAATACGCCCGTGAAGTCACCCGTCATGCCCAGTCAGTGGCCGATAAGGTTAAAGGGTTCACCAGCTCGTTTATCTTGGGCGGGCAGATCAAGAACCAAGAACCTGAGCTTTATCAGATCTACACCGAAGGCAACTCGATCCACAGTACGCCTGACACCCACTTTTTTCAGATTGGTGAAGTCAAATACGGCAAACCGATTTTGGATCGCTCATTGACCTTTGAGTCCAGCATAGAGGCAGCGCTCAAAGCGGCGCTGATCTCTTTTGATTCGACCATCCGATCCAACTTATCGGTGGGTTTCCCGCTTGATCTGATTGTTTATCACAAGGGTAGCTTGTCGATCAATGAGCCGCTCAGGATTGATCGCGACGATGAGTATATCTCGCAAATCCGTGTGATCTGGAACGAAGGCCTCAAAAAGATCCTAGATGAAGTGCCTCACGTGCCTGAGCACTACAGCACCAGCCAAAGCCCTGACAAGCCGACTCCCAGTCAGTCTAAAACTAGCCCAGCTTCAGCTAAAAAAACCAAAGCTTAGTCAAATGCCAACCCTAGCAAGCACATGACCGAAGCCCAGCTACGCGCTTTTTGCACCGTGATGCAAGTGGGCAGCGTCTCGGCTGCTGCACAAACTCTTTTTTTGTCGCAGCCAGCAGTGACTAAGCGCCTGCAGGCACTTGAGGCGATGCTCGGGGTTACGCTGTTTGATCATATCGGGCGCAAGTTGGTGCCAACTCCCGCAGCACTCAAATTGTTGCCAGAGGCGCGCCGCTGGCTCAGTGAGTTTTCCGCGCTCAAGCATGAGCTCAAGACCCCTGAGCTGACGCTGCAGGGAACCATCACGCTTGGCACCTCTCACCACTTCGGTCTTCACCACTTAGCACCGGTTCTGGTTGCCTGGCAGCAGCAGCACGCTGAAGTGGAGCTAGACGTGCGCTTTGTTGACTCTGAGGAGGCGCACCTTGCTGTGCACTCAGGGCTGCTACCCATGGCATTTATGACGCTGCCAGGCGAGGCAGAGCAGCGGCGCGAGCCGGACTGCTCCTACTTAGAACTCGTGGCTGACCCGCTTTACTTTGTGGCGGCGCGTGATCATGTTTTATCTAAGAGGCAGATCGATCTGCAGCTGCTCAGTGAAACCAAGGCTCTGTTGCCAGACATGCATACCTACACCACCCGGCTGGTGCTTGAGGCCTTTGCAGGGGAACGCATCCGCTTAAGTTTGTCTAACTCAGGCAATACGCTTGAGTCGATACGCGCGCTGGTGGGCGCTGGTCTGGGCTGGAGCGTGCTACCGCAGATTTTAATCGATGACTCTTTGGTCAAACTGGATCTCGAACAGGACCCCAAGCTCTCGCGCTCGCTTGGCATCATGCGGCACACCCAGCGCACGCTCTCCTTACTTGATCAAAGCTTTTATGAGTTTGTGACCCAGTACTTCAGACAAATGCCCGCCGTAGCCAACCACTGATAGGTCGCCCAAATCTTCTGCTTTTTTTAGAACTTAAGCTGTTTGGTTGCTTTGATTGGCTTTATTACCCAGACCTTTAATTGAGTTAATCAAAGGGCTTAATCCCCGTTAACTGAGTCAAGGTGCGCTTTGGTTCAGGCTCTTAAAGCCGTTGCTTGGCTTGGCAGTGGGGCATTGATTAACTACAGTGTCATGTCAAATCTCAAAGTCAGATCAATTACGCCACTTGAGTTTCTCGCGCAGGCTCACCACCTCCCCGATGATGGTCAGCGTCGGCGCGGGCAACTCATGATTGGCGACTTTAACCGCGATATCACTGACTGTGCCGACCAGCACTTCTTCGTCCGGCAAAGTGCCCTTGGAGATCAGCGCGCAGGGCATATCGCTACGCATGCCGTGATCGATGAGCTTTTGAGTGAGCTCAGCTAGCCCGCCTAGCCCCATGTAGATCACCAGTGTCTGGCGCTCAAACACCAGCTCGCCCCATGGCAGATTTAGGGTGCCATCTTTTAAGTGACCGGTCAAAAAGCGCACGCTTTGAGCATAGTCTCGGTGAGTCAGCGGGATACCAGCATAAGCGCCGCAGCCAGCCGCCGCGGTGATACCAGGTACCACTTGAAACTTAACACCCTTAGCAAACAGCGTCTCAATCTCCTCACCGCCGCGCCCAAAGATAAAAGGATCGCCGCCTTTGAGGCGACAAACCCGCTTACCTTGTTTGGCGTGTTCAACCAGCAGCTCGTTGATCTGAGGTTGGGGCACGGCATGATCCGCTTTGGCTTTACCCACATAGATCCGCTCAGCATCGCGGCGAACCAGATTCATGACCTCCGGGGACACCAGTCGGTCGTATAGAACCACATCGGCTTGTTGCATCAAGCGCAGCGCTTTAAAGGTAAGCAGCTCAGGATCACCAGGCCCTGCGCCAACCAAGTAAACCTCACCCTCAGGTTCGCGGAAGTCTTTGAGTAAGCCGGGCATAAGCGCGTCAGCCTTGGCACGGTCGCCGGACAACACGGCTTGACCGGCGGGTCCTGCGTAGACATTTTCCCAAAAAACTCGGCGGATCTCAGGATCTTTGATCGCGGCTTTAGACTCTGCCCGCCACTCACCTGAAAACTGCACCAAATCACCCATGCGTGCAGGTATGGTGGATTCAAGCTGGGTGCGCACTTGACGTGCGATCACTGGCGCGCGGCCCCCGGTGGCAATCGAGATAATCAGCGGAGATCGATCCACGATTGCTGGCACGATAAAGCGGCAGTTCGGCGGATCATCGACCGCGTTGACCAGCAGATTCATGCGCTCGCAGTCTTTAAACACGCGGGCGTTAACGGGCTTTGAGTCGGTAGCTGCTATAACTAGGCGGTAGTTTTTAAGTTTGCGGCGCGCCAGGCGACTGAAGCGAGCCGGGTAGGCACCTTTGATGTGCTTGCCGCCGGTTTTTGTGACCAGAGCTGCCAGCTCATCGCATATATAGGGGCTCAGCACATAAATAGCGGGGCCGGTCGGCGCGATCAAGCAGGCTTTGCGGTAGGCGATGCTGCCGCCGCCGATGAGCAACACCTTTTGGTTGGTGAGTTTTAAGCCGATGGGCAAGACGTCCAAACAGAACTCCGGTTGGGTTGTGAGTCAACTTAAAGCACGCGCTGTGCCAGATTGACTAAAGCGGCGCAAAACTTATGCGTTAAGTCGTATGTTTAAAGCGAGACGCTAAAGTTATACGTGTGTCGCCGCGGCAGATCAACCGATATGGGTTTTACCGCCCATGTAGCTTTGCAGTTTGGCCGGGATCGCAATCTTGCCGTCTTCGGTTTGGTGGTTTTCCATGATCGCCAGTAGCGCTCGCCCAACCGCAAGGCCGCTGCCATTTAGGGTGTGCGCGAGCACAGTTTGTTTGTCCTGCTTGAAGCGCGCCTTGAGTCTGCGCGCCTGAAAGTCGCCGCAGTTAGAGCAGGAGCTGATCTCCCGGTAAGTGTTCTCACTCGGCAGCCAGACCTCAAGATCGTAGGTTTTTACCGCACTAAAGCCCATGTCCCCAGCGCAAAGCAGCATCACCCGGTATGGTAGCTCAAGCGCCTGCAAGATTCCTTCGGCCTGAGCGGTCATGACCTCAAGGAGCTGCATGGATTGATCTGGAGCGGCGATGTTGACCATCTCCACCTTTTCAAACTGGTGCTGGCGGATCAGGCCTCGAGTATCGCGGCCAGACGAGCCAGCCTCTGAGCGAAAGCAGGGCGTGTGCGCGGTGAACTTAAGCGGCAGCGAGGCTTCATCTAGCATCTGATCGCGCACCAGATTGGTGAGCGGAACTTCAGCGGTCGGTATCAGGTAGTTGCCGTCCTCTAATTTATAGAGGTCTTCGGCAAATTTGGGCAACTGACCCGTGCCATAAAGCGAGTCACTGTTAACGATATAAGGCACATAAACTTCGGTGTAACCTTGCTCGGTGTGAAAGCTGAGCATGAACTGGATCAGTGCGCGGTGCAGCTGCGCCAGCTCACCCTTAAGCACGCTGTAGCGTGAGCCGGTGATCTGAGCGGCCACCCCAAAGTCAAGCAAGCCCAGCGCCTCGCCCAGGTCTGAGTGCTCTTTGGGAGCGAAAGTAAACTCACGTGGCTCACCAATCCGGCGAACCTCGACGTTTTCTGCTTCATCGCGCCCGGCAGGGACGCTGGCGTCGGGCAAGTTAGGCAAGCGCAGCGCCGCATCTTGGATCTCCTCCATCAACTCACGCAGCTCAGTTTCCCGCGCTTTAAGCTCATCACTCAGCGTGTTCATCTGCGCCATGATCTCGCTTGCGTCCCCGCCGTCTCGCTTGATCTGTCCGACTTGCTTGGCGCCGGCGTTGCGTTTGGCTTGCAGCTCCTCAGTTGCTTGCTGCAGCGTCTTGCGCCTGGCTTCAGTGCCTTCCCAAAAGTCGGTATCTAGCGTCACGCCGCGCTTGGCGAGCGCTTGGCTGACAGCAGCCAAATCGTTACGAAGGAGCTTGGGATCAATCATGAGTCACGGATCAGTTAAAGATTGCGCCAATCTTATCAAACCCCGCTGCTTTTGTGTGACCGTGGCCGCTTAAGAGGTGCCTAAGCTTTTAGCAAAATGTCATCAATCTCAGACTCGCCAATTGGCTTGGGCTTGACGCAGGTTGGATACGGCTAATGTGGGCATTTTGCCACTTGCTGGTTTAACACTTAAGGGTGTGAAGTCAGGCGCTATCGGTTAAAATCTGGTTTTTACGCACGCAGAATCAGTTTCATGGCCAAATACGAATACACCTTGCAGCCCATTGATGCGCGGATCACCCCCGATGAGTTTCGCGCCGCGCAGATGGAGATGTTCGCCAAAACCAATCAGCCAAGCAAACAAACTTGGTTGATTTTGGCTGCGGTCGCCCTGGTGGGACTGGGCGGTGTGATTTACTTCAGCGGCATCTCAAGTGTCTTTTTCTGGCTGCTTTTGGTTGGGGTGGCGCTGTACTTTTTGGTTAAGTTTGTCGGGATCAAGTGGTATGTAAAGCGCGAGCTGGCCAAGCAAGAGATCCCCACTGAAGTTACCCAGATGAAGCTGGGCTTGCAGCCACACGGGATCGTGATCTCCATGCCCAACTCCATGGCTGATCAGATGATGTCGGGCATGAACAAAAACCAGCGCATGATGGTGAAAAACCGCCCCATGAACGGTGATATCGCTTGGAAAAATATCTCGGATTATACCGAAACCGACAACTTCTTAGTGGTGACATTTAAGCTGCGTGGCCAAGACGGCTCTCAAGTGATCCCTAAGAGACTATCGACGCTCAACTTCCCAATCGAGCGCCTAAAGCAGCACCTTAAAGAAGACGTAAAACTCTAAAACCAATCAACGCCTAAAATTAACCGGCCAATTTGGCTGGTTTTTTTATGGATTGATTGGTTTTACTTAAGGTGGCGATCACCCGCAAAACCATACTTGCACAGAGCCTTACTCACTTTCACGGCTGATTTGGTTATGATCGTTTCAGGGTTTGAAGATGCTTCGCCCAAAAACTTTATAAACAAAGAACAGGAGATACCATGGGAAACCATATTGGCTTAAACGACGAATACACCAAACAAATCACCGAGCATTTAAACCTGCTGCTTGCTAGTTCTCAGCAGTTCTACATGAACGTGCGCGGCTACCACTGGAACGTAACCGGTGAGCACTTTTTTGAACTGCACGTTAAATTTGAAGAGCTCTACAACGAGCTGATCTTGCAGATCGATGAGATCGCTGAGCGTATCTTGACGCTGGGTAAAACTCCGCTGCATACCTATGCTGATTACGGCGAGATCAGTGTGATCGAGCAGACCAAAGACGTCACTGGCGGCAAAGACTGCGTTAAACAGATACTTGCAGGCTTTGATCAATTGCTTGGTCTTGAGCGCAAGATCCTATCGGCTGCGAGCGAAGAGGGGGATGAGGGTACGGTCGACCAGATGACTGGCTATATCTCCGCTCAAGAAAAACACGTCTGGATGTACAGCGCCTTTTTAGGCAAATAGTAGATCGGTGATAAAGCGCCCTAAGTGAGGGCGCTTTTTTTTGGGCGCACCGACCGTGCGCAAACAGCAGCATCAAAATTTTCGATGCTCTCAGATTGGTGACATTTTGCTTCACTGCTCAGGTAATCTGCCACGCCCGTCGGTTAAAGCGCCCCTAACGCATTGATCTGTTTAACTTAATTCGACCTAACTCAAGGATGTTCAAATTTACATGACTCAACCTGTTGATGGGGCAGAACTCAAGCGTCTAAATAAACTCTGGTCACTGGGCTTGATGGATTCTGGCACTGAAGATCGGTTTGATCGAATCACGCGCATGGCGAGGCGCTTGTTTGACTTGCCGATTGCAATGGTGGGACTGATAGACGACGAACAACAGTGGTTTAAGTCTTCTTTGGGGGCAGATAAGGCGTCCGTGCCTAGGCATGAGGTCTTTTGCGATATCACTCTCGATCAGGATCAGGTTTTAGTAATAGAGGACACCTTAAGTCACGACAGCTACCGACAATATGAGGTTGTTGAGGGAGATGCTGGCGTGCGGTTTTATGCCGGTTACCCGCTTAAAGTCGATGGGGAAAAGCTGGGCACCCTGTGCGTTCTCGATGTTAAACCTCGTAGCTTTAGTGACGCTGATCAACAGGCGCTTAAGGATTTGGCCGGTTTGGTTGAGGAGCAGTTGAAGCTGAGCGGCTTTGCTTTCACCGATGAGTTGACTCAGCTACTCAACCGTCGCGGCTTTGTTTCATCGGCAGCTCACTCGATGGCTCTTCTTCGGCGGTATCAAATCCAAGCTGCGCTGGTGTTTGTGGATCTGGATAATTTTAAAAGTATCAATGACACCCATGGACACGCTGAAGGTGATGCTGCCCTCAGCGCCATGGCCAGTGTGATGCAGGCCACTTTTAGAGAGTGTGATTTGCTCGCGAGATTGGGCGGTGATGAGTTTGTGGCGCTACTGCCGGCCAGTAGCGCCAAACAAGCCCAGATTGCGCTTAAAAGACTTGATGAGGCGCTAAGTGCCTATCAAACAGGTGCGGGCAAGCCTTACGGGCTTAAGTTTTCAAGTGGTATCAGTGAGTATGATCCTGAAGGGTCTGACAGTATTGCTGAGCTTTTAGAGCAAGCTGATCGACTCATGTACCAGCACAAAACCAGCAAAATTTAGCGGGAGACAGCTCAAGCAAGATTACCCGTGGGCTGGGTTGGTAAAGATCTTTGATGGCTGCAGACAGGCGATTGGCTGAGCCCTTAGGAGTTTGGGATCTGTCAGTCAGATCGCTTAAGGTTTGCACAAGCTGCACGCTTTACGGCACACTTAAAACCGTTTCCATTTTGCTAGAGCTGAACCGCCTTGAACCTGCCTGTGTCACCGATTGAGTCGCGCTCGGTTGCTGAGTTTACCGAAAGCGCTTACCTGAACTACGCCATGTACGTGATCATGGATCGGGCGCTGCCGCATATCGGCGATGGGCTTAAACCGGTGCAGCGACGGATCATCTTCGCGATGAGTGAGCTGGGTCTCAAGGCCTCAGGCAAGCCCAAAAAAAGTGCGCGCACCGTGGGTGATGTGCTGGGTAAGTACCACCCGCACGGGGACTCAGCTTGTTACGAGGCGATGGTGCTTATGGCGCAGCCATTTAGCTATCGCCACCCGCTGATCACCGGTCAGGGCAATTGGGGTTCACCCGATGAACCCAAGTCTTTTGCTGCGATGCGCTACACCGAGGCGAAACTCTCCCACTACGCTCAGGCGCTGCTTGAGGAGCTGGGGCAGGGGACAGTTGACTGGCAGGACAACTTTGACGGCTCGCTTAAAGAACCCATGGTGCTGCCAGCGCGCGTTCCTAACATACTACTGAACGGCTCAACCGGTATCGCGGTTGGTATGGCAACCGATATCCCTCCGCACAACTTGTTAGAAGTGATCGACGGGGCGATCGCGCTGCTGCGAAAGCCTAGCATGAGTAGCGAAGATCTGTGCGCGATCATACCAGGGCCTGATCTGCCAACCGAGGCGGAGATCATCACTCCTAAAGCCGATCTGCTTAAGATTGCTGAAACAGGACGTGGCAGCTACAAGATGCGCGCCCGCTACTTTGTTGAAAAAGCCACCAAGCAAAACCCCAACCCGCAAATCGTGATCACCGCGCTGCCGTATCAAGTCTCAGGCAACAAAGTGCTTGAGCAGATCGCCTCTCTCATGCAAAACAAAAAGCTGCCTTGGGTAAGTGATCTAAAAGACGAGTCTGATCACGAAAACCCTTGTCGACTGGTGATTGAGGCCAGATCCAACAAGGTGGATATCGAGCAGCTGATGAGCCACGTGTTTGCTTCAACCGATCTGGAAAGTAGCTTTCGGGTGAATCTGAACATCATCGGGCTCGACAATCGCCCGCAAGTTAAATCGATCAAGTCGATACTTGCGGAGTGGCTTGAGTTTCGCCGCAGCACCATCACGCGTCGTCTTGAGCACCGCCTAGGCAAGATCGATGCGCGCCTGCACATCTTGGCCGGTCTCATGATCGCTTATCTCTCGATCGATGAGGTGATCCGCATCATCCGTGAGGAGGAAGACCCTAAGCTTGAGCTAATGCAGCGTTTTGGTTTGTCTGAGATTCAGGCTAACGCGATCTTGGATTTGCGCCTGCGCCAGTTGGCTAAGATTGAGGAGTTTGAACTTAAGAGCGAACAAGATGCGCTTGAGCTTGAGCGCCAAGGAATTGCCGATAAACTGGGTAATCCAGGATCCATGACCAAGCTGATGATCAAGGAACTTAAAGAAGATCAAAAAACCCATGGAAATGCCCGCCGTTCACCCATCATCGAGCGAGCAGAAGCAGTTGCCCTTAAAGAGACTGATTTGTTGCCAGCTGAACCGATCACGGCGGTGATCTCAGAGGCGGGCTGGATACGAGCTGCCAAAGGCCATGACATAGACGCCACTAGCATGAACTACCGAGCGGGCGATGGTTTCTTAAGTTCAGCCTTGGGTAAAACCAACCAAAACTTAGTGCTGCTTGGTTCAACCGGCCGGGCTTATAACCTACCAGCCAGCACCTTGCCCTCCGCCCGATCTCAAGGCGATCCGGTTTCCAGTCGTCTGAGCCTTAAGGACGCCTCAATCACTCAGCTGCTGATGCCGGAAGCTGACGACTGCTTGATTATGGGCAGTGATGCGGGGTATGGGTTTATCTGTGAAGCCGGAAGTCTGGATACCAATCAAAAAGCCGGGAAACAGTTGGTGAGCTTGCCTAAAGGTTCCAGCTTGCTTAAGGCTGACATTTTACCTATCGATGCCGATAAGATCGCCGTGATCTCAAGTGGCGGGCGGCTGCTCGTCTTTGGGCGCGAGGATTTGCCCGTCCTCTCCAAAGGCAAAGGAAATAAGCTGATGAATTTGTCTTCGGGTGAAACAGTCGTCGGGATTTGCGGATTCACAACAGGCGCGACACTCAAAGTGGTTGCGGGCAATCGGCATGTGCGCTTAAATGCTAAGGATCAAGCACTTTATGAGGGCAAGCGTGCCACTCGAGGTTTGCTTTTACCCAAGGGCTTCCAGCGCGCCGTTCATGTGTGTGTTGATGAGACATAAATCTTGGATGGCCCATAATTAAATCCACGAACGACAGATTGCAGGAAGACAGCATGAGTGATAATTCAGATGACCCTAACAAATCCAAGCCGCCTAAAGTGGATGATCAGGTTATCGATGAAAACTTGTCAGACGATGATCTAGATGCGCTGCTTTCAGCTGACATCAAAAGCTCATCTAGACCGCCGACAAACCCCTTTCGCGAGACTGAAGAGCCCTCCGAGCACAGCAATCTGCTCAGCGAGCTGACCGAGTCAGACGACAGTGATGAAGATGAAGTAGTTGACTACTTTGCTGATGATGAAGATCAGTCATCGTCTTTGGTTCTAGAACTAGAAGACGTGGATGAAGAGCCTACTTTTGCCTCGCCGCAAAAGCCCTCTGAGGTTGTTAGCAAGTCAGAGCCAATTGAATCGGTAGATTTTGGCTTCGAGTATGAAGCGCCAGAGCAAGACACACATGAGTTTGAGGTGCCTGAAGAGCTTCTGGGGGAATCTGCTGATGCACAAGACGAGGCCCCGCAAGTTGATCTTGAAGACTACACGCCCTATCAAAACAGCGTGGATGATCAGACTGACTTGAGAGACACGACTGAGCTGTTAAAGACACTGGGTGAAGAACTGCCTGAGCAGCAAGAAGTTCCCAAATTCATCGACGATAGCTTGAGCACTGAGGAGTCAAGCAGCTCTGATCCTGTTCACTCTCCTGATTTGGACCAAGCGGCCTCAAACGAGCAGTCTGAACCAGTTGTAAATCCTGAGCCAGTGCCCAAAACCGCGCCTGCTGCAGTCGCTCGAAGTGCCTCAGTTTTGTCTGTTAATAAAGTAACTGTTCAAGCCAAACCTACTTCAAACCCAACCGTATCTACCAAAGGAAATATCAACATGAGCGTTCAAGAATCACAAATCGAAAAAATCCTATCAGCCATTGATGAGCTGAAGCGCAAATTACATGGCATGAACAGCGACTTTTATAACGCTGCTACCGAGTCAGCTGCTTTAATCAGTGAAGTTCGTGAGCTTGAAGTTTCTAGCAGTGATGCTCAGGACTTCACCGCCACTTACACTCAAAGCCGCGAGCTGCGTAAGAACTTGGTTGAATCACGCAAAGCCTTTAACGTACTCGCCAGTGCGATTGATGAGCTTGAAGAAGCGCTTGAATCGGACCTTTACGCTGTTCAGAAAAACGGCTAATTAGTTAAGCCCGACCAGCGCCTATAGGCTGGTGGTCGGGATCTTGAGCTCCTTGGGTATCGAAAAAACCACGTTTTCCGGTATGCCGTCAAACTCTTGCGGAGGGTTTGCACCCATATCCACCAGCTTTGAGATAACCTCACTGATCAATACTTCAGGCGCAGACGCCCCTGCAGTTACTCCTATCGTTTGACATCCATCTAGCCAGCTAGCTTTAAGCTCTTTAGCGTCATCGATCAGATGAGCATTTACGCCCATGCGCTCGGCCAATTCCCTGAGTCGGTTAGAGTTCGAGGAGTTTGGTGAGCCCACCACGATCATCAAATCGCAGCGCGCGCTGAGTATCTTGACAGCGTCTTGACGGTTTTGAGTGGCATAGCAAATATCGTCTTTTCTAGGACCTTCGATCTTCGGAAAACGCGCTCTTAGTGCGTCGATGATCTGAGCGGTATCATCCATGGATAGGGTGGTTTGCGTGACATACGCGAGTGGCTCATCAAGGCTGGCATTTAGCTTGAGCACATCATCGGTGTTTTCAATTAGGTGAATCTGGCCTTTATCGGAATGATAGCGCCCCATGGTCCCCTCGACTTCAGGGTGACCGGTGTGACCAATCAAAACCGCGTTGACGTTTTGCTCAGCGTACTTGGCGACTTCTAAGTGAACTTTGGTGACCAGCGGACAGGTCGCATCAAAGACTTGAAGTTTTCGCGCCTTGGCCTCCATAGCTACTTCGGTTGAGACACCGTGTGCGCTAAAGATCACCACCGAATCGTCTGGCACTTCGCACAGCTGATCAACAAACACAGCGCCGCGTCTCGCCAGATCATCGACGACATAGCGGTTGTGCACCACCTCGTGACGGACATATATCGGCGGGCCAAATAACTCCAAAGCCCGGTTAACTATGGTAATCGCCCGATCAACCCCAGCGCAAAAGCCTCGGGGATTTGCCAGCAAGATATCCATAAAACCTCAAGTACATGCAAAACCTTATTATAAGGGCTTAAGCGCTCGGGGGTGATATTGCCCGTGTTAATATGCGTTTATTTAGCGATCAGGTGAGCCTATGAGTGCCAATCTCTTTATCATATCTGCCGCGTCAGGCACGGGTAAAACTTCACTTGTCTCTGAGCTGCTCAAATCAGTTGAGGGGCTGACGGTTTCGGTTTCCCACACAACCCGCAGCCCTCGGCCAGGTGAGATTGACGGCGATCACTATCATTTTATTGATACCAAAACCTTTGAAGAGCACATAAAAAATGGTCATTTTTTAGAGCATGCTCAGGTGTTTGAAAATTATTACGGTACCTTGCTGCAGACGGTGGAAGCGCAGCTAGCTGACGGATTGGACGTGATCCTTGAGATTGACTGGCAGGGCGCTGAGCAGGTTGCAAAGCGTCTGCCAGATGCGATCAGTATCTTTATCTTGCCGCCTAGTTTACAGACGCTGCATCACCGTTTGAGTAATCGCGGTCAGGATTCAGAAGAGGTGATTCAAAAGCGCTTAGCTGGCGCGATCCTTGAGATGTCTCAGCATCAAAACTTTGATTATCTGGTCATCAATGATGAGTTTGAAGTGGCCCTGAGGGACTTACAGTCAATCATACGCTCAGCTCGCTTAAAAACAACTCGCCAGCGTCAGCAACAAGCGGCACTCATCGAGGCTTTGATTTAGGCGTGAGGATAGATAGTTGTTGAGATCAGGACTGCAAAATGTTAATATTCGTCCTCAATTTTTAAGGTGAAGCGTTATGGCACGAGTGACTATAGAGGATTGTTTGCACAGCGTGGATAACCGCTTTGAGCTGGTTTTGGTTGCTTCTAAGCGTGCTCGCCAACTAGCAAAGGGTATCTCTGAGCCGATGCTTGAGTGGGAAAAAGACAAGCCCACTGTTATGGCGCTGCGCGAAATTGCTGCTGGTAAAATTGACCGCAGTATCTTGACTCAAAAAGATCATGATCTGGTCAGCTCATCTTTCGTTGATCAGGTGCTTGGTGAAGATCTGTTTGGTTAAACATCGCGATTGATAAAAGGCCCTTATTCGGGGCCTTTTTTGTGTGTGGTGTTTTTGTTTATTCGTGCTAGATTATAAGGATACCAATCCATCAGCCAGCAAGGCTTAGTCTGTGCTGCCATAGGCTGTCTGTTTTATTTGGAAAAAAACTTTTAGATGAAGACCCTAATCCGTGATGAACAGCGTAACCCGCTGGACATTTGCCTCAAGCAGATCAAGCACCTGACCGGTTATCCCTTGATTGAGCTGAGTATACGAGATCTCTGCGCAAACTTGCACTACCTCAAGCCTGAGCAGATGGTGCAGGTCATCGATTCGTGTGCATTTGGAGCGCTGGCCCATAGTTCAGATTTTCGTAAAAGCGGCGAGCCCTACATCACCCACCCCATCGCCGTCGCTGAGATCTTGGCTGAGTATCAAGTCGGTTTTGAGGCTCTGGTTTCAGCGGTGCTGCACGATACGGTTGAAGATACTGACGTCACCTTAAGCGACTTGTCTGAGCGATACGGTCATACGGTCGCTCAATTGGTCGATGGGGTGACCAAGCTCAAACTGTCATCTGACAAAAACCAGAACAAAGCGGCCACTTTTCGTAAGATATTAACCGCCACGTTAACTGACGCCCGTGTCATGGTGGTTAAACTGGCCGATCGTCTGCACAACATGTCTACTATGGAGGCGATCAGGCCTGATAAACGTCAGTCGACGGCTGAGGAAACACTTGAGTTCTATTTGCCTTTTGCGCGTGTGCTGGGTCTAAATGCCCTGGCAGATCAAGTTGAGCTCTTATGCTATGAAAACCTAGATCCTGAGCAGTATAGTTTTTTTGCAGGTCAGTGGAGCCATGGGGCACTTAAGCGTAAACATCGAATCTCGCAGTTAACACAATACTTCGATGCGAAGTTATCTCAACTCAATATCCATGGAAGCGTGTTGCCTGAAGACCACCGGGTGGATCTTTGTCGGGCATTTTTCACCAATAAAAAGCCTCTTGAAACACTGCTTAACTCTTATCGCTTCACGATCATCGTGCCGCAAGTTTTGGATTGTGATGCGCTGGCAGCTAGCCTTAAGCACTACTTAGTGCGTCCCATCCAAATCCAGGATCATATTCGACGTCCCAATCCAGGTGGAACTCAATCGCTCAACTTGTTTTTTGAGCGCCAAGCAGAGCACTTGGAGTTGGTGATACAGACGCAGATTATGTTTGATGTCGCCAAGCGCGGGGCGATCTTGGCAGATTTAGCTCCAGAAAGTAGCCGCAGCATCCTAAATGCCAGTTTAAGTAACCTGAGCGAATTGGTGGACCCAGAGTGCGCCATGACCACTGCGCAGGATATGTTTGAGTATTTCCGTCAGAAAAAAGTTTGGGCCTACACCCCAGCTGGCAGCGTGATCGAGCTACCAAAGGGTGCAACTTATCTCGACTTTGCTTATGCGGTAAGTCCCTTTATCGGTAATCACGCACTCAAAGTTCGGGTTGATTCCAAATTAATGAGTCTGGCTGACAAGGTGGTTACTGGCCAAACGATAACTGTGTTAACGGATCCACTGGCTGTTCCAAATGCTGAGTGGCTAGGCTTTTTGGTCACCAAAAAAGCGCGACGTTCACTGCAGCAGTGGTTGTCCACTCAGTCTTATGAGGAGCAACTCAAAGGGGGCGAGGAAGCCTTAGCACGCGCACTTCAATTAAGCGGTGATCTGGAACTCAGCGATCAAAACTGGCGAGATATATTGCAGTGGCAGCAGACCCAAGACAAATCTCTTGTTTACCAGCGTATTGCGACGGGTGATTTGCTGCCTCAGTTGGTAGTGACTAGGGTGATCTCAGCATATCCTGAGCAATCATTATCGGATAAAGCCTTGATTTCAGGGACTCAGGGCGTCGAGTTGTTTTTTGCGAAGTGCTGCAATCCGGTGTTCGGAGATCCTATCTATGGACACTTAACCCGGCGTGGTACCACTGTGCATCGCCGAAAATGCCACAGTATCCAGGAAGTACTCATCAATCAGTCTCACCTGATTCTTGATCTGGAGTGGGGAGTTAACCACAACAACCAAAGTATCTTTCAGTGCATGCTTGAGGTGAAGAAAAAGATGACTTCCGAGGCGCTCAGCAGCATCTTGCTGGCACTCAAGCAGCTTGAGATAGGGGTGCTCAGCACGCAAAGTTCTGAGCAAAGTACATTTTTACTGCTAGGTTTAACTGGCCGTGAAAGGATTGTTCGAGCCATAAAAGCAATCAGATCTCAGCTTGATTACCCTGAGATCAGACGCCTATATGAGTTTAACTTTTCAGTACTGGATACTGATTTTGACATTTAAAGTTTGAGCTTTGTTTAACTGACTTTAGAGTGTTTCAACAGGTTGATTTCAAGAAAATCAGAGATCGCTCTCATCTGTTCTTTATCTGCTTTTTTTAAGATCTTATGACCAACTGAGTGGGTCAGCTTATTAATCGTAGACAAGCCCATATTCAGTGCGGTCGTCCCAAGCCGGCTCAGCTTAAGTTCAGCTGCAGGTTTGGTAAAATAGTGATCTAAGTTGTCTTCAACTGACTTGGTGAGAAGATCAATCGCTTTTTTCTTAGTATCTGGATTCTCAGGCTGATTTCTGAGCAGATAGATCACTTCTATCAACTCGACTTCAAGCTTGGCGCTCAAAAGTAAATCAACCGTGTAATCTTTATGGGAGTTAATCGGATTCACAGGGGCTCCTGAATCAATGATTGAATCGGTGGCAACGGGTAGGCTCCCTTAGGGTAACCAGTTCTTCTGCAACCGTGGGGTGGATTCCGATGGTTCTGTCCATTTGGCGCTTCGTTACTCCGGCAACCATGAGGGCAGAGAAGCCTTGCATGATCTCACCGACTTCTTCACCAACAATCTGGATCCCTAAAATTTTACCATTGTTGGGTTCACAGATCAGCTTAATATAAGTGTAGGTGTCTATCTTGGTCACGCTGTATTTGAGGTGTTTAAAGCGTGAGACATACACGTCAGCATCAAGCTCTTGCTCACTAACGCACTCCTCGCTAAGCCCCATGCAGGACATCTGTGGGTGGGTAAATATAGCGGTTGCGATGTGCTTAAGATCAGGCTGATCGTGCTCACCCTCGGCAAACAAGTATTTTGCGACGTACATGCCTTGAGCCAGAGCTGCAGGAGTCAGATCGGGATAATCAATGATGTCCCCGATTGCAAAGACACCGGGACAGCAAGTTTCAAAGTTTTCATCAACATCAATTAATCCTTGATCATTGATCTTAAGATCTAAGCACTCAACCCCCAGGTTTTCAAAGAGTGGAACCCGACCGGTCGCCATGAGAACCGCGTCGTATATCTCGCAGGTTCCGCAGTCAAATGTCACCCGTAATCCGCCATCTTCTTGTTTAACGATCGAAACGGGAGTAAAGCCCGTCTTAAAGCTGATTCCTTTTAAAGCCATCTCTTGCTTCAAAAAATCCACTGACTCACGATCAAAACCGCCCAGTATATCTGAGCGGGTAGCAACGGTAACCTGGGTATCTAAAGCGCAATAGATACTTGCAAATTCGCAACCGATGTATCCCCCGCCGACCACCAAAAGCTTCTCTGGGAGCGCTTCGGTATAAAACAGATCATCAGAGCTTAGTGTATGCTCAATTCCCTCTATAGAGGGGAAGCTCGGCTTGGCGCCAACCGCAATCACCATATGTTTGCAGTCATAGCGCTGTCCGCCAATCTCGATAGCGCTGTCACTAACTATCTTGGCATGACCCTCAAGTAGGGTACAACCCGCATTTTTGAGCATGTCGGTGTAGATGCGATTTAGGCGGTGTATCTCATGATTCTTTTTATCTTGAAAATCCGACCAGTTAGGATAGGTGAAATCAACGCCCCAGCCATAAGCCTCAGCGGTTTTAAGCTGATACTTAAAACCAGATAGATAGTGATAGAGTTTTTTGGGAACACAGCCCACGTTGACGCAAGTGCCGCCCCAGTGCTTCTCTTCAGCGATTGCAACTTTAGCGCCTAGGCTGGCTGCGATGCGAGCAGTGCGAACCCCTGCAGAGCCACCGCCGATGACAATTAAATCAAACATAGATTGAGCTATAAAATACAAAAACTCATTATAGGTATGTAGCCAGACTAAGTCAGTTTGGCTTTTGCTTGGCATGTAGTCGGGTTGTAAAAAACAAAAAAGCCCCTCAATTTGAGGGGCTTTTCAGATCATCTGGTTCTTATAAGGTTTATCTGGCGCGATAAGTGATGCGACCTTTATCCAAATCGTACGGAGTCATTTCAACCTTGACTTTATCACCAGTCAAAATTCTGATGTAGTGCTTGCGCATCTTACCTGAGATGTGGGCGATGATCTCGTGACCATTTTCCAAACGAACTCGAAACATGGTGTTGGGGAGGGTTTCAATAATCTCACCTTCGAATTCGAGCAGATCGTCTTTAGCCATATAACCGTTGTCTGTTAAAAAATTTGGCGTATTTTAGCACAAATTTGTATTTATAGCACTGATCAACTAAAACTGAGTTGATCAGTCGAGGTTATCTCGATATTGCCGCTGCGCTTGTCAACGATACAAAGCTCACCCTTTTGAGTATTGGCGGGTGGTTCGGCACTCATCGATATCAAGGCGTAGCTATCACTCTGAATAACTTCGCCGGCAACATAGGGAGTGGTAAAGCGACTGCGCGTCTGACACTCCATCACCAATTTCTCGGTGCTTGAGTACTGAAGATTCACGAGACTAGAGGGCTTGAGTAGGGCGCAGCCACTTAAGCCTAAAGCGGCGATTGAGAGGCCTGCCAAACACAGATTTTTCATGGACATAATGATATCTAGGGATAGTTAATCTTAAGCATAGCGGCTTTACCCACTCAGGCAAGTGCACAAGTTGAGTTAATGTGTAATTGAGGCGCTGTCTCAATTTAAAATGTCATTTTGGTCAATACTGTCACTGAACTTTAAGCTGACTTGGGTTTAAAGCCTGTAAAAATCTAAGCCAAGGCGCTCATCTGGGTTTAGTATGTTAGTCAATAGTGTCAATAGTTATGAGAGAAACCATGCACCGAGTGCTGACGGATTCACCTATCTTGCTGCGTATGGCGTACTCAGGTCTTTGCAAACTTGAGATACCGGTTGAGCAGGTGTTTGCTAAGGCGGGGCTGAGCCCTCAGGATATCGATAATTCAAAACGCACGCCTACCTCAGCTCAGCATGGATTTTGGCAAGCGCTGATCGACATCACTCAAGATGAGCACATTGGGTTGCACTTGGGTGAGTCTTTGCCGTTGTATCGAGGTCATGTGATTGAGTATTTGTTCACCAGCAGTAGTACTTTTGGGCAGGGACTGGAGCGCGCTTTAGCTTATCAAAGGCTGGTGAGTGACGGTCTTAGGGTTAAGCTGGTTAAAACCGATGCTGAGTGTTACCTGGTTAACGATCACTTAAACAAGGGTGATCTGCTGACGCTGAGACATTTTACTGAGTGCTTATTGGTTGCTGTAATCCGATTTTTTCGCTTCATCACTGAGGGGCAGTTTCAGCCGCTCTACTTGTGCCTGAATTTGGAGAAAGGTGCGGATCTTGAGGAGTACCGTGAAATATACGGTTGTGAGGTTTCTCTTCAGGAGGAGCAGACGCGACTGTATTTCGATCCTGAGGTGCTGGAAATGCCTATGTGGCAGGCTGAACCTGAGCTGCTGCGTCTGCACGAGCGCTTGGCTGCCGATAAACTGATGCAGCTGGCGCGTTTTGATTTGATTAACCGGGTCCGGCAGTTGATTGGTGAGAATTTAGAGAGTGGGGAGGTGAGTCTGTCGTTTATCTCGGGTTTGATTGGTATGCCGCAGAGGCAGCTTAGAACTCAGCTCTCTGAGGCAGACACCAGTTTTCACCAGATACTCTCAAGCTATCGTGAGCGCTTGGCTAAGAATTTGCTCGCCGACACTCAGGAGAGTATTGAGCGTATCGTTTACCTCACCGGCTTCTCAGAGCCCAGTACGTTTTACCGTGCGTTTAAGCGCTGGACTCAAGAGACCCCAATTCACTATCGTCAGCGCAAAATGACCTCTCAATAGAGGGAGTTTCGGTTTAGAGGTCTGTCGACTGTTTGCGTCAGTGGTTGTTCAACCACAGCGGCCCTATCGACATCTCAGGTAATTCGAACTTAGCTGGGTAATAGGCGTTAACGAAGTAGAGTCCGTCTGGCGGAGCAGTCGCTGGCGCTAGTGTGCGGTCTTTAGCTAACAGTATCTCGGATACGCAGCTGGGCTTGAGCTCACCCTGACCAACTTTTAAAAAGGTACCCATGAGATTGCGTACCATGTGGTGCAAAAAGCCATTTGCCTTTATATCCAGAACCACAAGAGAGCCTTGAGCAGAAAACCTCGCAAACTCAATCCGCTTAATGGGGCTCGGTGCTTGGCAAGCAGCAGCTCTAAAACTACTGAAGTCGTGCTCACCGACGATCAAGTCGGCGGCCTCTTGCATGAGCGACACATCTACAGCCTGGTTGATGCAGGTCACCATACCGCTCATGAGTGCGCTGGGGTGGTTTTGCACCGAACATACATAGTGGTAGCGACGGGCGTTTGCCTTGAAGCGAGCATGGAACTGTGGATCCATGTTTTTGACCCAGCGCACAGCTATATCGTTAGGTAACCAGGTATTGATACCTCGTAGCCACTGGTGCTGGGTGCGCTCAGATGGGCTGCAAAAGTGAGCCACCATGTTGCTTGCATGAACCCCTGCGTCAGTTCGCCCAGCGCCTTGCAGGGTAACTTGATGATTGGCGACACGACTGATCGCCTTCTCCAGCTCTTCCTGAACACTGGCCACGCCAGCCTGTTGTCGCTGCCAGCCGCGGTAATTACTGCCGTTAAACTCTATGCCCAGAGCAATGGTTTGAGCCTGAGGAGGTATGGCTGAATGTTCAGGGTTGATCGGTTGTGATTTTGGGTCTTTGGGGTTCATGCTCAGATCACTGTTGAGATGGCGAATATGGTAACACTGCAAAAAAAGTTCGCCACACTTGATGCGAGCATCGTTTAATTGGCAATCAAAGCTAGGTTTTTTTTGCGATCATTAAGTGCGGTGTAGCGGGTACAGGTATATAGCAGGGCTGCGTAGCTGGCAGGGTAGCTGAGCTGGCCCGATGAGACGGCGAACTGACTCAGCCATGTGCCTGCCTCATAATCCAAGCTACAGCCACCGAAATTGACCTGAGTTGTGATCATGATCAAGCTTTGAGTGGATATACACCTTAGAAGTTGTTCAATCTGCTGAGTTTGAACAAAATTACCAGCGCCATAACCAACCAGAAGTAAGGCATCTGGTGGTTCATGGGCGAGCTGCTCCAACTGGTTAACTAGCGGCTCATGAGAGGGTGTTGCGAAGCACACAGCGATAACGGGTGAGTGGCTCAAGTCAGTATTTTGTGGGCAAAACTGCTGATCATAAAATTGTGCGCGTGATCTATCTGCTTCTTTAAGATCGGCATAGATAGCACCCCAACTATCAGCAAACGCTTTGGGGGAGCGACTGTGAAGTTTACTTAAGCTCAGTGGATGCAGGTCCTCGCCGTCAACCACGCAGGAAACTCCAGCCTCACCAGAGAGCCTTTGTAGGGCCGACAGTAAAGACTTAAAAGCAAAACTATCGGGGTTGAGTTTTGCGTTGATGGGGTTAATCAACGTATCCATAGAGGCGATGATGCAGCAGTGGGGGTGACATCTACTAAGCGCTATATAGCTACTTAAAAAACTCAGCGTATCTGTTCCAGTGATGATCAGACAGGGCGCTTCTGGAAGGTGGCAAAGCGCCTGCTCAAGTTGCATAAAAGCTTGAGAGCTTAGCTGTGAGCTGTCACAGATCTTAATTGGGCAGGTGATATTGAGTTGAACTGAGGCTGAAACAAGATCGGAGTTGATTGATTCTTGGTTCAGGGCTTGAGTCAAAACATCGCTCAGAGCATTAGAGTCCATTGGCGCAAGGGGCTTGCCGATACAGGCAAACGTCCCCCCGAGATAGACGACTTCAAGTTTACTTAATGCGGAAATCACATGGAGTCGAGAAGTTTTTGCGCCTGTTGACGATCGTCATCGGCTCCATTTTCTAGGACGTCTTCCAACAGGCTTTGCGCGCCTGATTTCTCACCCAGTCGAATGTACTCTTTGGCCAGCTTAAGGTTGACGTGGGTTGACTCACCTGAATCTATGTCGGAGAACTCTCTGTCCAAGCTGGCAAACCAGTCATCATCGATGTCGTCAGATTCAGTGTTATCACCAGAGATAGATGATGTGGCACTGGATTCGGGTTCACTCAGGGCTGGGCTGATTAAAGTGGGTTCTTCTTCGGTGTCTGCCTCTTCAAAATCAAAGTCAAACTCGGCATCTGGCATTGCTTCTTCTGAGACTGCTTGATCTGAATCAAGCGTATTCACCTTCTGTATGTCATCCTCTTTAGTTTCGGCAACTTCGAGGGAATCAGAGGGATCTTTATCTAAATTCTCAGCAGGGTTGTCCGAAGGATCAGGAGTTAACTCTGGCTCATCTTCATCCAAGCTAAGCGAAAAATCAGTTTTGGTGTCTGTGGAAGAGTTGACTTCTGGCTCCAGTGAAAAGCCAAAATTAAGCTCGTCCTCCAGGCTAATAGACTCTGATTTTGCTTCAGTTTCCGGTTTAACCTTGGGCTGGTCAACCGCCTCAAACTGCATCGATAAATCGAAGGTGCCCGGTTCTGACTCGGCGCTGTCCAGCTCAATTTGATCCAGCGCATCACCTGCTAGGGCTTCACCAAAGTCAAAGGTGTCACCGTCATCCATGGTTTCCATGGATTCATCGTCCATGTCCAACTGATAGGCAGTGTCTTCACTGGTATCAGCTGCGAGCTCTGAAGAGGATAAGTCGTTTGCAAAATCATCCTCATCAGAGGCTGTATCAGGGTCCGATTCAAGTTTTAAGCTTTCGTTGTCCGATTTGATTGGCTCCATATCAAAGTCGATATGATCTGGACCCGGCTGTGATTGTTGATCCAAGGTGGGAATGCCGTCTGAATCTGCTGGCTGATCTAAGGTGGGGATATTTTCATGATCGCTGCTAGCAACAAAATCAATATCACCTGCTTCTTCTAGCCCGATATCGTCATCGGCAGGACTTAGTTTGAGCTCAGTGAGTTGCTCTGAGTCGGCTGCTTCTTGATTGATGGGTGAGGAGGGTTCGTCTGCCTCATCGGTTATATCAAGCTCATAGCTAATGTCATCTAATGACAAGCTACCTGTTGGGTTTTCATCGTTCTTGGACTCAAATTCGATGACATTTGCTGAGGGCTCGAAATCAATTGAGGCAGTCTCTGAGGTTTCATCGGTTGATGAGGAGTTAGGGTCTTCAACATCAAGTGAAAAGTCTTGTCCGTCACTCACTGAGTCAGCTTCAGGCTCTTCATCAGAGATATCTTCGTCTATGGTGATTTTAAGGTTAGTCAGACTGACGTTGGTCATGGCTGTCTGAGTCATCTCATTTTCAAGATCAAGCAAGGTTTGATCTAAAGAGGGCTCCAAATCAAAATCAATATCTAGATTATCCAGCTCATCGGGATTGTCAGATGAAGATTGGGGTAGGTCTAACGCCTTAAGGTTCTCTGCATCGGTCTGATTTAAAGTGGGGATGTTACTTGGAGCAGGTTCTGCCGGGGTGATTGCGGCTTTGACTGAGCTTCGCTCAGAATGGATAGCGTCGATCTTACTTTTGGGTATGTCGTTTGGAGTTACCTCAAAGCGAGCACGAAGTGCGTTGGCTTTGGAGATAGTTTCAGGATCAGCTTGGTGACAGATAATATCGTATTGGTTTTCAAATGCTTCGGCTTGACGAGTTTTCACGTAAATCGCCATAAGAAACAGTCTTAAGTCGTGATTAGCCGGATCTTGATCGAGTTGAATCTCACAAAAACCAACGGCCTGTGCCACTTTGTTTTGCGCAAGCAACTCTCTGGCTTGAGTCAGTGAATTACCTGAATTGGACTCTGCATTAGTCTCGGATTTGTCTGATTTAGACTTAAGCTTCTTGGGCGAAGTTCCCGTTGGTTTGTTTTTTCGACCTCGCAGGTACACGACCACCAGCAAAAGCACTAGGATGACATTGATCAACAGCGATGCTGGTAGGGCGTAGTACATAAAAGCTCCTGACTGTAGTTGGTGTAAGTTAACAGCCTACTTGTTGGTTTTATTCAGTGACTTAAGCTTGCTTTCAAGCTCGGCTAAGCGGGAATTTTGCAGCTTGATCTTGGCGTTATAGGTGTTTAGCTGGGTAATCAGTTGATTCACCG
>CAJXOR010000019.1 GCA_913057715.1 uncultured Moraxellaceae bacterium
TCTACACTATCCTCTTCGTCGGCAGCGTCAGATGTGTATAAGAGACAGGTCTTCGGCATCGACACCTAAGACAAACTCCAGGCGGCGCTCAGGATTGGTGGTGTAGTTCAAGATCACGCCCTTAAACACTTGGGCGTTTGGAATCCTCAGGTGGTTACCATCCATGGTCATGAGCACAGTTGCGCGCGTGGTGAGCCGGATCACGATCCCCTCGCGCTCATCAATCACCACATGGTCACCGCCGCGAAAAGGCTGGCGCAGACTAAGCATGATCGAGGCGATATAGTTCTCCATGGTGTCACGCACCGCAAAACCAATCGCAATCCCCAGCACCCCAGCACCGCCAAGCAGCGTGCCCAAAAGCGCTGCCGCTCCCACCAAAGACAGTCCGACTACCAAGGCGACGATCACTGAGATCACCAGGATAATTTGCGAGATCAGTGCAGCTAAAAAGGAATTGGGCGCAAGCTTGGTGATCAGTTTTCGCCGTGAGATAAACCACCCAAGCGCAATGATCAGCGCCGATATGATCAGCGCCAGCGCAACCAGCGGCAAAGCCCTAAGGGTGCGGCTCGACATATCCTGCAGGCTTTCAACCACCGGGGAGATGTTGTCTTGGACCTTGAGCGTGCGATCAATCTCATCGCGGACTGCAACCACGCCGGCTACTCGCTCAGCAACTCCGAGTGCTTGCTGAGCTTGGGCGGAGTTAGGGGCCGCGCCAACCAAGGTCACCACCCCGCCATCGACCACTGCACTGATCTGGTTGGATGAGTCTAATTCAGACAAGATCCCGTTGATGCGCTCCTCGATTTGCAAGTCGCTGCCCGCACTGGTTTCAACCGCGATCGATTCAGCCACTGCACCCGTGCCCGCCTCCTCAGCGGCAAAACTTACCGTGCTGAGCAGCAAACCAACAACCAACCAGAACCTTGACCACATAACCGCCATTCCCGAACGCAAAATCTCACCTTACCCGCGCGCTCGCAGACTGTGTAGGTGTGCTTTGTCTAATTTGCTAAACTTGGACCAAATCCATAGGAAGCCGGTCCATGTCACAGCTGATTTCATCTGCCATAGACGCTGAACGCTTGATTGGCGGTAAGTGGAAAATGGCCATCTTGGCTGCCCTGATCGAGGCGCATGAGACCTCAACCGATTCGGATCAATCAGCTGCGCTCAGGTTCAACGAGCTTAAAAGGCTGATCCCTGAGCTGACTCAGCGCATGCTCTCGATCCAGCTCAAATCCTTAGAAGCCGACGGACTGATTGAGCGCAAAGTCTTTGCTGTGGTGCCCCCCAAAGTGGAGTATCGCTTGAGCGAAAAGGGGGTTAAGCTCAACCCCCTGATCAAACAGCTCGGTGCGTGGGCGGCTGGCGTAAGCCACTCTTAATCACCTCGACAAAAGCGTTAAATCAATAAATCAATGATCAGCGCCGAACTCGGTTGACTCACTCAGCCCTTAGTTGCAAAAACCCTAACAAAACACCTGCATCCCCGTGCGACCTGACTCAGGCAGACCGCTAAGCTTGTGTTTTATCTGTATGCGGAGTTTGCCGATGAGATCCTTAGCCCTGTTGTGCACGGCGCTGCTATCTGCAGCCTGCTCAGACGGCACCGCCAATCCCAGCATGGGGGCTGGGGGAGAATCAGGAGCTGTCCAAACCGCTTTGCAATCAAGCCCCTCAGATGTGAGCTCGATCTCCAGCCAACCCACTTTTGACATCGAGTCAGACAAAGGATCTCAGCTTATTGCTCAGCCTGTGAGCAGTTTATCAGAACCATGGGCCATGAGCTTTTTACCGAGCGGTGATTTGCTGGTGACGCAAAAAACCGGAGAGCTTGAGCTGCTTAAGCTCAGCGGCCCGCAAGCAGGAGAAAAACTCACCGTCAGCGGCACGCCTAAAGTCGCTTATGGCGGTCAGGGCGGTTTAGGCGATGTCGTGGTTGATCCGGATTTCGCTCAAAACTCGCTGATCTGGCTCTCCTATATCCAATCAAGCGGCGGCAAATATGGCGCGGTGGTGATCAAAGCCAAGCTTGAAACGGGCGAGCAGCCCAAATTAACTCAGATTCAAAAGATTTGGGAGCAAACACCGCTCATGAGTGGTCAGGGTCACTACTCTCACCGGATTGCTGTTGGTCCTGCTGGAACCGAACACGCAGGATATGTCTTCATCACCTCAGGTGACCGTCAGGAACAAACCCCAGCACAAAACTTCACCGGCAATCTGGGTAAAGTGATTCGCCTGAAAACGGACGGCAGTGTCCCAAGCGACAACCCTTGGCAAGACAAAGGCGATGTGGCACGTCAGTTTTATAGCATGGGTCACCGCAACCTGTTGGGCATAGACTTTGATGCATCAGGATCTTTGTGGTCTCACGAGATGGGACCTCGCCATGGCGATGAGCTTAACCGAATCTTGGCTGGCGAAAACTACGGCTGGCCAGTAGTTTCAAACGGCGATAACTACTCGGGCGTGCCCATACCGGATCACAGCACTCGCCCAGAATTTGAAAAACCCAAAGTGTTTTGGGTCCCAGCGATTTCACCGGCAGGCTTTAGTATCTATCAAGGCGCAATCAAAGATTGGCAGGGCAGCGCCTTTATCGGCGGGCTCTCAAGTCAAGCACTCATCGAAGTGAGCATGAGTGACACTCAGGAAAAACAGCGCTACGAGTGGGGCTCTCGGGTTCGCGAAGTGGAAACCGGAGCCGATGGCGCACTTTGGGTGCTTGAGGATGGATCAGAGGCACGCTTGCTTAAGCTTACGCCCAAATCGACCTCATAACTTGACGCCTTGGCCAGACTCAATCCTGGAAGACATTTTGCCTAAAGCTGCTTTGTATACCAGCGCGGAGCTCTGTCAGACATATAACCCTAACAAAACACCCATTCTGTTATTGGCCTAGCTATTTTAGGGTATCTATTCAGAATTTAAGGATAAATTTATGCGACTCATTTCTACCCCTATGATCAAGAAGCTTTGTGCGTCTGCTGCAGTATTGGCTCTGTCTAGTACCGCTTTTGCTGCAGAGTGGAAAATCGATGAAAACCACACCAACGCCCGCTTTGCTGTTGATCACTTTGGCACCAGCACCAACATGGGTGCATTTACCAACATCACCGGCGTCGCCACGTTCGATGAAACCACCAAGCAAGGGTTTGTGGGTCTAACGATCCCCGTGGCCAAACTTGAAACCGGTATCGAGAAGTTTGACGAGCACTTGCTCTCGGCTGACTTTTTTGACGCAGCTAAGTATCCCAGCATCTTTTTTAACTCAACCACTTGGAACACCGTGGTCGATCCAGCTACCGGTCAGACTCGTCTGATGAGTATCGATGGCAAGCTTAAGATCAAAGGGGTTGAGCGTCCGGTCACCCTAGACGTGGTTCGCTTCAACTGCTATGACTCACCCTTGTTCAAAGGTTCTCGAGTTTGCGGCGGTGATCTGAGCACCAACATCAAGCGCTCGGACTATGGCATCGACAAATACTCAGACGTCGCTGCGATGGATAACGTTAAGCTCATCATCCAAGTCGAAGCCGTGAAAAAAGACTTCTACGACGACGTCTGGAAGCCTGGCCAAACCAACAAACCCGGTGCCAACTAAGCTATAGCCAAATGCCCGCCATGGTAGGCATTGTATAAAAATCATTAAAACCCAGCCGATGTGCTGGGTTTTTTTAGATCTTTAATCAGACAAAGATCAGCGCTGAGCGCTAACCCCTGTATGGGCTTACAGTTTTGGCATTTATCTTCAAGCGCGGCAGAGCGATAATACCGCCCAGTTTTGCGCCGAGGCCGCTCATGTTAGAAGAATTTCACCTTAAAATCCGCCGCATGTCCCTAAAAGACTACCCTCAGATCAAAGAGCTGATGGATAAAGTCTTTGGCGATTTGGGCGGGGCTTGGGAAAAACACACCATCTCCAAACTCATCAAAGACTTCCCTGATGGGCAGTTGGTGCTGATTGATCACGAGCGCCTGATCGGCATGGCGCTCACCGTGAAAGTGGACTACAAGCGCTTCAGTAACCCGCACACATACGACGATCTGATCGGTGCACGTGAAACTTTGATCAACGACGATGAGGGCGACGCGCTTTACGGCCTTGACGCTTTGATCGACCCTGAGTATCGCGGGCACCGTCTGGGGCGAAGGCTTTATGACGCTCGTAAAGAGCTGGCTCGCCAGCTTAATCTGCGCGGCATGCTGACCGGCGGACGCCTGCCAGGTTTCTCTAAAGCTGGTGAGATGACGCCTGAAGAGTACATCGAGCAAGTCACCGCACGCGAGATTTATGATCCGACGCTGTCATTTCAACTAGCAAACGGCTTTGTAGTGAAGCGCGTACTGCACAAGTATTTGCCTGAAGATGAAAAGTCCAAAGGCTATGCGGCGCTACTTGAGTGGTCAAACATCCACTTTGAGATTCAGTCCTTCAAACCGAGCAACGTCAAGTCCTTGGTTCGGGTGGGCGGTATCCAGTGGCAAATGCGCGAAGTGAGCTCGATTGAGGAGCTCTTGCAGCAGGTCGAGTACTTTGTCGATGTGCTGGCTGATTACAACTCCGACTTTGCGGTGCTGCCAGAGTTTTTCAATGCAGCGCTCATGGGACTGTGTGACTCTACCGATCAGAACATCGCGATCCGCTTTTTGGCCGATTACACCGAGCGCATGGTCAGCGAGATGAGTCACATGGCGGTGAGTTACAACATCAACATCGTCGCCGGCTCCATGCCGATGCTGCGCGATGAGACACTTTATAACGCCACTTACCTTTGCCGCCGCGACGGCACGGTTGAAGAGCAGCTCAAAGTGCATATCACTCCGCATGAGAAAAATGCCTGGGTGATCCAGGGCGGTGACAAGGTTCGGGTGTTCGACACGGATTCGGGTCGGATCGGCGTGCTGATTTGCTATGACGTGGAGTTCCCCGAGCTTAGCCGCCTCATGGCACTTGATGACATGGACATCTTGTTCGTGCCTTTTTGGACCGACACCAAAAACGCCTACCTCAGGGTTCGCCACTGCGCGCAAGCCCGTGCGATTGAAAACGAGTGCTACGTGATGATTTGCGGATCGGTGGGTAACTTACCTCAGGTTGAGTCGCTCGACATCCAGTACGCCCAAAGCGCAGTGTTCTCGCCCTCTGACTTTGTGTTTCCGCATGACGCGATCATGGCGGAAACCACGCCAAACACCGAGATGATCTTTTTCAGTGATCTGGACATGAAAAAACTGCGTCACGTTCGCGCTGAAGGGTCGGTTAGAAACCTAACCGATCGCCGTGACGATATCTTTAGTTTGCGCTGGAAACCCAATCACGCGCCGGACTAACTAAGGTGGGCATTTTGAGTCAAATGTCAGCGGATCAGCTTCTCGGAGTTGATCCGTTTTTTTATATTTTCAATTTGAGCCTTTAATCAGGCAGCGCCCTTAAATTGAGCTGGCGTCACCAAAAAGCACTTACCTAAGGAAACTTGTAACCCTGAGCAATCAGTGTCGATGAGCTTTTTGAAACAACTGAGTTACCTTGATAACTAAAACCTGTTAAATCCGCTACTGCGTGCTCACAGATAAATCAGATGAGATTTCGTTAAATGGCAGGTAGAGCAGTAACAGTAAGTAACTGCCAACAATTTACAATACAGGAGAAACACCATGTTTCGTTGGGCTATTATTTTTGCAGTGATCGCACTGATCGCAAGTTTACTGGGTTTTGGCGGCGTTGCCGGTCTGTCAGCCAACTTTGCTTATATCTTCATCGTGATTGCCATCATCTTGGCTATCGTGGCGTTTGTGTCACGCAAAGTCTGATTATGCCGGGCAAGCTACGGTTTGCCCTGTATGATTAAAAAGGACGCTTAAGCGTCCTTTTTTAAAAACTAAAATTTGTCACGTCGCTTGCGAACATCTAACGAGGCTCAACCATACATGCTCAAAAGTTTTTCAAAACTGCTGCTTAAACTGATCGTCGCTTTGGTGGTGATCGCTCTCATCGCAGTAGCTGGGCTATGGCTCTACCTTAAGTTTTCCCCGCAAACTGGCGCTACCCCAAGTGAGGATCAGCTCAAGACTTATCAGAGTTTAGAAAACCACGATGGTGATCACTTTGTTAACCTTGACGGGGTGGAAGAACCAGAGGAAACCACCGACTCTCGGACCCGCGATCGCGATAGGTGGAAGCGGCTGTGGGGTGTGGCCACGCGCAGCGCAGAAAACGTCAAGCCGCCCGCATCGCTTGGCGCTAACTCAGTTGATTTTGCGCGGGCGATCGCCGCTGATCCTGCTAACGCCACCGATCAAATCCGCGTGACTTGGCTGGGTCACTCAGCAGCCCTAGCCAGCATGGATGGGGTGAGCCTGTTATTTGATCCGATGTTTGGCAAGTACGCATCTCCGATCCCCGGCGTGATTGAGCGCTTCGAGGGGTCGTTGCCAGACAACATCGATGAGTTGCCAGCGGTCGATGTGGTCATGATCTCTCACGATCACTATGACCACTTAGATTATGGCTCGATCAAGCGCTTCGATAGCCGTATCGGGCACTATGTCGTCCCGCTGGGCTTAGGCGCCCACTTGCGCGGGTGGGGCGTTGACCCCAACAAGATCACCGAGCTTAACTGGTGGGATCAGGTGCAGATCAAGGGTCTGGATATCGTGCTGACCCCGTCACTGCACAGCTCTGGCCGCACGCTAGGCAATCAAAAGTCGACCTTGTGGGGTGGGTTTGCGGTGCTGGGTCAGACGCGAAAACTGTTCTTTAGCGGGGATACTGGCTATGGTGGGCATTTTGCTCGAATTGGCGAGCGCTTGGGGCCGTTTGATCTGGCGCTGATTGAAGATGGTCAGTACAACGAGCTTTGGCTCAAGCACCACATGCTGCCGGAGCAGTCCTATCAGGCCGCGGTAGATTTGAAGGCAAAGCAGATGCTGCCGATTCACTGGGGCGGGTTTGTGCTCTCGACCCACCCATGGAATCAGCCGCCAGAGCGGCTCATGGCTGCCAGAGAAAAAGCGCTGGCCTCGAAGGTTGAGCTAGGAGTTTCTATGCCTGAGATCATCACCCCTGAGATTGGACGCACGTTTAACGCGCCTGCCGACAAACCCCAGTACCCTTGGTGGCTAAAAGTCACCATGGACGATTTGGTTGAAGCCCAGCCATAAACCCACAAAAAGGTAAGGATACCGCCACAGTGCCAAAAACCGACAAGCGAAAAAGTCTCACCCAAAAACTGCTCAAGATAGCGGGGTTCGCGGTAGGGTCGATCGCTTTGACGCTAGCGATCGTGGCGGTGGCTTTTTGGATTTACAGCAAACAAGCTCCACAGTTTGGCGCGGAGGTTGACGCTGAGGCTCGCGGTTTCACCACTCTGTCCAACTATGGCGATGAAGATATAAACCACTTCATCAACACCTATGAAACCCCAGATGCTTCAAATCCACCAAAGTTGATCCGAACCCTGTGGAACCTAGTAGCACGTTCCGATGAGACCAACCCTGACCAAAGTTTGGCTGCAAGGCCTTTGGACATACCTCTTGCCACCCAAAGCGACTTTGCTATCACTTGGCTGTCTCACTCCAGCCTATTGCTCAGGCAAGGCAGCAAAACCTTACTCATTGATCCAGTGTTCTCGGATCACGCCTCTCCGTTTAGCTGGCTAGTAAAGCGCTTTGCTGGGTCACTTCCCAAGGGTGTGTTTGATCTTCCCAAAGTCGATGCCGTGCTGATCACTCACGATCACTATGACCACTTAGATTACGACACCATCAAGCAAATTGACTCGATCGTCGGTCATTACATCGTTCCGCTTGGCGTAGGCGAGCACTTGGCCCAGTGGGGCGTCGCGCCCAATCGCATCACTGAGCTGAACTGGTGGCAAAGTACTGATCTTGAAGGGCTAGATATCACCCTGACTCCGGCTTTTCACTCATCGGGTCGCACACTGGAGGGCTCAAAGTCGACACTTTGGGGCGGGTTTGCTGTCCGCTCAAGCACCCAAAATGTCTTCTTTAGCGGCGATTCCGCCTATACCCCGCACTTCAAAGAAATTGGCGATCGCCTGGGCCCCTTTGATGTTGCGATGATTGAATGCGGCCAGTACAACACTGCCTTCCCCACCTATCACATGCTGCCTGAGCGCACCTACCAAGCCGCACAAGACGTCAAAGCCGCGAGACTCTTGCCGATTCACTGGGGTGGTTTTGCTCTGTCTTCTCATGGCTGGGCAGAACCCGTCGTCAAATTGCTGGAAGTCAAAGGCAGTACTGAGGTGCTGACCCCGCAGATCGGCACTACCTTTGATCTGTCCGAGCCGCTGCCGCAAACCCCGTGGTGGACTGATATCAAGACTGGCTCGTGAAGGTTTGAACCTATGATCAGCAGCGGCTAACTCGAGTCAGTCAAGACTTGAGGCATCTTGAGCTCAGGTGTCACATAGCTGTCAACAATCCGTAAGCCTCATGTCACTTAAGACCCTTAATCTGATCTGTGTGTTCTGTTAATCACAGGTAAAGGGTATTGATTGCCGCGCTTGGTTTCATGGTTGTATTGGGGTTACTGGTTTTAGCACTTTGGGTGCACTCGATCACCAGCCCCAAATTTGGCAACTTAACCCCTTGGCGCCAACAACCCGGCCGTCCTAAACCCCTGCCGAAAGACTCCGATCACTTCTTCGCTGGCCGCTTTCACAACTTATCTGCTCATCAGCACAACACTCAACCACGCCTTCAGCGCATGATAAAAGGTGTACTGGGTCGTCACAGCCTCGCAAGGCCACCTAAGCTCAGCGCCCTAGCCGCCGACTTTGGCCATGCCAAGCCTGCTCAAATCAACCGAAAAGCCCAGCCAAAGCTCACTTGGCTAGGCCACTCAAGCGTGCTCATGAGTACCGAGAAGCAGCGCGTGCTCTTTGACCCAGTGTTTGGAGCCCACGCCTCTCCTTTTAAGCCTTTTGCACGGCGCTTTGCTGGATCACTGATCCCTAACCTCGCTCAGCTCCCCTGCATCGATGTCGTGCTGATCAGCCACGACCACTACGACCACCTCGACTTTGCCACCATCCGCCGCTTTGACCATCGATTTAAACATTATGTCGTCCCGCTTGGGGTGGGCGCGCACCTGATCCGATTTGGCGTGAAACCCACCAAGATCACTGAGCTGGATTGGTGGCAACAAACTCACATCGGAGCATTGAAAGTGACGCTGACCCCCGCGCATCACAGCTCAGGTCGCTCGATCATCCATCAAAAAAGCTCGCTATGGGGCGGGTTTGCGGTGCAAAGCAGTGATTCAAATGTCTTCTTTAGCGGAGATAGCGGCTATGGTGGGCATTTTGCTCAAATTGGCGAGCGCTTGGGTCCGTTTGATCTGGCCATGATCGAGTGCGGTCAGTACCACTCGCTTTGGCCAACCCACCACATGCTGCCAAGCCAAAGCGTGCAAGCGGCGCTGGATGTCAAAGCAGACGCCGCTTTGCCGATCCACTGGGGCGCGTTTGCGCTGGCCGCGCATGCTTGGGATGAGCCGGTTGAGTGGTTCTGCCTTGCTGCAGCAGAGGCGAACCTCAGCACCCTGACACCTCAGATCGGTCAGGCGGTTGAGTTTGGATCAAGCACTTACCCTTGGTGGCGAGGCGTCAGCTCCCTCGCCATAGACGCCCGCGGCGAGCACAGTGCTGCACCGCTAAAGAGCAACTGATCAAATCAACTGGGCGCGTATCAGCCAAGCACGATCAAGTCAGGATTAAGTGCTGATGGCTCAACTGGCCAAAAACATAAATTAATAAAAAGGCTCATATAAACCACCTTATCTTCTGGTTGGCACGTGAATTGCTTGGGATTAATCAAATAACCCCAGGAGCCACCATTGACCACACTCTCCAAATACGCGGCGCTCAGTCTGTGCGCGCTCACCCTTAGCATCGCAGGCTGCAGCAAAAAACCAGAAAAAACTGCAGAAACTGAGCCAGCTGCTAAAACCGCAAGTGCTCCCGGTGCCGACATGCTCGCCAAGCTCGACAGCAGTTTGCCTAAAGCGGAAAAAGCGGAGTTGACCTTTGGTTTCATCAAATTGACCGACATGGCCCCGCTCGCCATCGCTTACGAGAAAGGCTACTTTGAAGACGAAGGCCTGTTTGTCACCTTGGCTGCTCAAGCCAACTGGAAAGTACTGCTTAACGGTGTGATCGACGGAACGTTGGACGGCGCGCACATGCTCGCCGGTCAGCCTTTGGCCGCCACCATCGGTTATGGCACCAAAGCGGACATCATCACCCCGTTTTCTATGGACCTAAATGGCAACGGGATCACCGTCTCAAACGCGGTTTGGGCCGACATGAAAACCAACATACCCAAAGGTGCCGATGGCAAGCCGGTTCACCCGATCAGCGCCTCAGCGCTTAAACCAGTAGTGGAAAAGTACAAGTCTGAAGGTAAAGCTTTCAAGATGGGCATGGTGTTTCCGGTTTCCACACACAACTATGAACTTCGCTACTGGCTGGCAGCTGGTGGTCTAAATCCCGGTTACTACGCACCTGATAAAGGCGACAGCTCAGGCACGCTCAAAGCTGACGTGCTGCTCTCAGTGACTCCGCCGCCGCAGATGCCAGCCACCATGGAGTCAGGCACCATCGACGGTTACTGTGTGGGCGAGCCTTGGAACCAGCAGGCTGTATTTAAAGGCATCGGCGTGCCGGTGATCACCGATTATGAGATCTGGAAAAATAACCCCGAAAAAGTCTTTGGTATCACCAAAGAGTTTGCTGAAGCCAACCCCGCCACCACCGCGCGCCTAACCCGCGCTCTGATCCGCGCCGCGCGCTGGTTAGACGAGGGCAACAACGCAAACCGCATGGAGGCCGTTGAGATCCTGTCTCGCCCTGAGTATGTCGGCGCAGATCAAGAGGTGATCGCCAACTCCATGACCGGCACCTTTGAGTATGAAAAAGGCGATAAGCGCGAAGTCCCTGACTTCAACGTGTTCTTCCGCTACAACGCCACCTACCCCTACTACTCAGACGCGATCTGGTACCTAACTCAGATGCGCCGCTGGGGTCAGATCAGCGAAACCAAGCCAGACAGCTGGTACAAAGAAACTGCAGCTCAAGTTTATCGCCCTGACATCTATGCGACCGCAGCACAGTCACTCATCGATACCGGTATGTTTGAGGCTAGCGAGTTTCCGGATCTAAAAACCGAAACCGGTTTCAAGCCTGAGCAAAGCGAGTTCATCGACGGGATCAGTTTTGACGGTTCAGCACCTAACGCTTACTTGAAAAAGTTCTCGATCGGTTATCAATAATCGAGCCGAGCTCACTCACGGAGCCGCTTAACTGCGGCTCTGCTGGGTTTAACCCCTTTTGCCTCGGTTTAGGCAAGCGCCTAAACCCATCTCCACTCAACTTCAGGAGCCATGATGGGACTCACCGCTGATACGGACACCACCCTCACCGCCCGATTCAAGGCCGGACTCTTATCCACCCGAACCATGAGCATCGTCTTGCCCATCGTTGGTGTGATAGTCTTTTTACTTTTATGGGCCGGTACAGCCACTCAGATCGACACCTCGCTTGGCAAGTTTCCCGGGCCCGCCCAAACCCTTGATCAGGCAGGATCCTTGATCACCGAACACCGCGCTGAGCGCGCCAAAGCTGACGACTTCTACTTTCGCCAAGAAGAGCGCACCAAAGCCCGGCTAATTTCAAACCCTGATTATGTGCCGGTCGAGCGCGCCTACACTGGCAAAGAGACATTTTTTGATCAGATCGTCACCAGCCTGATCACGGTGCTTTGCGGGTTCTTGCTGGCGGCGCTGATCGCAGTGCCGCTGGGGATCGCGCTCGGCATCAACTCAGGGCTGCGCATGGCGATCAACCCGATCATCCAGATCTTTCGCCCGGTGTCGCCCTTGGCCTGGCTGCCCTTGATCACCATGGTGGTCAGCGCGGTTTACGTGAGCGACGACCCGCTGGTGCCCAAAGCTTTCTTGAATTCCATGTTCACCGTGACGCTATGCTGCCTGTGGCCCATGCTGATCAACACCGCGGTGGGCGTGGCATCGGTGCCAGAAGATTTGAAAAATGTCGCCCGCGTCATCCGCCTACCAACGCTTCCCTTTGTCACTAAAGTGGTGATCCCATCAGCGATCCCGATGATCTTTACCGGCATGCGCTTGTCACTGGGCATCGCCTGGATGGTGCTGATCGCCGCCGAGATGCTCGCGCAAAGCCCCGGGCTTGGCAAGTTCGTCTGGGATGAATTCCAAAACGGCAGCTCAAACTCCCTCGCCCGGATCATGGTGGCGGTGCTGGTGATCGGCATCATCGGTTTTATCTTGGATCGGATCATGCTGCTGCTGCAAAACAAAGTGTCGTGGGAGAAAAACGCCGCGACGACTTAAGTTTAAGCCAACCCTAAGATCACGCGTGGATGAGGTGCAGATCGAGCTAATCACGACTGCACCAAAACCACTCAAGAGACATAGAGGGATGACATTTTTCTAACTTTTAAGGACACACCATGAGCGCACTACTGCAAATCACTGGCGTCGACATGCACTTTGCCACCCCCAAGGGCGTGTTTAAGGCACTGAACAACATCAATCTGAACATCAATAAAGGCGAGTTTGTCTCCTTTATCGGTCACTCTGGCTGCGGCAAGTCCACAATCCTAAACATCGTCGCAGGTCTGTATCAGGCCACCAGCGGCGGGGTGATCCTCGGCACCAAAGAAGTGCACGAGCCGGGGCCCGACCGCGCGATCGTGTTTCAAAATCACTCACTGCTGCCGTGGCTGACCGCTTACGAGAACGTCGAGATCGCGGTGAAACAAGTGTTTAAGGGCAAGAAAAGCAAGTCTGAGATCAAAGAGTGGTGCGAGCACAACTTAAAACTGGTGCACATGGACCACGCCATGCATAAACGCCCCGATGAGATCTCAGGCGGTATGAAGCAGCGCGTCGGTATCGCCCGCGCGCTTGCCATGCAGCCAGAAGTGCTGCTCATGGATGAACCCTTTGGCGCGCTCGACGCCCTGACCCGCGCGCACATGCAGGACTCGCTCATGGAGATCCAGGCGGAGCTCAACAACACCGTGATCATGATTACCCACGACGTCGATGAGGCAGTGCTTTTGTCCGATCGGATCGTCATGCTCACCAACGGCCCCGACGCGACGATCGGGGAGATCCTTGAGATCACCCTGCCGCGTCCGCGCAACCGCGTGGCGCTGGCTAACGATCCTGAGTACAACCGCATGCGCTCCTCGGTGCTTGAGTTTTTGTACGAAAAACAGCGCAAACACTGAGTTTTACGCGCTGATTAGCCGGACGAGTTCCGGTTTTTTTACGCCTGTATTTAATCAAATGCCACCGGATCAGGGAAATTGATCGGTTTTACTTAATCATGGTTTCAAGATAACCCTGAGCTGATCGCTGTATTAATTAAATGATAATCGTTATCATCTGTTTATCCAGTAACCGATGACGATACCCAGATGACCAAGACACTAACCTTTGCCGCACTGCACTTCACCGTCGCCTTTTCGGTGGCATACCTGCTGACTGGTAGTTTGTTGATCGGCGGCCTCATGGCGCTGATTGAACCGGCGATCAATACCGTGGTGTTTTTCTTTCATGAAAAAGCTTGGGTTCGCTACGAGCGCAACAAAACCGCGGACGGTGCTGAGGCTGCGCCAGCAAACACAGTAAAAGTGGCGCACGCAGGCTGCCTGCACGGACGCCTGTTTGAAAAACTGAGCGCGAAGGCTTGAGGGGATTTGCTAGTGGCGGCATTTTGCTAAAGCACTCGCCGGTTTAACCCTGAGTCAGCCTGCTTTGCTACAATACGCTCACCCTTGCCCGTGAGAGTTAACGTGACCCAAACCGCCACCCCCACTATAAAATCTGAACGCATCTTGATCCTGGATTTTGGCTCGCAGTACTCACAGCTGATCGCGCGCCGGGTGCGCGAAGCCGGCGTGTTTTGCGAGATGTACCCCTGGGACATCGAGACCTCAAGGATCAGCGAGTTTGAGGCGGACGGGGTAATCCTATCGGGCGGGCCAGAGAGCGTGCACGCAAGCGACGCCCCCAAGATCAACGCAGCGGTCTTTGGGCTGGGTATCCCTGTTTTAGGGATCTGCTACGGCATGCAGGCCATGGCCTCGCACTTCGGCGGTCAAGTGCAAGCGAGCGACGTACACGAGTTCGGGGCAGCCAAGATCGAGGTCAAAGGCGGGGCGCTGCTGAGCGGGCTGTCAATCGAGCCTAACCTCGATGTCTGGATGAGCCACGGCGATAAAGTGGTTGAGCTGCCGGCCGGGTTTGAAGTGAGCGCTGCGACGCCAAGTTGCCCCATCGCCGCGATGAGCCGCGAGTCCGATCACTTGTACGGTCTGCAGTTTCACCCCGAAGTCACCCACACTCCTCAGGGTGAGGCGCTGATCGGGCGCTTTGTCCATGAGATCTGCGGGCTAGGTCACGCGTGGAACTCAGAAAACATCATCGAGCTGCGCGTGCAGCAGATGCGCGAGCAAATCGGCAATGATCAAGTGCTTTTGGGCTTGTCAGGCGGGGTGGACTCCTCGGTGGTGGCGGCGCTCTTGCATGAGGCGATCGGGGATCAGTTGACCTGCGTGTTTGTCGACAATGGCCTGCTGCGTCTAAATGAGGGCGACGATGTCATGCGGATCTTTGCCAAGAACCTCGGGGTCAAGGTGATCCGTGTCGACGCCGAGGATCAGTTCTTGGGGGCTTTAGCGGGACTTAGCGACCCTGAGGATAAGCGCAAGGCAATCGGTAAAACCTTTATCGATGTGTTCGCTCAAGCCGCACGCGATGTCTCAAAAGGCTCAGACGGCAAAAAAGTGAAGTGGCTAGCCCAAGGCACGATCTACCCCGACGTGATCGAGTCGGCCAAGTCTCACCAAGGCAAAGCGCATGTGATCAAGTCGCACCATAACGTCGGCGGCCTGCCGGACGATCTGGACTTTGATCTGGTCGAGCCACTGCGTGATCTGTTTAAGGATGAAGTACGCAAATTGGGTGTGGCGCTGGGACTCCCGCGCGATATGATCTACCGTCATCCATTTCCAGGGCCGGGGCTTGGCGTGCGGATCTTGGGGGAAGTCAAAAAAGAATACGCCGATATCTTAAGGCGTGCCGATGATATCTTCATGCAGGAGCTGCGCGCTTTTGACTGGTACGACAAAACCGCGCAGGCGTTTGCCGTGTTCCAGCCGGTCAAGTCGGTCGGTGTGGTCGGCGATGGCCGCCGCTACGCTTGGGTGATCGCGCTGCGGGCAGTTGAGACCATCGACTTTATGACCGCGCGCTTTGCCCACCTCCCCTACGATCTGATCGAGACGGTATCGAACCGGATCATGAACGAAATCAAAGAGGTGTCCCGCGTGACTTATGACGTATCAAGTAAGCCGCCAGCGACGATTGAGTGGGAGTGAGGGTTGGTTAAGTGGGGGCGAAATGTCCTCGCTTACCACCTTTTGATTCAATTCCACGAAAAATTAGTCTCCCGCCTTTACCCACCCTCATTAACCTGACATGAACTATCGTCCCGAGATAGACGGACTCAGAGCGCTGGCTGTGTTGCCGGTGATCCTGTTTCATGCAGGTTTTGCCGGTTTCAGCGGTGGGTTTGTTGGGGTCGATATCTTTTTTGTGATCAGTGGCTACCTGATCACCAGCATCATCTATGCCGATTTGGTTAAACAGCGCTTTAGCTTGAGCCACTTTTACGAGCGGCGAGCGCGGCGTATCTTACCGGCTCTCTACCTAGTGACATTTTGCTGCTTGCCTGTCGCTTGGCTCACCCTTGGCCCCATACAGATGAAGGAGCTCTGTGAGAGCCTGATCGGGGTGGCCACTTTCTCATCCAACTTCACCTTTAAAGACCAGAGCGACTACTTCAGGACCGCCTCAGAGTTAAAGCCCCTGCTGCACACCTGGAGTTTGGCGGTTGAGGAGCAGTTCTACCTATTGTTTCCGCTATTGCTGCTGCTGGTTAAGCGCTTTAGGACGAAAACCATACTCGCGCTCTTAAGCGGGTTATTTTTGATCAGTTTGAGCTTCGCGCTGGTTGAGGTTGGCCGTGATCCGGATACGGCTTTTTTCATGTTGCACACTAGGGCTTGGGAGCTGTTGGTGGGCAGCCTACTGGCACTGGGTTTACCAGGACTCAAGCCCTTGAAGTCCGAGCCTAGGTTGAGTGAGTGGCTAGGCTGGCTAGGGCTCGCGATGATCGGGGTGTCGGTCTTTGTCTTTGACGAGACCACCAAGACGCCGGGTCTGCCCATGTTGCTGCCCACCCTTGGAGCTGCGCTGATTATCGGGTTTAGCTCGCCCAGCACTCAGGTTGGGCGACTGCTGAGCTTGAAGCCAGTTGTCTGGGTCGGCTTGATCAGTTACAGCGCTTATCTGTGGCACCAGCCCCTGTTTGCCTTTGCACGGATCGTGCTAGGTGAACCAGCGCTGTGGGTGTTTGGAGTGCTTTCTGCACTGACTCTGGTGCTGGCTCAGCTCACGCGCACCTTCATCGAGACCCCCTGCCGCTCGCCCCGCATTCCAGGCCGCGACCTCATGATTGGTTTTTTGGTGATCGCCTTGCTGCTGGTGAGCTTTGGATGGCTCGGCAAAAAACAGGGCGGCTACACTGAGCGCTTACCTGAGCTAAGCTCGGTCATGGCTGAACTGCAGATGCCCACCAACCAAAGCGGCTGGTGCTTCTTTGACATCAACTCCAAACAGCAAAACTTAGCAGTGGGTGAAGCAGGTTTACAGTGCTCAATTGGCGCGAAACCCGCTGCCAATCAGCCAACAAAACGCGGTCTGCTCTTTGGCGATTCTTTTGCCGGACACTTGGAGCCGATGTGGGATTTAGCGGCATTTAACAGCGGCTTGAGCGTGCATAGCGTCACCACCAACTGGTGTTATCCAAGTCTGGACGACGCTTTCACTGGCCCACCTGCCAGCAAGCCTTTTGAGCAGTGTCTGTTTAACCGCAATTACCTAAATGACAATCTTTCAAGCTACGATTTTTACGTATTGGCCGGTCACTGGCGTGACGTACTGGATAAAAACCAGCTGGCTGATGTGCTTGCGCTAATCAAAGCCTTAGCCAAGAGCGGTAAGCCCGTGCTGATCATGGCGGCACCTAAGCAGTTTGACAACAACGTACTTCAGGACTACCAACAAGACCTCATGCTGGGTAGACAATTTTTGGCGCCTACTAACCCTACGAAAGATAAGTTAACGCTACTGGCAAACCAAAAATTATCAGTGTTTTCTGAGCGTTTTAACAACGTGAGCTTTATCGCCCGTGATCAGCTTTACCAAGTTCAGGGCAACCCCTCTGATCTGACAGCAAGAGGCATACCCTATAGTTTGGAGGGCACTCACTTGAGTATCTATGGCTCTAAAGCGGCAGCGCCCAATCTCATACAGGCTCCCGCCTTTAAAAACCTGATCAGCGAGTTAAATCAACCCCACTCCCAGCTGCCGCAATAGGCGCGTAATCAGCTAAGTAGAAAAACCATAAAGACGCAGCAAAATGCTTCCAAGTCACGGGTACCAACCAACTCACCAAATTCAGGGTCTTGGGTCACACCAAGATCAACTAAATTCCTAAATACGATAATCGACTCACTCAGATTTGAATTAGGGTTAATTGGTATCAAGATCCACAAAATCAGCTCAATCAGTACTCGATACTGGCGATACCCCATCAAAACTTATTGAAAGTGATTCGCATTAAGCGATCAAACCTTATGAAGATAAAACTTGCATAGGGGTATCAACTTAAGCGGGCGATTAACCCTAAATACAAATATCAAACAATCCACAATCTCCATTTATAAGTAAGGCTTTGAGCCGCATGAATTTAAAAGATTGATCCGAACTGGATAGCCCACGAACTGAGTACCGTTGGTGTTTGATTCGATTGATTGTACCAATCAGACTGATATCAAAGAGTTAAGTAAGCTTTATCTCAGTTTTTTAAGTAAGGCAAAAACCAAAGAGGATTATTGAACGATTGTTCTTCTCTCGTTTATCATGATCGCAGTGGTTACCGATTAAACTAGAGAAAAGCATCGGGTTTATGGCGCCACTCTAGCTGTACTTTTTATCTGTTAAAAAACTCAATAAACAGATACTATGTCGCCACTAATTAATACTAAGGGGAAGTTATGAAAAGCTACGAAGAACTTAAAGCTGAGATGGAAGAACTCGAAGGCAAGATGGTTGAAGCCAAAAAGCATGAGCGTGCTGAAGCACTTAAAGAAGTGAGAAACCTGTGCAAGACTTACGGTTTCACTCATGGGATGCTGAAAAACTACTTGTCTGAAGGCAGACCCAGAAAGCCAAAGCAGTAAGCAGTATCAAAAAACCAGCTTCAAGCTGGTTTTTTTACGCCACTGGATAGCCTCACAAAGGAACGAGCCGCGCATCGCATCCAGCACATCAGGCTAAAACCGCAAAGCATTAGAGTGGATGTCGATAAGGCTAACCGCCGTTAAACTGCATATCCCTATCTAGTAAAAATCAGCACAAAACCCTCACGAGGATAGGTTTCCAGCTATTCCCACCAAGCTTGCGCACTACTCGATAACAACAAATTTGAACCGCGCGAGTTTGCATCCACTAATCGATAAATATAAAGCTTAGCCAAATTCAATCTGGGGCACTCAATTAGCTGGTACATCCATGTGTCTAAAGGTGATGCTAGGCAGCTTTTGTTCAAACTTATATCGGGTTTTACTGGGTTGCTTAATCGGTGAGTACCAGAACTCATAGAGCAACCAGCTGATCAGTTGCAGCAGCACAAGCGCTGTCGCAAACGCGGATTGATCCGCAGCGATGATCACCGCAGCAAAAACCAGCGATGCGATCAGCGTGGCTCTGGTATCTAAAGAAAACCGGAATATTTGATATTGCTCAGACTTCAGCTGCACGGCTAGCGTCATCAAACAGCAAACCGCAGCAATCAGCCAGCTGACGTCTAAAAACCAAGCGCTCAGCATCAGTGAAAAAGTGGCGCCAAAAGCGCTCATGGCCAACCAAACCATAGGGAAGATAGATCGAATCATACTCAAGCCGCCTGTGTCATTTAATTCAGGCGGCATAGTAAACAATCATTCACTTATCAGTCATATAGTCGATAGATGGTCCCATCGGAACAATCTGATTTGGGTTAATCATGGTGTGACTGAAGTAATAGTGCGTCTGAATATGCCCAAAATCGACGGTTTCATAAATTCCGCTTTTTTGAAAAATGTCACGAACGTACCGCGCCATCTGGGGGTAGTCCTCAATCCGCTGACGGTTGCACTTAAAGTGCCCGTGATAAACCGCATCAAAACGAATCAAGGTGGTAAATAAGCGAATATCGGCCTCGGTCAGCTCATCGCCACAAAGATACCGGCTAGTACATAAAATTCCCTCTACCCAATCAAGCGCTGCCCAAAGCTCGGTGTAGTGCAGCTCGTAAACTTCCTGCTTGGTAGCAAAACCGGTTTTATAGACGCCGTTATTGATGTCGCCGTAAACACGGGCATTTATCTCATCAATCTTGTCCTGCAGCGCCTCAGGGGAGTAGTCAGTGGTGTTACCGGTGATCTCGTTAAACGCGGTGTTAAAGATGCGGATGATCTCACTCGACTCGTTGTTGACGATGGTGCTGGTGCGCGTATCCCACAAAACCGGGACGGTCACCCGCCCCGTATAGTCACTTTGGGCTTTTAGGTACACCTCATACAGATAATCCAGCTCCCCAAGTGGGTTGTCGTGAGTTACGTCACTAAACTCCCAACCATGCTCCAGCATCTTGGGATCAACAACACTCACCGAGATATGCTCATCTAACTCCTTAAGTTTTCGCATGATCAGGGTTCGGTGCGCCCACGGGCAGGCCAAAGACACAAACAGGTGGTAGCGCCCGCTTTGCGCCTTTAAAGCTTTTTGCCCATCTGGACCCGGCTCGCCATCCGGCGTGATCCAGTCGTGAAACTCAGTGGCTTCACGCTTAAAAGAGCCGTCCTCGGTGTCATACCACTTGTCCTGCCACGTCCCATTGACCAGTAAACCCATGACCTCACCCTAAATTAGCAAAATGACCACCATGGTAACTGCCTGCCTGACTTGCTGCGCATCGCTTCGTTTAGGCTCTGTAGGCTTTTGGCTAAATCGCGCTTGAGTCAAGCTGAGCGCGCGCTTAGCTGCGCTATCATGAGTGCTTAATTTATGGATCGACCAACATGACCCCATGGATCTACTTAAGTCTGGCCGCTGTGTTTGAAGTGGTGTTTGCCTACACCATGAAAGCCTCCAAAGGCTTCACGGTCCTCGCGCCTAGTGTCGCAACCGCGGTGGCAGCCACCGGTGGGATCGTGTTTTTAACGCTTGCGCTCAAATCACTTCCGGTCAGTCTGGCTTATCCTTTATGGGTGGGCGCTGGCATGATCGGCTCGGTGCTGCTTGGCGCTTGGTTTTTTGGTGAGAGCCTAACCCTGATCAAGGTTTTGTGTGTTGGGCTGATCCTGCTTGGGGTGATTGGGCTCAAACTCACCAGCGCTTGAGGTGGGTATTTATGATTGATCTAACCCTCCTCACCTAACGGTGGCTGAGTTCACACGAGCGAGCTGATGGCCTGCGTTTTTTTGAGCCTCGCCAAGTCTAATCTGGTCAATCGCAAGTCACACAAACCAATCACCCTTTTGGTTACTAACGCCTGTCCAGATGGCTACGCCCGGGTCATAGGGGATCGGTTTTGCTCTGAGTAGATGACTCAAGGGTGGACATTTTTCAGCTTCAAGCAAGCCCTAACACCGCCTTAAGCCTTCATCGCTTAGTTGGTTTGCCAAAAAACACGCCAGGTTACTAAGGGCAAACCCGCAAACGCCAGGTAGCTGGGTATGATTTAGTTTGTCTACACTACACGAGCGCCCATGAACACCGCCCAAGCCCTGATCAAAAGCCTAGAAGACCACGGCATCAAATACCTCTTTGGTGTGCCCGGAGAGGAAAACCTAGACGTGCTTGAGGCGCTCAAAGGCTCAAGTATCGAGTTTACTTTGACCCGTCATGAGCAGGCAGCAGCCTTTATCGCCGCCACCATAGGGCGGTTAACCGGGGTGCCTGCGGTAGCGCTATCTACTTTGGGTCCTGGCGCCACCAACCTGATGACTGGGGTCGCCTATGCTCAGCTGGGCGCCATGCCGCTGATCCTCTTGACCGGACAAAAACCGATACGCCACTCAAAACAGGGCGAGTTTCAGCTGCTTGATGTTGTCGATATGATGACCCCGATCACCAAGTACTCAAAAACTCTGGTAGAGGGTTCTTTAGTTCCCGCTCACGTCCGCGAGATGGTGCGCCTAGCAACCGAGGAGCGCCCGGGGGCGGTGCACCTGGAGCTGCCAGAAGATATAGCTGGTGAGGAGATCAACTACCAGCCGCTGCCCAGCTCAAACGTGCGTCGCCCAGTCGCCGATAAAGCCTCGATCACTCGCGTGGTTGAGCTGATTAAAAGCGCCAAAAAGCCCATCATCATCGTCGGGTCGGGCGCTAATCGTAAGCGCACCTCTAAACAGCTCACTAAGTTCGTGCAGCGCTATGGCATACCCTTTGTGCCCACGCAGATGGGCAAAGGCGTGATCTCTGAGGATCTGCCGCAGTACGCGGGCAGCGCCGCGCTATCTAGCGATGATTTTGTTCACGATACGATCAATCAGGCGGATCTGGTGATCAATATTGGGCATGACATGGTAGAGAAACCGCCCTTTATCATGACGGGTCGCCGCGAAGTGGTGCACATCAACTTTGACTCAGCCGAAGTCGGCTCGATCTACTATCCGCAAACCGAGGTGGTAGGGGATATCGCTAACGCGATCTGGCGAATCTCCGAGGGGCTTGAAGATGCAGACTTAAGTCAACTCGACACGCAGTTTCACATGCCTGCTAGAACTCAGCTAGAGCAGACATTTGACAAGCAGTTAAAAGCAGCAACCACGCTCACCCCGCAGCAACTGGTCACCACGACCCGAAAAGTGCTGCCAAACGACGGGATCGTGGCGCTGGATAACGGCATGTACAAGATCTGGTTCGCCCGCCACTTCACCGCGCGCGAGGAAAACACGCTACTGCTCGATAACGCGCTGGCAACCATGGGCGCAGGCCTGCCCTCGGCGATGGGCGCAAAAGTGGTCTACCCCGATCGTAAAGTGATCGCGGTCTGCGGCGATGGCGGTTTCATGATGGGCTCCCAAGAGCTGGAAACCGCGGTGCGCATGAAGCTGGATCTGGTGGTGGTGATCCTAAACGACGCCTGCTACCAGATGATTCGCTGGAAACAAGAGCGCATGCAAATGGATGAGTGGGGCCTTGAATTTGGTAACCCGGACTTCAAAAAACTCGCCGAATCCTTTGGTGCGCACGGTCACACCGCCCGCAGTATCGAGGAGTACGAACAGATGCTGAGCGAGGCACTCGCGGCGGGCGGGGTACACGTGATCGACACCGCGATTGACTACGAACACAGCTTAAGAGATTTAGAGGAGCGGGGTTAAATGTCTGTGTTTTCAGGCATAACCTCCCCAAAAAAACCCGCTTAGAGCGGGTTTTTTTGACCATCCCATTGCTCAAGTTTTTCATGAGCAGTAGCGTGAGCGGCTCTCGATCAGATCAACTGACCTGCTGAAAACCTCACGGCAGAGCTATAAAACCGAGCGACTTTAAAGTCAATCAGACTGATTTCGCTTAGGGTTATCGGATTGGCACACTACTTGCAATCTTGGGCTGAAACAAACGCAATGGGCGTTTGAAGTCAACCACAGGAACCGCAGTATGTCTTATATCGAACCGGGCGAATTTGCCAAAAAGATGGTCGACTCAGGTGAGTCTAAAGTTTATATGTCTACTAAAGATGCGTTTATCCGCGCCTATATGGCGGGAGCCATCTTGGGTTTGGCGGCGATCTTTGCGATCACGGTCGCCATGCAGACCGGCTCGGCGCTGGTGGGCGCCATGCTGTTTCCGGTGGGCTTTATCATGCTCTACCTCATGAAGTTTGACTTGCTCACCGGTGTGTTTACTCTGGTTCCGCTGGCCTATCTGGATAAACGCGCCGGCGTCACCCTCCCTCAAGTGCTGCGTAACTGGGGATTGGTGTTTCTTGGGAACCTTGCCGGCGCCTTGACGGTGGCATTTTTGATGTCATTTATCTTAACTTACGGCTACAGCATAGACGGCGGCGAGATTGCGGCCAAAGTCGCTAGCATCGGTGAATCGCGTACGGTTGGCTACCAGTCTCACGGCGTCATGGGCTGGCTGACGATTTTCTTCCGCGGCGTCATGTGCAACTGGATGGTCTCGATGGGCGTGGTCGGTGCCATGATCTCAACCTCAGCAACCTCCAAGATCATCGCCATGTGGATGCCGGTCATGCTCTTCTTTTTCATGGGCTTTGAACACTCGATCGTCAACATGTTCCTCTTCCCCTTCTCAATGATCATGGGCGGCGACTTCACCGTCACCGACTACCTGCTGTGGAACGAGTTACCAACCGTACTTGGCAACCTGGTTGGCGGGTTCTTGCTGGTTGGTCTGCCGCTGTACTACACCCACGTTAAAACTGGCGCTGAGCGCGTACTGGTCTGATGGGTTTAGGCGCGGCTGGTCGCAAGCCAGACGCGCCTCAAAATCCCTACTTTAAAACCCCTTACTTTTTAATTGATAAAACACCGTTAGGTGTTACCCCCAGGAGTGGTTATGAACAAAGAACAAATGAGTGATCTGATCGTCAGTGCAAAAACCCAAAAGTCGATGACTTGGAATCAAATGGGTGAGGCGGTTGGCGTCTCCCCGACTTGGCTTGCCTCAGCTTGCCTCGGCATGAGCAGTGTTAAAGAGCCTGTGGCTCAAAAGATCGCCGATTTGCTCGATCTGGGCGCTGACGTGGTGCAGGCACTCATGGTCTACCCAACCAAAGAGTGGGATAAAGCGATCCCAAATGACCCCTTGATCTACCGCCTCTATGAAGTGGTTGGCGTCTACGGCGAAACCCTCAAGTCGGTGATCCAAGAACAGTTTGGCGATGGAATCATGAGTGCAATCGACTTCTCGATGGATGTTGAAAAAGAAGAAGACCCCAAAGGCGACCGTGTGGTGATCACCATGAACGGTAAGTTTTTGCCTTATAAAAGCTGGTAAGCCTCTGCCCTACAAAAGCTGTAATTTTTTCTTAATCGCACAGAGCGCCTGATCAGGCGCTCTTTTTTGACAAATGCCGTCTATGGCTGCTGAGCGCCATCTCGCAGCTAGCCGTCCATCCAAACATCGCCCACCTCAAACTTAAGCTTGCGGTTAACTTGAGCTTAAAGCGTGGATGGCATTTGTTGATCAGGCCCTGTGGCCTTGGCACCTTAATTGTATGATCGGTAGTGCAAACCTGCTGATACGGCCTGCCAACCCAGACGCTCAATCACTGATGGGGTCAAACAGCGGATCTGGTTTTGATGAGCCTGATATCGCTTGGTTGCAAAGCGATTTGGAGTGGTTGCGGTTTACTTTTAACACCCTTCGGTGCGGCGCTGAGCCAGCGCTTGGGGACGGTCTGATTTGGTGGGCATTTTATAGGAGCTTTGATGAGCACTAAATCCAGGTTGCGCGTCACCACTGGCGAGTACAGCAGTAAAGGGCGTAAAGCCATCAATCAGGATGCACTGGGGGTAAGCGAGCCCAGTGAGGCAGTGCTTGCGCTCAAAGGGGTTTGCGCTGCGGTAGCAGACGGCATCAGCTCAAGCGCCGTGTCGGCAAAGGCCAGTCAAAGCGCGGTGGGTAACTTGCTCGGCGACTACTACAGCACCCCGCAAAGCTGGTCACCTCAGATATCGGCAGAACGGGTGATCAAAGCCACCAATGCTTGGCTGCATGCGCTGGGCCAAAAAAACCCCACCCGTTTTGAGCGCGATCAGGGCTACGTCTGCACCTTAAGCGTGCTGATCGTGCGCGGGGATCAGGTGCACTTGCTGCACGCTGGCGACTCACAAATCGCAAGACTACGCGGTGGTCAGTTTGAGGTGCTGACCACAGCGCATCGCCGCGAATACTCAGAAGAGGTGAGTTACCTGACTCGAGCGCTTGGCATACAGGCCGAACTTGAGCTTGAAACAGTGAGCTTTGGTGCACAACCGGGTGATGTGTACCTACTCAGCACCGATGGGGTGCATGAGGTGTTAAGTACCGATCAGATCAGCTCTCTGTTGGCGCAGTGGGGTGATCAGCCAACTGAAGATCTGCGAGATAAGGGTTCTGACCTAGTCGGTTATCAAGGCAGCGATCAGGACGAAAACAGCGACAGTGATGACGCTGCGCTGGCAAAAAGCGATAAGGCTGGCGTAGATCAGCCGAGTACTGAGCTTGATGAGAGGTTAGCCAAGGAACCGAGAGTCGAGCGCACTGCTGACTCACCAACCTCGCAGACCCAAGAGGCGGATCAGATCGCTAAAGCACTTTGCCAACTGGCTCTGGATGCAGGTAGCACCGATAACTTAAGCGTGCTTTTACTGCGTATAGATGAAGTGGGTGAACCCAACCTTGAAGATATTGGTCTGGTTTCAGCCAACCTTCCGGTCAAGACCTCCCTGCAACCGCGCCAAGTGTTCGATGGCTTTATGGTCCTTAAGACTTTGCACTTTGGTCACCGCTCGCACGTGTACCTCGTGCGCGATGAGGCGAGCGGCGAGCGCATGGTGCTCAAAACCCCTTCAGCCGAACACCAAGAAAACCGTAATTATCTGGATCAGCTGCTACTTGAGGAGTGGACTGCGCAGCGAATCGACAGCCCTCACGTGGCTCAAGCACCCAAACTCAATCGAGCGAAGCAGTATTTATACGCCCTGAGCGAGTATGTCGAGGGTGATACGCTTCGTCAGTGGATGACCGATCACCCTAAACCCAGCCTAGATCAGGTGCGCCGCATCTTAACTGATATCGGCGCGGGACTTCGCGCCATGCACCGTCAAGAGATTATCCATCAAGATATTCGCCCCGAAAACATCATGATCGCTGAAGATGGGATCAAGATTATTGATCTGGGATCAGCTTGGGTGCCTGGGGTCGAGGACCTTAAAAGCGGGGAAATAGGCGCTATGCCAGGTACGGCGCAGTACAGTGCGCCAGAGTACTTTGTGGGACTGCCCATCGGTCAACAGATTGATGCGCGAGCCGATGTTTTTTCCTTGAGCGTGATCGCTTACGAGATGCTGACCGGACACCTACCCTTTGGTCTGGGCATCCCTAAAGCCACCAGCCTTCAAGACATTAACCGCCTCAAATACCAACCCATCAAGGCGCACCGCACCAATTTACCGGACTGGCTTGATCGGGTGATCTTAAAAGGGCTTAGTCTGGATCGCCGCACGCGCTTCAGTGAGGCGGCTGAACTGATCCACGCGCTGACTCGCCCGGGCGGGGAGTTCACCGCACCCAGACGCCTGCCACTAATGGAGAAGCATCCGATCAAATTCTGGCAGTCGCTTTGCCTGCTGCTACTGCTTTGCCAGATTGGCCTGCTAACAGTGATTTACCAACTCCTGCACTAAATCGTGTTCGGCTTAGGCCTTTTAAGTCTGACACAAAACTCTCAAGCACGCTCACGCGGCTGGGCATGAAACGGCGCGGATCATTGTTTAGCATATTTTTACCAAGCTCGCGCCGACCCCAAATGCCCACCTAGTCCAAACTCAATCAAGACAGAACAGCTTAAGCTCACTCAAGCCACTAAATTAAAAGGAGTCACCCATGCCCCTGATCCGAATTGATGTAATCGAAGGCCGCAGCGATGCTGAGATCCAAACCCTCATGGACACCGTGCAAGACTGCGCGGTCAAGGCGTTTGAGGTGCCTAAAACTGATCGCTATCAGATCGTCACCGAGCACAAACCCGGGCGCATGTGTCTGCTCGATACCGGTCTGGGTTTTGAGCGCAGCGAGCGCATGGTGGTGGTTCAGGTGTTTAGCTCGCCTCGTGCGACCACGGCCAAAACTCAGTTTTATCGCCTGCTGGCTGATCAGCTTGAAGCCAACTGCGGGCTTGATCCCAAGGATCTGCTGATTTCAATCATGACCAACACCGATATCGACTGGAGCTTTGGATTTGGTGAGGCGCAGTACCTGACGGGCGAGCTGTAACCTCTCTACATGGCGAGCTGTAAACTCTTCACATGGCGAGCTGTGACCTCTTCACATGGCAAGCGGTAAGCTCTCCAGTTGCCGGCCGGTCGTCTCCAAGCTAGGGCGAGCTCTTCACAGGGAGTAGCCTTTAGCGCGCACTCATGGCTAACCATTGTCGCTATAGCCATTAACGAGGCAGTTCACTCTCAAGCGAAGCAGTCACTGATTTGATTGCGATCTGTTGTCAGGAGTGAAAGGCAGATCGCGCTGACATTTGACTGGTTACCCAGCAGCATTCAAAGCTCAGCTCGGATAAAAAAACACTCAAGCTTAAGATCTAGCCTCAAGCCGGGCTCACCAGCGGCAAAGCTAACCAGACAGACGCAGCGATCAACATCCCGACGACAACCAGCAGTAGCGAGCGCTTACACACCTTTAAATTCATGCGCGCAAAGATCACAAACCCAAAGGGAATAAACAGCGCAAACAAGCCCCAGCCGATCCCGCGAGTAAAAGCCACATAGAGGATCTGGATCGCACCGGTGATCGAGACAAACAAACCGAGTAGCGCCAGCAGTGTCAAAGCAAAATACATAACTCGTGGCTCAAGATAAGATACTCAGAACATAGCATGAAGCGGTTTTGAGGCGCGCGCCCGCCTACGATAAAACCACAACTTAGGTTAAATCTTTAAGACCGGGTTAGCCTGCACCGGTGCATATTGATAAAAAAACCGCCTCAAAAGAGGCGGCCGGTTTGATCAGAACTTAAACCATCAGAGGCTGTAGTCCATCTGCACCCAAAGTTTGTCGGTGTCGACATACGGGCCGTCGTCTGCCTCATAGTGCGTGTACTTGATCAAGCCCTTAAGACCGGGCAGCGCCTTGATGGGGATGACCAGAGTACCGGTGGTTTCAAAACCGAAGTCTTGAGAACCTTCGTCCGAATCGTACTTATGCGCCTCAACGGCGAATTTGCCGGGAATGATCTTAAGCGGTGTCTCCGCGGAAACATAAGCGTCTTGCAGGCCATTTGCTGGCGTGCTCAGCAAAAAGGTGTCAGCGGCGCCGTTGAACTTGAACAAAGTGGCCAGTGGGGTTTGAAAACCGATGTTGCCATCGTCACTGCCAAGCAGCTCATAGCCTGCGGCCAAGCGGATCTTGGACTCAGTTTCAAGTCCCAAGGTGGCATGCCAGTAGTCCGCGCTGTAGTCGAGCGGCTGGGCTTCATAGTCAGACTGGTTGGCATACTCTAAACGGGCGTCGATCAAACCAAAGTCACGCGCCGCGCTCAAACCAAAAGTCCGGTTAGATTTGCCCGCTAAGTCATCGAAACCCATCCAGTAGCCGTAAGCGTTAACCTTAACTTCTCCTGGCACCACTCCAGTCAGGTTCAGCAAGTGGATATCGGCCTCGAACTCGGTATCACGCGCGGCGATAAAGGGCACCGGCTCCTCAGAACCAAAGATGGTGTTGACCTGGTTCACGTAGGAGTAGTCCAGTTCCACCGCACTGATGGGTTTTAGCTGCACTCGCACGGCGTCAAATGTCTGCTCGTTCTGGCGCCAAGCGACGGCACCAACAAAGCGCTGGTTGCCCAGATTGATTTCTTGGCGCCCGACCGTGACTTTAGAGCCGGTTAGCACTTCACCTGAGTGGGTGTAAGAGAGCTGCAAACGGTTGATTTCTTTGGTTTGTGGATCAGCAACCACACTGCGATCGGTTTCGCCGTTGCGGGTGCTGTTGAAACCTTTGCCGACCTCTGCCGTCACTTCAGCTTCTGCTAGAAAGTCGAGGGTGCCGTTACCGATCTCAACACGGGGGCGAAAGCGAAACGACCCGGAATCGGCGTCTTTGAGGGCATTTGACTGCTCAACCGCTTCGTAGCGCAGGCGCGTGTCCATGTGAACTTCGGTGGTAAACGGAGCGGATTGTGCTAGCGGGGCGCAGCTTAAGACAGCGGCCGTCAGTGCGGTGGTTTTGAGCAGAGTCATGGGCGATGTTCCTGATGGTTTTTATGAGGCTTGCAAACAAACTCAAGCAATTAGCGTGCCATCAGGTAAGAACGTGTAACTTTTGACTTAAGCTGCTAAGGCGCTCCTAAAAAGCTCAGCGGATCTAGGGGCTATACGTAGATCATCTTTTTGGTCATGCCGCCATCGACCACCAAAGACTCGCCGGTGACGAAGCCTGCGTGCGCAAGATACATGAGCGCTTGGGCGATATCGCGATCCTCACCCACGCGGCCCACCGGGTGCTGCGCGTGATCCTCAGCACTTAAGCCACTTTGGTCATGCGCGATCCAGCCCGGCAAGATCGTGTTGGCACGAACCTCTGGCCCCAGGCTCACCGCGAGTGCGTGGGTCAGCGCCACCATGCCGCCTTTGGCCGCGGTATAACCAAAGGTGTTGGCCTCACTCATGAGCGCGCGGGTGGAGGCGATGTTTACTATGCTGCCTTTGCCCCGTCTGAGTGCAGGGGTGCAAGTTCGCGCCAAAACAAATGCACCGGTTAAGTGCGTATCGATGAAGCGCAGCCAGTCGCTGGTCTCAATCTCAGTGATCTCACCCAACACCGGATTGACGGGCCCGCCGTTACACACCAACAAAAACAGCTCATCAAAGCCAAGCTCGTCGATCGCCGCCTCAATACTGGCTTCGCTTCCCACATCGCAGAGCTGAGTTTTGACGCGCTCGGGGTGCGGCATCTCGGTGCTTAAGTTGAGTAGCGCCTCTTGATCACAGTCCAGCGCCCCCACGGTAAAGTCGTTTTCAAGCAGGATACGGGTGATCGCTTTGCCGATGCCGCTAGCGGCTCCGGTCACGAGCGCGTATTTGGGGGTATCCACTGGGGATTTGTGTTCTTGGGTCATGGGTGCTTACTCGTAAAATTTTCCCAAGGTTAGCACCGCTTTGTAGGGCGCCTAGTTGAGCGTGTTTGAGCAAAATGTCAGCGCTGGTTGCCCCCGTGCAACCCATCGGTATCTAACGCGTATGCCGGTATGACTTTGTTGAACCATCGTTACAGATGTCGACCGGCTTTCTAAAATTGGCCATAAAAAAGCCGCCAGACTTAAGGAAGGTGGCGGCTAGGGTGGGCATTTTTCAGCTTAAAGCTTTGCAGTTTAAATCAAAGCCACCAGCGTAACCCCAAGCAATCCTAAATTAGCCAAGACGCCCAGCAGGTAGAACCATGAGCGCGGGCTCGGGTTTTTCTCGGTGGCGATGGCGTAGTAAAGCGCCATGTGCAGCAGGCGAGCCCCCGCATAGATCCAAATCAGCTTGCCGGTCCAGTGCGGACTGGCACCGGCAAGTACCGCAACCAGCGCAGTGCCCAAAAACACGGGCAGGTTTTCCAGCGAGTTCATGAAGGTGCGCTCGGCGCGGAACACAAAAGACTCGTGCGAGTTTTCGACCGGCTTTCCGGGTATGTGATTCTCGCGATTGGCTTTGGCGAAGCTTGCCACCAGTGCCTGAACCAGCACGGTGGCCAAGATCAACCAGACACCCAAGAGCGCAAAATCATAATAAGTGTTCATCATACGCCAGACATCCATGAGCTTTAGATCGATTAAAGAGCTGAGGTTACCACGGTCGTCGCGCGCGTCGCGTATAACCAAAGTAGCAAAGCCAAGATCAGCAAATTAGCGATCACGGTCAGCCAAAAGGTCTTTCTAAATTCAGCTTTGCTGGATTTATGACGCAGCACTTGCTGGGCAATCGTGGCACCCGGCCAGCCGCCTAAAACCGCAAAGCTGTGAAGGGTGATCTCTGACACGCGGTGCGCTGATTTTTGTGCTTGGCGCTTATCAAAGGCATAAATCGCTGCGGTTAGCCCACTCATGATCAGATACGAGGTTGCTGTCGATGCCGGCAAGTAGCCAAGCGCACTGAGCACGTAAAGCGCGAGCAAAAACACCACACCCAAACCGATCATGAGCGCCTTGCTGCTCGGCAGGCTGACTCCGCTCAATCCGCTGTCCGTACCAAGATCCACCAGTCCCGCCCGGTTGCGACCTTGCTTGTCTTTTTCAGCAGTAAAACTCACCTCTAAACCGGCTTCAGGGCGCTCACCCTCTTGTTTCTGTCTCTTATACACATCTGACGCTGCCGACGAAGAGGATAGTGTAGAT
>CAJXOR010000020.1 GCA_913057715.1 uncultured Moraxellaceae bacterium
ACGAGATCATGCCTAGTCTCGTGGGCTCGGAGATGTGTATAAGAGACAGTTTATAGGGGCAGCCACCAATCAGATCGGCGCCTAAACTGAGTGCTTCTTTAATTAGGTTTTGGGTTTGCGGCTGATCGGTCAAGCCCTCTTGAGCAAAGGCGCAAATCTGGATATCGATGAGGTGGGCATGGTCTGTCCGCACACGCTTAATCGCATCAAAACTGATGAGGTCGGCTTTAGGGTCGGTTTCGACAAAGGTTCGAAGGTGCATGGTGCCCTGTTTGATCGCCATCTGAACCACGCGGCTTGCGCGCTCGTAGACGTCATCAAAGGTGAAGTTTTCTTTGGCGTCGCTAGTTTGTTCGACTGCCTCAGCAAGCGTGCCTTCTTGTATGCAGCAGCGATCCAAGATACAGGCCTTATCGAGGTGGATGTGGCTTTCGGTAAAGCCTGGGCAAACCAATTGCCCATCAGCATCAAAGGTGGCGTGGGCACTTGAGCGGCTCAGATCACCTATGGCGCTGATTAGCCCTTTTAAAACACCGATGTCAGTGGGGCTGTCGAGTCCTGATTTTGGGTTGTTGCTGGCTATGCGGGCATTTTGGATGATCAGATCGTAGGTCATGCGCGGGAGTTTAAGCTGAGCGATTGCCCAGTTTGTCAGTGCCTGAAGGGGTTTGGAGTTGGTGAATTTGAGGCACTGAGTTGGGGGTTTGTGAACTGGCGGGGCGGCGAGCTTGGCTAAAATTCAATCTCAATCTGATTAATCACGCGCTCACGTCCCAGTTCAGGACGAATCAAGATCCACTCAGCGTGGCGCCTCCGCTGATATACACGCCAGCGTTTTAGGATCATCTGCCTGCGCCCAGAAATCAACCGGCGACGGTTAAAGCGGTGCTTTTTATGCGAAACGCTGATTTTGATCATGGAAGCCGATCGCCTGAGTGAATGATTAGTTATCACACGCTGGCCAAAACTCTGCAAGTGCTAGTGCAAAATGTCACCTTTTTTAAAGCGAAAAAAAGGTCAACATATGCGCCTTTGGCATGGTGGTATTTAAATAATACTTTTAAGACAATAAGGTCGACCGGGTTGTCGGAGTCTATAGAGTCTTGGGACTGGGGGCCGGCAAAGTGACGCCTCTACTTAAGCAGTTCAGTTGACCAAATAGAGCGCAGTGAGTTTTCGGAGTAGCGCATCTAACTGACTCAGGGACATCAAATTCAGCAAAATTAACCACGCGGAACTTTACTCTCTCAGCTTAGTTGAACCTGGTGATGAGGGGTCCAGCTGAGTGACTTACATCAGCAAGCGACGGATATCGCTCAGCAGTGAAGCCAAGTCAGTCAAAAAGCGCCCAGCGTCCGCGCCGTTAACTGCGCGGTGATCGTAAGACAATCCGAGCGGCAGTAGCTTGCGGGGTTCCAGCTGACCATCGACATACACGGGTTTGATCGCCATGTTGGACACCCCGAGTATGCCGACTTCCGGGCCATTTATGATGGGCGTAAAGCCCTGACCGCCAATTGGCCCAAGACTCGATACGGTAAAGCAGCCGCCCTTCATCTGGTTTGGCGTAAGCTTGCGGTTTTGTGCCAGCGATGCCAGTTCGTCAAGCTCAGCGCCGATCTCCCAAACCCCTTTTTGATCCACGTCGCGGATCACTGGCACGAAAAGGCCGTGCTCGGTATCCACAGCAACCCCGATGTGCACATACTTTTTATAGATGATGCTTTGTCCGTCACTGCTCAGCGAGGCGTTAAACGCTGGGTTGGATTTCAGCACGGCGCTCACGGCCTTGATGATAAATGGCAACGGGGAGAGCTTCACCTCGCGGCGTTTCATCTCGCCCTTTAACGATTCACGAAACTCCATGAGCCCTGTGATATCGGCTTCGTCGAACTGGGTAACATGGGGGATCTGACTCCAGTTGCGGTGCATGTTAGTTGCGGTGAGTTGCTTAAGCTTGGAAGCCTTTTGGATGTCGATCTCACCAAACTCACTAAAGTCGATGTCTTTTTGAGTGGGTGCTGATTTTTGCGCGCCAGAAGCGCCCCCTTTGTCTTTTTGGGCAACCGCCTCTTTAACGTGATCACGGATATCGGATTTGAGTACGCGATTTTTTGGACCAGTGGCGTCGACCGTTGAAAGGGTTACACCAAGCTCGCGAGCCAGTTTTCGCGCGGCGGGACCGGCGTATACATGAGCGGCAGAGGATTCGCCGTCAGTGCTGCTTTTAGACTCGGGCTTTTCGGGCTCTTGACCACGTGATGTTTGAATATCTGAGCTTGAGTCAGTAGCAGATTGCTCAGAATTGGGTTCGGCGTCAGCAGATTCACTGGTTGATTTAGAATTATCTTTTTTTGATTCCTTCGGTTTGCTGTCAGCTGACTTAGCTGCGTTATCTGTATCGGTGTCCGACTGATCTGCTCCAGAGTCAGACCCGCTAAGTTCAAACAGCACTTGGCCTTCGGTGACATCGTCCCCAGGACTGACCAGCACCTTAGCAATCGCACCGCTGCTCGGCGCTGGCAGATCTATCGCCGCTTTATCAGATTCCATGACCAGCAGGACATCGCCCTCGCTGACCTGATCCCCCGCTTTAACCGAGACCTCGACCACGTTCACGCTGTCCGCCCCGCTCAAATCAGGAACACGGATCTCAGTGTTAGCAGCGCTTGATGAGCCCTCTTCAGCCGTCTCGGGTTCCTCATTAGAATTAGATTCGTCTGCTTGTTGCTCAGACTTGTCTTGCTCGGACTGATGCTCACCGGAGGACTTATCTGCCCCGTCGTCACCAGAACTTGCTTCTTGCTGCGGATTTAGTGATTCATTTTCGCCATCGCCATCGCCATCGCCATCGCCATCGCCATCGCCATCGCCATCGCCATCCTTTGCATCTGATCCAGTTTTCGCTTTATCGTCGTTGTCGGCGTCGCCACTCTCAGCATCAGCGCCATCCTCTATCTCAGCGATCGCGTCCCCTTCTGAGACTTCATCACCAGCAGCCACCAAGAGTTTGACTACTTTGCCGGCGCCGCTGGCAGGGATATCGATCGCCGCTTTATCTGACTCGACCGCGATTAGCGCCTGATCCGCTTCTACCTGATCACCCTCAGCCACATAGAGCTCTATTACGCTCACGGACTCGGCGCCGCCTAGGTCTGGAACTTTTATCGTCGTGGTCACGGTGTAATCCTTAAAAAAGTGGTGTATGCAATATTACTCAAGGTATAAAAACTAAACCCTAGGCTTATCATAAGTACTCAAAGCGTGATCGGATCGGGTTTATGCCCGCTGATGCCGTATTTGTTCATGGCGTCTAGCACCACAGCGCGCTCCACTTTGCCGGATTCACAAAGAGCGCTCAGCGCACTGAACACGATGTAGTAGCGATCGACCTCGAAAAACGCTCGTAGTTTTTTGCGCGTATCACTACGTCCAAACCCATCGGTGCCTAAAACTTTGAAAGTGCCCGGTATAAAGGCGCGCACCTGTTCGGGATAAGTTTTCACGTAGTCAGTTGCCGCGATGAAAGGCCCCGTGGTTTCCCTCAGCGCCTCGGTGATATACGGCGTCTTCGGCGCCGCCTCAGGGTTCATGAGGTTGTGGCGTTCCGCGCTGATGCCGTCTCGCGCCAGCTCGTTGAAGCTGGTCACACTCCACACCCGAGCCCCTACTCCCCATTCGTCGCTAAGTAGCTCACTCGCCGCGATCGCCTCACGTAGGATCGCGCCTGAGCCCAGCAAGTCCACGCTGTGCTCAAACTGATCATCCGCGTCGCTGAACTGGTAGATCCCGCGCACAATTCCCTCACGTATATCGTCTATATCTTCTGTTCGATCTGGCTGCGGATAGTTCTCGTTTAGGGTAGTCAGGTAGTAAAAGCAGTTTCGCTGCTGCTCAAACATCTGCTTCATACCGTCTTGTATGATCACCGCGAGCTCATAAGCAAAGGTCGGGTCATAGGAGACGCAATTGGGTATGGTGCCCGCGAGCACGTGCGAGTGTCCGTCTTGGTGCTGCAAACCCTCGCCGTTTAGCGTGGTGCGCCCTGAGGTTGCCCCGATCAAAAACCCGCGTGCTTGTGAGTCGCCCGCCGCCCAAGCCAAGTCACCGATGCGCTGAAAACCGAACATCGAGTAGAAGATATAAAATGGCACCAGTGGCTGGTTGTTGGTGCTGTAAGAGGTCGCCGCCGCGATCCAGGCACTAAAGGCTCCAGCCTCGGTGATTCCCTCCTCTAAGATTTGCCCGTCAGTTTTCTCGTGATAGGGCATGATCCCGCCCGCGTCGTGCGGCGTGTAGCGCTGGCCTTGGGAGGAGTAGATGCCGAGCGATCCAAACATCCCCTCCATACCAAAGGTGCGCGCCTCATCCGGCACGATCGGCACCACTAACTTGCCGATCTGTTTGTCTTTGACCAAGGTGCTCAAAAAACGCACAAAGGCCATGGTGGTGGATGCGCTGCGATCACCTGAGCCTTTAAGCTGCGCGTCAAATGTCGACAAGTCTGGCACCTGCAGCGGGCTAAGCTCGCTCTGCCTAACCGGTATTAGCCCGCCCAGTTTTTTGCGCTGCGCCAGCATGTAAGTGATCTCAGCAGAATCAGGGCCGGGCTTGTAGTAGGGGACGTCTTTGAGTTCATCGTCACTTAAGGGGATATCGAAGCGGTCGCGGAACTTCTTGAGACCCTCGGTGCCCAGTTTTTTGAGCGAGTGGGCGACGTTGTTCGCTTCTCCGGCGTCCCCGGTGCCGTATCCTTTGACTGTTTGCGCAAGGATCACGGTTGGTCCGTCTGTGTGTTCTACGGCTTTGGCGTAGGCGGCATAAACCTTGTAGGGGTCGTGGCCGCCGCGGTTGAGCTTACCGATTTGCTCGTCGCTCATATCCTCGACCAGATCCAGCAGTTCAGGGTATTTGCCGAAAAAGTGCTCGCGGGTGTAGGCGCCGCCGTTTTGTTTGAAGTTTTGCAGCTCGCCGTCGCACACCTCTTCCATACGCTGCTGGAGCAGGCCAGTTTTGTCTTTAGCAAGCAAGGGGTCCCACTGGCGACCCCAAAGTACCTTGATCACCTGCCAGCCGGCGCCCCGAAACACGCCCTCAAGCTCCTGCACGATCTTTGAGTTGCCGCGAACTGGGCCGTCAAGTCTTTGTAAGTTGCAGTTGACCACGAAGATCAGGTTGGAGAGCTTCTCACGTCCCGCCAAAGCAATCGCGCCCAGCGACTCAGGCTCGTCAGTCTCCCCATCTCCCAAAAACGCCCACACCTTTCGGTCACCCATAGGCACCAGATCCCGCTGGCTTAGGTACTTCATGACGTGCGCTTGGTAGATCGCTTGGATCGGCCCTAAGCCCATCGATACAGTTGGGAACTGCCAGTACTCCGGCATCAGCCAAGGGTGGGGGTAGGAGGACAGCCCGCCGTCAACCTCGCGGCGAAAGCGGTCTAGGTCTTCTTCACTAAAGCGCCCCTCCATAAATGAGCGCGCATAAATCCCCGGCGATATGTGGCCTTGATAGTAGACCAGATCCCCATGCGCGCCGCCGTCAAAGCCGCGAAAGAAGTGGTTAAAGCCGATCTCATACAGGGTGGCTGCGGAGGAGAAGCTCGATATGTGACCCCCGAGCTCGTCATCGCTGGCATTTGCCCGGACCACCATGGCCATGGCGTTCCAGCGGATACAGGCGCGGATGCGCCGCTCTAGGTGCATGTCCCCTGGTAGGGGTTTTTCATCTTCGGGGGCGATGGTGTTGCGGTAAGGAGTGGTGACCTGGGCGGGCACGGGCGCACGGGCGTCGCTTGCCGCGTCCATGAGTTTTTTGAGCAGAAAACCGGCCCGCTCTTTACTGCTGTAGTGCATGACGTCACTTAGCGCGGTGAGCCACTCGTTGGTTTCGGTTGGGTCGCTGTCAGTTTGCGGCAGATCAGCCCCCAGCGCTTGCTTGGCTAAACCACTGTTCAATTCGTCTTTTAGTTTTTGGTCGTCCGAGGGTGTCGATGACATAACAATTGGCCTGAGCTGGCACCTTTGGCTGCGGATAATCCGTGGGTGCGGTTGAGCGAGAGTTTTACTATGACGCATCAACAGGGGCGATAACAGGTTGTCTTGTTAGCGCATGCTAAAAGTTGTTAATCCGGCTTATTGCTGGACAGATTTAAGTCAAATGTCACCGAGTCTGAGCTGCTTTTAAAGTTAAAGATTGGCTTTATGAGGGGTAAAAACTCAAAATTTAATCCCACCACTGATCGTAAATTAAGCGCCGCTCATAGCGAATTTAGTTACCATACTCCCAATATGACAGGGACGCAGAGATGTTAATTAAACCAAAAAATTCGCTACTTCTAGCCACCTTGATGCTAGGCACCATGACTGTGATTGGCTGCGGGGGTGATTCAGGCGGCAATCAAGGTGTTTCAACTGATCCAGAGCCACCAGTCACAGCCGCAAAAGACACCGATCGGGACGGAGTGGCAGACATAGAGGATGCTGAGCCGCTAAACGCAGAAGTTTCAGCGCGCTCTACCACCGAATACTTTGACGATGACGGCAACTCAATCGGCACCGGCACTTATGAGATCCGAGCTGACGGTAAGATCACCGCTCAAGATAACGTATATGTAGCAAGTACTGATCTCACCAGTTTCCGAGCTGAGATCACGTATACGGACAGCGGTGAGGTGGCCTCAATCGTGATAGACGACGAACTCGATGGCAGTGTCGATTTCACTACCACATACACCTACGATCAAGCAGATCAACTGATCCTAAAAGTATCAAGTGGGTTAGATAGTTTTAGATTGAGCAGTGACGAGTTAAGCAATCAGCTCCAACCCTTTCGTGTTTATCAAGGTTTCCGTATTGCTGGCACTTCGCTCTTGCGCCGCTCAGGAACTGCGAAGCTAACCTATAACGCTTCAGGATCACTGACGTCAGAGCAAGTTGATTATGGTAGTGACGGCAGTGTTGAGTACAGCGTCTCTTTGGTATATGACTCGGCGGATCGCTTAATTAGTCTGAAAAACCTTGAGCGTGACGCAGCGACCGTAAATAACTCTCAAACTGAGCGCGTTTTTCTTTATGAGGGAAGCAGTGCGACGCCCGTGAGTGAGTTGCTGGCTGATGCTGATGGGGTGCGACAGGTCGACTTTACGCTTGATGCTCAAGGGCAAGTCATCTCAGGCTCTGTAAACTTTGCTTTAAAGGGATCTGACGAGGTTTCAGCAGATCAATTAGCCAGCGACACCGCAGGCAGCACGCTGTTTACTCAGCGGCAACTTAAAAACTCTTATGCTTCGGCTTTCGCAGGGCTCAGCGGCGCAAACTCATACTTTGATCTACTCTACCGAAGCACCTATCTGACAGGACTGAGTGGCTCAGGCACGCTAGTGCTTCAGCCTAGTTTTGAATTTACGCGCAGCTATGATCAAAATGGCAACACGACCAACCTTATCAAATCGCCCAGATTTGACGATTGGGAGGTCCAAACTTATAACGCTCAAGGTCAAATTACGAGCATAGGCTTTGATGATGATCTGGATGGCCAAGCTGATCGCTTTAGCGAGCTTTACAACTATAACTCACAGGGTTTTTTAACTCGCTTGCAGCTTGCCCCTGTTCAATTTAGCGAATCGCAGTATATCCCAGAGCGACTGACACAGATCTTCTATCGAGGCTTTGGACCTACAGCAGGCTCGCTGTTTTTAGAAGGCAGTTTTGAGAGTACCGCCAATTTCTCTGTAACCTATGACAATCAAGGGTTCGTTCGCACTTATGATTTAAATCCGGGCCCACTACTCAATTTAAGCTTCTTTGCCGGTTTATCTCATCAGTATGAAGGGCGCAGTCAGATTGATCCCGTGCAGTTAAACCGATATATATTTGGTCTTTCAGAGGAGGCAGACTTTACAAAATTGATCAGCCTGTCACTTCCGATAATTGATATACCGGTTATCGATTTGCCTGTTATTGATGTGCCAGTTATCGAAAATCCTGATTTGCCCCAAGTTCCTGTTGGTGGGTGTCCTGGCGGATTGAGTTTTTGCTAGAGGTTTTGAGCACCAACGCTAACTGGCAGTGATTAACCCCTGGCTATAAGAGATTTTATGTAATGATCTCTCAACGAGAGAGCGCGTAACTGATACAGGGCATATAGTTTGAATAAAATCTTTAAATGCAAAAATGTTGCATCAACTGGTATGGGTTTTTTAGCATTTGATTTCCAATAAGGAGAGGTTTTTTTACTGCCCACCAATAGCTGGGCAGTGCTTTTGAATATGAAAATTTTTCTTAGAATCGCCGGCGCTTTGATAGGATTCGTGAGTGTGGTTCTAGGGTTAGGATTGTTGTTATTAGAATTCTACTCTGAATCGTCTTTTATAATAACACCCCGCTTGCTCAATGCATTAGGTATGATTATGCTGGGTTTCATGTTTTGCAAATATGCATTTATGGGTCGATCTTAAGTGGATAATCCATATACCACTTATTTACTAATACTCGTTTTTGTATTGGCTATTATTGTCAATGCCTATCTTTTGTGGTCAAAGTTATTTGATCATAATGACGAGTTGCGCTTTAGAGATATTATATTTGGTCTTCCATTTATAATATTACTTATAGTGAGCGCACATTTATTTAATCCGTAGTTGTTAAAATTAAAACCAGAATAGTAAGACGATCTTAGTAAATTAGTAGCTAGTTAATAAGTGTAATCCTCTTAATCTTCACTACTTTACCAATGGCCAGGAACTGGAATATTTTACATGAACGAATTTGCAAGAAACCCTAAAAATTCTGTGGCAGTAAGTAGGGCGGTTTTGATGGAAAAATTATTAGGAATTATTAATGAAAGTTGCATCTAAAATAGAGTTTGTGAACAGAGGCTCCACTCCTGTTATGCTGGTAATAGAGCCTTGGGCGCATGAGTATAAAATTCGCCCTGGTGTAAAAGTTCAGATAGTTTCTGATGAGATCTTCAGTGATTTAATAGAGATGGATTTTTGGGATAATAGTTTGATTATTCATGGGTGGGGCGAAGGCATAGTTGTTGTTATGATAGATGGAATCGAACAAGAGCCTTTCCAAGAATAATAACTGTATAATAATATACTATAAAATCATAATTTCTTAAGTGCCAGCGGTATGAAAATATTCTAACTATTACGCCGTAAATTAAGCTTAGCGCTTAGTGCGTAAGATTGACCTCATATTATGAATTAATCGAGGTTGTGCTTTATGTGTATCCAATTTCAAGTCATCAGTGCTGGCTTAGTTACCAGCAAGACCTGCTAGCAATGACCCTAGAAAAAGTGCTTCATCCCTCCGCTTCTGTCATATATACGCTAATTGCCGGGACTTGCTGATTATCTCCTGTACCTTATTGCCATAGTTAAGATCGGCTAGATCAAAAAACTATTCACAAGCGGCGCTGGCAACTGGCGCAGAGTTATACTGAGTGTTGGAGTATCTGCTGGCTATATGAAACTTTGCGCAAGTCGGTTCTTTTGACTTTAGTTGTCCACGGGAAAATGACTTAGCGGTTAGATAAATAGGGTATTTAATGGTAGAGCAATCACCTTGAGAGTAATTATAAAAATGATAAATTTTAATCGTTTATTATTATCTGTACTTTTACTAATTGGTTGTGGCCCTGGCGTATCTGATTATTCAGAAAGCATAGACAAGACAAATTTAGTTTACTCCGATACGGGTCTTAGCAGATATATATACGTTAATAATCCCGATATTTATTTTAAACCCGTAGTAGATTCAAGAGTGCTTGCATATCGCAAAATTAACAATAGAGTATATGTCATGAGGCAAGTAATATTATCTTATTCATGCGATAACCCGTCGATGATTACTACAATAGCATTGGACTCAATCGAGTATTATGTTTTAATTCTATATAATAACAAATTTCTAACTAAAATAAAATTTACCGATTATGAAGATTTTTATAAAAGTATCTCAAAAGAAGAAAATAAAAAGCTCATCAAGGAATTTTCTTTAGATCAAATAAAGGGTGATCTTATACCTGCTTCTATTCTCAGTAATTGTGATAATCCTGAGCTAATTAGATAATAAAAACCGTTTTTTAAAGGACCTCAAAAATATATCGAATGCTTTTGATCAGTTTTATATAGTTCACAATATCTTGTGCCTATAGGAGTTTACTATTTGCACCTCGTGTATCTTTAGGCTTAGCTGTTAGTCTAAGCTAGTCAAACTTTTGAGACTGCCATGCTCACCGCCTCCATCATTTACGCCCTACTCGCCGCGACCTTGCTGCCGATCCTTTGTGCCTTTTTTGCCAAAGTAAAAACCGGTTTTGATCTGAAAAAAAACCTTGATCCGCGTGCGGCGCTGGCAACTGGCGCGGAGCAGCACGTGCTGGTGGCTCGCTTGCTAGCAGCGGAGAAAAACCACTGGGAGGGCTTGCCCTTTTTCTACATGAGCGTGCTGCTGGCACTGATCATGATCGTGCCAGCAGCGGCGACCGCGAAGCTTGCCTGGGGTTATGTGTTGTTTCGCGTGCTCTATACCCTGTGCTACGCGCTCGGGTTTGGCGTGCTGCGCTCAATCGTGTGGACGCTTGGGGTGATTGATTTGCTGATCCTGATCAAGTTGTGCTTGAGTATCCTATAACCGTAGGCATTTTTAAGTTTGTGAACCGCAGCTAAGCGAGGTGAGAGTAGTAAAGGTCGTGTGCTGGCTAAGGTAGGCATTTGACTCGATAAAACGCGCTAAGTTCGCCCCGCTCAGATCGCAAGCAAGCAGCGGATTTGCTATACTGCGCCGCGTTATCACTCTTTAATTTAAGGCGAGCGCTATGAGCTACAGCAAAATCCCCGCTGGTAAAGAACTGCCAGACGATATCTACGCGGTTATCGAAATCCCGATGAACCACGATCCGATCAAATACGAAATCGACAAAGACACCGATTCACTCATGGTCGATCGCTTCATGGCAACGGCCATGTTCTACCCAGCCAACTACGGTTATATCCCCAACACCTTGTCTGAAGACGGCGATCCGCTGGACGTGTTGGTCGTGACTCCGTATCCAGTCGCGCCCGGCTCAGTAATCCGCTGCCGCGCGGTGGGTAAACTCAACATGGAAGACGACGGCGGGATCGATGCCAAGCTGATCGCGGTACCGCACGACAAACTGACCAAGATCTATTCAGACGTCAAAGAGTACACCGATCTGCCTAAGCTGTTGATCGATCAAGTTGAGCACTTCTTCAAGCACTACAAAGATCTGGAGCCTGGCAAATGGGTGAAGATCTCTGGCTGGGAAGGCGCTGACGTGGCTCGCGAAGAGATCATGAAAGCAGCAGCTGCTTATAAAGGCTGAGCTTTTTAGCTGTTAAAAAACCCGCCGATTTGGCGGGTTTTTTTATGGCAAATGCCAACGGTGGATGGTGCTTCGAGGCGTCAAAGTTAAAACAGTTGCCTAGCTTTGATCAGTCGCCTGCCTGAGCTCAGTCGCCTGAGCTGGTCTGTTTGGTTTTGACCAATTTGCTGACATCGAAGCCTTTGGCTTTGGCGGCGCTGACATAGCTTGAGTAAGTTTGCGCGTTGATGCTGGGGGTGCGCGCCAAGATCCATAGGTACTTGCGATCAGGCGAGCCGACCAGTACGGTCTCATAGTCAGCATCTAGCTTTAACACCCAGTAGTCGCCTTTGCCAATCGGCAACCAGCGCAGCCACTTCGGTAAAAAGCTCACCTTAAGCTTGGCGTTTGAGTCGCTGACTGATTTGGCGAGTCCCTCGGCGACTTTGCGTGAGCCGTCGGCTTTATCACAGGCGTTGATCACGGTGACGTCTCCGCTGTCTGTGAGGGCGTAGTCAGCGGTGACATTTGCTGCGCAGTCTTTTTGGAAAAATGCCGGGAAGTTTGCGATCTCATACCACTTGCCCATATACCGGGGCAGATCCACACTTGAGACGACTGCTGGCTTACCCTCAGAGTCGAGCGCAGGCGGCTCGGTTTTGCTAGCGGTTGCCAGCTGAGTTTTGGTGTCGGCCGCGGCGTTAAGCGTGGTTTGGGTGTTGGCTGCTTTGCTTGTTTCATGAGTTTCTTGATGGTGCTCAGCGATGGCGGGCGCGCTGACCCCAAGGGTGGCGGCCAACAGTAAGTGGCGAATCGGGTTTTTCATATTTTCTTTTCTCCGTGTTTACTGGATCTTCTTGGGGATTAAGGCTGCGCTTTACGAGTGTGCTTGATCACCAGCAGGCGCTCCTCACTCATGTCCAGCACCGCATAGCGGATGCCCTCGCGGCCAAGCCCTGAATCCTTGACGCCGCCGTAGGGCATGTTGTCGACACGGAAAGTCGGTACGTCGTTGATCACCACCCCGCCTGCGGCGATTTGATCCCACGCGGTAAAGGCGTCGTCGATGTTTGGCGTGTATACGCCAATCTGCAGGCCGTAGCGGCTCTGGTTTACGAGCTTAATCCCCTCGCTAAAGCTCTCGTAGCGCTCTAAGATCACCACGGGGCAAAATGCCTCTTCTTCATAGATATCGGCGCTGTGGGCGACACCCTCTAAAAGGTATGGTTTTAATACCTGGCCCTCAACACCGCCCTCAACCAACGCGGTTGCGCCATCCTTGATCGACTGAGTGATCCACTCGTGCGCGCGGTCACGCTCTTTAGTTGAGATCATGGGGCCAACTAACGTGTCCTCGTCATCCGGATCGCCAGTGTGGATCGCTTTGACCGCCTCTACGAGTTTGGTTTTGAGTTCGTCATATATGTCACTGTGCGCCAAAACCCGCTGCACTGAGATACACACTTGTCCGTTTTGGCTGTAGCCACCAGTGACGATACGCGGCACGGCCACGTCCAGATCGGTGCCTGGCTCGACCATGACCGCGGCGTTACCGCCCAGCTCCAGCACCACTTTTTTCTTGCCCGCGCGCGCTTTCATGTCCCAGCCGATCTGATCGGATCCGGTAAATGACAACAATTTGATCCGCTCGTCAGTAACCAGTTTGTCAGCAATATCTGAGCTCATGGGCAAGATGGAAAATGCCCCCTCTGGCAGGCCGCTCGACGCCAAAACCTCAGCGATGATCAGCGCGCTGATCGGTGTGGAGCTGGCGGGTTTCAAAACAAACGGGCAGCCCGCCACGATCGCAGGCGCAATCTTGTGTGCGGTGAGGTTCAAGGGAAAGTTAAAGGGGCTGATCAGTGAGCACAGGCCAATCGGCACGCGCTGGGTCATGCCGCGGTAACCCTCGGCGGTTTTGGTGACGTCAAGCGGGATCACTTCACCCAGCGGCATGGTAGTCACGGTGTCACGCGCTAGCTTAAAGGTTGAGATCAGGCGCTTCACTTCAGCCACCGCTGAACCGCGCGGTTTACCGCCCTCATCGATCAGCGCTTGGGTTAGCTCATCAAAGCGCGCTTCAAAGGCGCTTACGCAGTACTCAAGGATCGCTTGTTTTTCATGCACCATGAGAGAGGCGACGGTGTTTTCTGCTGCCTTACCGGCGGCGATGGCTTGCTCGAGCATGTCCGCGTCAGCACGTGAGACGGTGGCGATCACCTCACCGGTGAATTTGTTGGTGACGTCGAGCTTATCGGCGCCCGCGTGTTTTTTGCCTGCTAAGAAGAGATCGTAGTGTTTCATGCTTGAGTCCAGTTGATGCTTTGCATCTAAACTAGCAACTTGAGCCTGGAGGTGCTGTTTCAATTCGTTGGCAGCTTTGGCGCGGGCGCGTAACGAGCTGGTGGGTAACTTTAAAGGTGCATGAGGTAGATTGATCGCGCAAAGGGTTGGCTGAAAAAGTGAGTTATGCGTTGGTCTGAGTCGAATCGCAGGATCATGCTTGATTGATCCAGTTCTATATAACTTGAAGCTGTATTAATAATAATTCAGGCAATAATTACTACTTTCTGGCAGAGTAAAATTTGATTAAACAACTATAAAGCTTATGAAAAACCAATACTTCGGCGATATCAGTGATTATAGAAAATACGGTCTTTTGCGCTCTATTAATCGAGCAGCTGAACTAAAAACACTGGTTGCTTGGATGCTCACCGAAGATGACGGCAGCACAGATGGCCAAAAACTGAATTACCTATCAAGCGACAAAAAGTGGTCTGGTCATGACTCTGAGCTGTTCAACACCTTGAAACAATTGATCGCACAACATCCCGATAGAGCAGTTGCCCTGATCGAGCAGTCGGAGCTACTGCCGAACACCGAGTTCTTCTCGAGGCTGGTGCCGGACGACGCTCTAGGCAGGGGCAAATGGTTTAACCAGTTGCTTGAGCGCTCAAGTCAGTGTGATTTGGTGTTTCTCGATCCTGACAATGGACTTGAGGTCAAATCCAAACCTTATGGTAGATCGAAGTCCTCCAAATACGTTTTTAAGCGTGAGACTGAACAGCTTTGGCAATCGGGTAAGTCGCTGCTGATCTACCAGCACTTCGTACGTGAAAAGCGCGAGGTTTTTATTGAGCGGATGTTAAGCGATCTGGCCGAATTAACCGAAGACTCTTCGCTCGCTGCATTTACTACATCGCACGTTGTTTTTTTCATGCTACTTCAGCCCAAGCACGCGCGTCATGCCGATTCGATAGTGAGTGAGGTGCATCAATCTTGGTCAGGACAGATCGACTTATATAAACAAACATCCCTTTAAACACCCCACAATCGCCTGCATTGGATTGGTTGGGCTGAATGCAGCCAAAACTTTTATTCTGTAGTTTGTTAAATTTTTGCCTCTAAGTTGGCTAGCTTAGGACAAGCCTCAATTTAACGACGCCGTCTAATAACAGAAAAGGTGGTATATGCTCAAAATGCCACTTTGGGTGCACGTCTGAGAGGTGCGCCACAGCCCCGCGCCAAAGCTAAACCCGTCATAAACCCAAGCTAACTAAGCTGAGGTCAGTCGGGCGCCGGAGCTGGCCAGCGTGGGCATTTTACAAAACAGCGATGCCGATCAGCATAAAGGCAGAGACTGCCATGACGATCAGGTTCAGCAGCAAACCGGCTTGGCGAAGGCGAAAAAACTTGGGGTTTAGGATGCCGGCGGCATGTAGTCCGCGGCCCACCACCAAAAACAAGCACAGCAGCGTGATCATAAAGGCACTCGCCGCCGCTTGAGTGAGTAAAAACAGCAGCACCAGGCTGAGCGGCACGTACTCCATGAAGTTGGCGTGCGCACGAATCGCGCGCTGTAGCTCGCCGACCACTGTGCCCTGTTTATGCTCGCCCAAGCTGACTTGGTGTTTAAGCCGCATGCGGATCACTTGGACGGTTAAGCCTAGGTATAGTAGCGCGAGTAGGGCTGCGCTTAAGTAAAGGATGTCAAATGTGCTCATGTGGGTGATTCTCTCTTTAATTCACAATCATCGATGTTTGCGCGTGCCATAGCAAATCTGGGTTTAAACAGTCCTATTAGATTGGCTAAACCCTATAATCCACTTGGGTTTGAGCGCTTTTGGTGCAGAGCGAAAATCACTACCGCTCAGCTGCTTTATGCTTAGGTTCAGGGTAGATTTGGTGGTTTGGCGAGTATCGATGGACTACAACAGCATCTTACGTTTCGGGTAAGGATACCTTTTTATGAAACAGTGGATAAGTTTATCGGTAATGACGATGTTGATCTCGCTATCGAACCTAGCAGTTGCCGCCAGTGATGAGCTGAAGCTCTGGACTGATCATGCGCCAAGCGCGCTGTCTCCCTTTGGCGGAAGTGCCTCTAAGCTTGCAGCGCTGGCTGGGGATGAGGTGGTTATCTACTCTCACGCGCCAAGTGCAAACGAGTTGCCGAGTGACAAAGGCGCGCGCCGCTACGCGAAGTCCCAGTTCAACACCGCCGCTCTCGTAGTTCCGGTCAAGGCTGACAAGGTGCGTGAACTACTGGGTAACTACGAGTCGTATGTAGGCTTGTACCCCACGCTCACTAAGGCCAAGGTCACTAAGCGCGAGGGCAACACCAGCCTCGTTGACTACCGGATTGAGATCCCGATCCCCGTGCCGATCTTGAGCGTCAAAGAAGATATCACCCTGCAGCACACACTGGGCGCAAACTCGCTCTCAACGATCTTGGTTGAGTCGCCGATCCCGTTTGGTAGCGGCACCTTTGAGTGGTTTGAGCTACCGGGCGGCAAGACACTGGTGACCTTGACCCAGTGGGGCGATCTGGATGCACCCAAGGGCTGGATACTGCGCGCTGTGTTCAAGGCGATGCCGGAGATCAAACAGAGTATTCCGCAAAGCGTCAGTGCCTTTGTGCTTGAGTCACTGCGCCTGAGACTGGCTCCGACCTCACTGCCGCCAGCGACTAAGCGTGCGCAGTTGGTGCCGACGCCTGAGTTTAGCGCCGCGCGCCGCGGCATGATCGACCAGCTGATCAGTGCATCCGGGGAACCGGTGATCTTCTCGCATGCGCCTAGTCAGCTTTTAAGGGAAAATGCCCCCAATGAAACCCTGCACTTCGTGACCGCGATCGATCACGTGGCTGCCCAAGTCGGCACGGTCAAAACCTTGCTCGGTGATCCCACCAGCCTGCCCAGTTTTTTAAGACAGGTTAAAAAGGTCAAGCAAGTGCCGATCCCCGGTCGCCCCGCGAGCGACAACGAGATCAAGGTCGGTGTGGGTTTGGGGATCATCAGTATTCCGTTTGACTTTAAGATGCGTTACATCAACGAGTCAGCTGGCACCGTGCGCTACAGCGCAAACGGCGGGGATCTGGAGTTTTTGGAGGGCCGTATGAACTTTGAGCCGCTCGGCAGTAGCCAGACTCGGGTGATCATGACCAGCGCGGCCAAAGTTGGCGAAGATGCGCCGTTTTTGCTGCGGATCAGTCGCCTCGTGCCCTACTACGACTACCTGCCAGCGATCGGCATGGCGCCGCTTTTGTTCAACCGCACCGAGCGGTTTTTGAGCGGCAAAAAGGCTTAATGCCCACCTAGCCAACTAACCCGCCCAGTGCGGGTTTTTTGACTTGTTAAAGTGAGACAGTGCGGATTAGATACTGAGACAGTGCGGAAACTCAATCACGACGTAAAGGCAGGCAAGCGGCGACATTTGTTTTAAATTTTATGGCTCAATCAGATTTTGTCAGTGTTTGGAGATCGAGATGATACGCGAAGGAACCAAGGTCAGCTGGGAGTGGGGACAGGGATCGGCAAGCGGTGAGGTGGTGGAAGTGTTCACCCGCGAGGTCACGCGCACGATCAAGGGATCAGAAGTCACCCGTAGAGCCAGTGAAGACGATCCGGCCTACCTGATCAAACAGGAGGACGGCGATGAGGTACTCAAATCCAAAAGCGAGGTTGAGCGCGCGGACTAAGTGCTGCTTATAGCAGGCAGCTTAGGGTTGATAAATGTCCGAGTTTCATGGAGCGCAGTTGCTTGATAGTAAGCGCGATCAACCATACATAAGCACAAAAAGGGTGCAACCAAGTGCGACTGATCAAAACACACCCGTCGCCTTAGGGGTATACGGAGTTGCGCGCTCACTGATAACTTCAGTGGCTCATAACAACGAGAAAATCCCATGATCCACACCGCCTACCTGCTTCCTATTACCGCTCTGATCGCCTGGTCACTGATTATGTGGCTGTGGATGTATGCCACCCGCCTGCCGGCGATCATGAAATCTGGTCAGCCCATGGACCCCCTGAAGCCTAAGTCTGAGTTGCTTAAGTTTTGCCCGCGCAAGTTGCTTGGAAGGCGGACAACTACAACCACCTCATGGAACAACCCACGATCTTTTATGCCGCCTGCTTTGTGCTCGCGCTGCTACCTTTAGCTTCAAGTACCGCGCTGACTGCTGCTTGGGTTTATGTGCTACTGCGCGTGATTCACTCGCTGGTGCAAGCACTCGCCAATACAATCAAGCTGCGCTTTAGCCTGCACGTGCTCGGCACGGTTCCGCTGTTTGTTATGGTGTTTGTGGCGGCGGGGCAGCTGATTTAAAGACAGTAAAATGCCGCCGCTTGCTGACCTCCGCGCGGCAGCGAGTTGGCGCGGGTAGTAAGAGTGGTGGTCGGTTGGAGGGTTGTGGTGGTAATCTGGCGGTGACCGATTAGAGAATTAGAATAATGAGTGACAAAAACAAAAAGTCTGAGAGTTCCCTGAAACTCTGGATAATTGCTGGACTCATTTTTGCTGCTGTTCTGCTTATCTTTGGTGGCTTTACTTGGGTGATGATCGAAAACTTTGGATCTGGCAAGGTGGATTTAGGCTCATGGGCTAACGCGGGCGCAGCCTACGGTATGTTGGCGGCACTGTTTACGGGGCTCGCTTTTGCTGGGTTGATCGTGACGATACTGCTTCAGCGCGAAGACTTGAGTTTGCAACGCGAAGAATTAAAAGAAACCAGAAAGGTTTTGGATTTACAGCGTGAAGAATTAAAAAATCAAAGTGAAACAATGAAAAAGCAGCAATTTGAAAACTCTTTTTTTAATTTAATTAATCAGCTTCAATTAAAATTTAATAATTTAATATATATTGATGATCAAGACAAAAAATACTATAAAAGTGAGGCTTTAAATGAGTGCGGATTAAATACATATTCGTTTATGCGTAAAAGTCTTGCTTCAACACTTATATACGAAGCTAATGCTAAATATGACTATATTGATCCAACAGAATCTGTTATTAACCAAATGATTGATAATTTTATGGATGATTCAAAAAATAAGGACATATTAGAGTATTTGGATTATATTATTTTTCTTTTGAAATTTATAGATTCAGAATCTATTGGTGATAAATCAACTTATTTAGATTTTTTAAAAGTTCAAATTACCCAATCTAGTTTAAAGTTAATTTTCTATCGTAGCTTATGTGGTCAAGTTGGAAAAAATCGAGAGGCGATAATCGCCACCGGTGCTTTAAGGTGGTTAAATTTAAAGAGTATTGTAGAGCCGCATAGACCCTATTACGAAGCATTGATTAATAGTCAGCCTATTCCTTGGAGAGATCATAAATTAAAAGAACAGCCTTTATAGGCTATTCTCTATCCTACTCCGCTATATGCACTTAACTACTATATCTCAGGTCATCTCTTTTACTTCAACCAAGACCTCAAATCCACTTAAAAGCATATTAAAATCTCTCAATCTACACCCGCAATCGACCAATCCCTAGCTGATTATTGAGTTGTATAAAAATTTGGTTTGAGCCCTTTATAACATCTATCGTGGCGCTACTGATAAATCATCGACTTACCTGGTAACATACCTAAATATAAGGCGTATTAAAAATCTTTAAAGCATCGGTATAATTCGTTAAGATTGCTTAAAGACTCCACGATCAACCATAAAAAAAACCAGCCCTTCTGGGCTGGTCGTTATTCTGCTTTCTTAATTATCGTTGTTTTATAAACACTAGGCCATCGCCTTCACGCCGACCATGACTTCATCGCCGCTCAGCTCAACATCAAAACACTCAACCGACACGGTTTCATCGTCCAGACATTCGCCGGATGCTAGGTTAAAGCGCTGCTTATAAATTGGGGACGCCACGTAGATCGCATCCCCAGTACCACCGACCATGCCGCGACTGAGGACATTTGCCCCGGAAAAAGGATCTTGGTTTGAGATCGCGTAAAGCGCTGACTCGTTGCCATTTTTCACATGAAACACAGCGACCTGCCGACCCTCAACCAGAGCGCAAACCCCGGTGTCAGGCAGTATGTCGGTGAGCTTGCAAACACTTTGTAGACTCATGGGTTACGCCTCAACTAATTCGATCTTTTTGGGTTTGGGTTTGATCTGGCCGCGCTCATCGACAAACTCGATGCTCGAATCCGCCTCATCCGAGTTCACGAAGTGGCGGAAGCGCTTGAGCGTCTCTGGGGTATCGAGCGCGGCTTTCCACTCGCAGACGTAGTTGTCGACGAGCAGCTGCATTTGCGCTTCTAACTCATCGCCAAGACCAAGTTTGTCCTCAAGGATCACTTTTTTGAGGTACTCAAGGCCGCCCTCGAGGTTCTCAAGCCACACACTCATGCGCTGCAAGCGGTCGGCGGTTTTGATATAGAACATGAGCACGCGATCGATCATGCTGATCAGCTCAGCGGAGTTTAGGCCGGTGGCGAACAAGTCGGCGTGGCGCGGGCGCATACCGCCGTTGCCGCAGACATACAGGCTCCAGCCGCCCTCAACCGCGATCACCCCGATATCTTTGCCCTGTGCTTCGGCGCACTCACGGGTACAGCCCGAGACGCCCATCTTGACTTTGTGCGGGGAGCGCATGCCTTTGTAGCGGTTCTCAAGCTCGATCGCGAGGCCGACTGAGTCGTCTACTCCGTAGCGGCACCAAGTGCTGCCGACGCACGACTTGACCGTGCGCAGCGACTTGCCGTAGGCGTGGCCCGTTTCAAAACCGGCATCTATGAGTTTTTGCCAGATACCGGGCAGTTGCTCCACTCGCGCGCCAAACAGATCTACGCGCTGCCCGCCGGTGATCTTGGAGTACAGACCGTACTCTTTGGCCACTTCGCCCAGCGCGATCAGCTGATCGGGTAGGATCTCCCCGCCTGCGACGCGCGGTACGACTGAATATGAGCCGTCTTTTTGCATGTTACCCATGAAGTAGTCGTTGGTGTCTTGCAGCGGCGCGTGCTCAGGTTTCAGTACAAACTCGTTCCAGCAGCTGGCAAAGATCGAGGTCGCGACCGGTTTACAGATCTCACAGCCATGCTGCGAGCCGCGGCCGTGTTTGTCGTGCAGGTCGCTAAAGGTTTTAAGCTCCCCGACGCGCACGAGGTTATACAGATCAGCGCGCGTGTAGCCAAAGTGCTCACACAAATCAGTGTTGACCTCGACACCCATGCTCTCAAGCTGCGCGTTGACCACGTCTTTGACCAGCGCCACGCAGCCGCCGCAGCCGGTGGCTGCGCAAGTGGTTTTCTTGATCGCCGCCATATCGGTGGCACCTTCGATCACCGCCCGACAAATGTCACCCTTGGTGACCGAGTAGCAAGAACAAATCTGCGCGCTCGCCGGCAGCATATCGACACCCATGGCCGGTGCACCGCTGACGTTTGGTAGGATCAAACTCTCGGGTTCGTCCGGCAGCTCAATCTCGTTTAGGAAGAGTTGCAGCAGGTTGTTGTAGTCACTGGTGTCGCCGACCAAGATTGCGCCAAGCAGCTTCTTGCCATCGCTTGAAGTGACCAGTTTTTTATAAACCTCAGTGCGCGGGTTCATGTAGGTGTAGGTGAGGGCGCCCGCTTCATCTGCATGCGCGTCACCCAACGAGCCAACCTCAACTCCCATGAGTTTGAGCTTGGTGCTCATATCAGCGCCCATGAAGCTCGACTCGGCATCACCAGCCAAGTGCTTAGCTAAGCTTGAGGCCATGGTGTAGCCCGGTGCGACTAAGCCGTAGATGCGGTTTTCCCAAAGCGCACACTCACCGATCGCATAGACGCCGTCCGCCGAGGTTTTGCACTGGTTATCGATCACGATCCCGCCGCGCGCGCCAACCTCAAGCCCGGCAGATTTGGCTAGGCTGTCCTGCGGACGGATACCGGCAGAAAACACGATGATGTCGGTTTCAAGCGCGGTCTCATCGGTGAAGTTCATCTTGAGGGTGCAGGACTCGCCCGCCACGATCTCACGCGTGTTTTTGGATAAGTGAGTGGTCACGTCCATATCCAAGATCTTTTTGTTCAGCAGCGCTGAACCGGTTTCGTCCAACTGCACGCCCATGAGGCGCGGCGCAAACTCAACCACGTGGGACTTAAGCCCCAGGTTCACCAAAGCTTTAGCGGCTTCTAAGCCCAGCAGTCCGCCGCCCACGATCGTGCCGACCTTTTTGCCTTTGGCTGCTGCGATGATTGCGTCCAGATCGTCAACCGTGCGGTAAACAAAGCAGTTCTCGTGCTCATGACCCGGCACCGGCGGTACAAACGGATAGGAGCCGGTCGCCAGCACCAGTGTCTCGTAGTGAAAGTTGCGCTTTTCGCTCGCGATCACTTTGCGCTCGGTATCAAGCGCGGTGATCGCCTCGCCTAGGTATAAGTGGATGCCGGCTTGTTTATAAACGTCCAAATCGACGAGGTTCAAGCGTTCAAGCTCTGGCGTCTCAAAGTAGCTCGACATCTGCACGCGGTCATACGCGGGGACATTTTCCTCACCAAAGACGTGGATCTCATGGGTGAGGTGCAATCCCTGCTCGATTGCTTTGATCACAAAATGGTGCCCGACCATACCGTTGCCGATGACGACGAGATTGTTCTTCATGGGTTAGCCCTGTGGTTCGTGGTTGGCTGCGGCCTGAAGCACTTTTGGTGCAAAACCGGCGCAGCGCTGTGCTGTACTCGTGTTGAAGCAAGTGTTGTGCCAATCAGGAGAGCTGAGCGTCGCTTTGATAAGAAAAATGCATCAATAAATAAATGTACCGATGGGTAGTAAATCAAGCAAGTGGTATGCAACTTGCTTGATTGGGGTGCAGGCACCAAAAAAGTGCCATGAGATTGGCTGAAGTTGCATAAACCTAAGGAACACCAGATGAGCGATACCAAGACCGGCGGTTTCCCGCTGTTTAACCTGAAGATCCCGCGCATGCGCACGCTGCACTTTACCTGGGTGGCATTTTTCATCACCTTTTTGGTGTGGTTTAACCACGCGCCGATGCTGGGCGCAATCGGGGACTCGCTGGGACTTGACGCCTCACAGATCAAAACCTTGTTGATCTTAAACGTCGCGCTCACCATACCTGCGCGAGTGATCGTGGGGATGTTGACCGATCGCTTTGGACCGCGGATCGTCTACTCAGGGCTTTTAATTGTGTGCGCGATCCCCTGTTTTGCCTTCGCGCTCGCCAGCACCTTTACCCAAGCCGCGATCGCGCGCTTTTTTATGGGCCTAATTGGTGCAGGCTTCGTGGTGGGCATACGCATGGTGTCGGAGTGGTTCCCAGCAAACGAGATGGGCACCGCCGAGGGGATCTATGGCGGTTGGGGCAACTTTGGCTCAGCGGCTGCTGCCTTTAGTTTGCCGACGCTCGCACTGATCTTTGGCGGCGACAACGGCTGGCGCTGGGCGATCGGCTTCACCGGCATGATTAGCTTTGTGTACGGGTTTATCTACTACCGCTCAGTGACCGATACGCCAAAAGGCGGCACTTACTACCGCCCCAAAACCAGCGGCGCTATGGAAGTGACCTCTAAAGGCGACTTCTTTTTCTTGATCATCATGAAAGTGCCGATGTACTTGGCGCTCGCGCTACTGGCCTGGAAGCTATCGCCTGCTGGGGTGAGCCTGCTCACACAGGGGTGGGTGTATGTGGCTTATGCCGCGCTGTTCCTACTGTTTCTCTATGAAATCGGGCAGGTTTGGAAGGTCAACAAGAGCGTGTTTGAGCGCGAGGTGCCGGAAAATCAGCGCTATGCGTTTAAACAGGTGGCGGTGCTCAACGTACTGTACTTTGCTACCTTTGGCTCAGAGCTTGCCGTGGTGTCGATGCTGCCGCTGTTTTTCGCTGAAACCTTTGGGCTCTCGGTGGTGGCAGCCGGCCTCATCGCCTCTAGTTATGCCTTTATGAACCTAGTGTCGCGCCCGGGTGGCGGCTGGCTTTCCGACCGCTTTGGCCGTAAGTCGGTGCTGCTCATCCTGACCGCAGGTCTGGCGCTGGGTTACTTCACCATGTCGCTGATCGATTCGAGCTGGCCACTGTGGCTTGCGGTCGTCGCTGCTATGGCGTGCTCCTTTTTTGTGCAGTCGGGTGAAGGTGCGGTGTTTGCCGTGGTGCCCCTGATCAAACGCCGCTTAACTGGCCAAATCGCGGGTATGACCGGCGCTTACGGTAACGTTGGCGCGGTGGTTTACTTAACCGTATTCTCTTTGGTGTCTGCCTCAAGCTTTTTCTTGCTGATCGCAGCCACCGCGGTACTGGGCTTTGTGGCGCTGTTGTTTATGCAAGAGCCTGAAGGCCACATGTACGAGGTTGGAGAGGACGGTGAGGCAGTTAAGATCGCGGTGACTTGATCTTGGTCCCTGCACACTGACTGAGTCTTGCGACATAAGTAAAATGCCCTCGCTAGCCAGCAACGCGCTTGAGCGGGGGCAGATTGTGTTGCAGTCATATAACACGGGTAGCCTACTTAAGGTATCTATTTGATACCATTAAGATACAACTCACCAATCTATCTACCAACTCACCCACCCACACACTAAAGCCACTGGAGAGCGATCATGAGTCTTGAGCAAGCCCTGCAAGTGGGTTCGGTGAGCATGGCTGGGCGAAAAACGGTTAACCAAGACGCTTGCGCCTCAAGAGTCACCGCTGACGTGGCTCTGATCAGCATCGCTGACGGCGTGAGCGCGTGCCAGCACCCATCTGAAGCCTCACAGATTGCCGTCACGCAGATGCACGCTGAATTTTTCAAAATTATGGACGCGCACCAATTTGATGCGCTGCGGATCATCGAGGCCAGTGAAACCGGGGTACATGCTGCAAACGAGGCGCTTTACTTTGGAGAGCTACCCGCCACTGAGCTGTATGGTTCGGCGAGCGCCATGCTCTCAACCCTAGCTACCCTAGTGGTAACCCGCAGGCGGGTGCGAGTGATCACCGTGGGCGACTCTCGGGTGTACCGGTTTCACCAGAACCGCTTGCACCAGCTCTCTGTGGATCAAAGGGACACTGAGGGGCGATTAACCAGTTTGCTGGGTCAGCAAAACCAAGTTCGCGCCAGTTTTGAGGATCAACTGCTCACGCCGGGGGAGATTTACTTGCTTTGCACCGATGGGGTGCATGACTATCTGGCAGATGAGGACATCGCGGCGTTTTTGGCGCATTTGAGTGCACAGACGATCACCCAGAGCCAACTTGAGCGAGCCGCGCAGCGGATCTGTGATGCGGCGCTCAAAGCGGGCAGCCGCGATAATCTGAGCTGCACGCTGGTTTGGGTGGGTGAGGACACCTTGGGCAGTGCCATACAAAACCGCGGGATGCGCGTACCGGACACCTTGCATGAAGGGGATACGCTGGATCACTACCGCATGGACCATGAGATGAGCTGCTCACCGCGTTCTCAAGTGTTTAGCGCCACCGACACCCACACCGGTAAGCGGCGGGTGATCAAGATCTTGTCCGAGAGGTTTAGCGACGACGCCGAAGACATCAACGCTTTTTTGCGCGAGGAGCGGATCGGGCTGCGCTTAAGCGAGGTCAGCGGCGCGTTTCGGTTCTACCCAAGACCTGCGGGGACTGAGTTTCTCTATCACGTCTCTGAGTTTTTAGAGGGGCAAACCATACGCGACTATATCGAGCAGCATGCACCAGTGTCGCCCGAGGTCTGCGAGCGACTCATGCGCAAGATCGTGGCTTCGGTGCGGATGCTGCATCGCCACCACATACTGCACCAAGACTTGAAACCGGAAAACCTGATCTTGACTCCAGTTGGTGCGATCAAGGTGATCGACTTTGGATCGGCGGATTCACTGGTGCTGCGTCAGGCATTGCACGCCCCCAAAGGCGCGCTTGAATACACTGCCCCTGAGTACTACTACCAAGGCAAGATCGACATCCAGTCCGATCTGTTTTCACTCGGGGTGATCGCATACGAGTTGATGACGGCTAAGTTGCCATTTGACCATAAAGAGCTGATGAGCAGCCCCCGTGACTACTGGATCCGCCCGGCGACACGTGCCAATCCCAACTTGCCCACCTGGGTTGACGCGGTGTTTGAGCGGGCGCTCGCAAGCGAGCTATCGATGCGCTATGCGTCCATGTCAGAGTTTTTGCTGGATCTGGGCCCGGCCAACCATGAAAAACCTAAGTTTAAACCGCTGCTGGAGCGTGAGTCGGCGGTGGTGTGGAAGTGCTTAAGCGCGCTGTTGGTGTTCACGCAGCTGCTCACCCTGGCGCTGTGGCTGAGTTAGTCGGCAAAGCCTAAGCAAAATGCCCTCGCTGGCTGGCCTCAATCGTAAATCTGGCGTGGCTGGTACAGGACTTGCTTGGTAAGGGTGAGTTTACTTTGGCTTCCTTAATTATTTAAGGGACTACGTAGGGTTAGCTCAAACGCCTAAGGCGCGGCCAAAACAGCCGCAGTGCGTCAGGGAGCTGATTGGCGCCGAGTCACTACTTCACAAAAGGATAAACATGAGCAAGCGTATCGTGATCGTTGGAGCGGGTATGGCGGGCGTCAAGCTGGCTCAAGAACTGTGCGCGCTAGAAACTGACGCGCAGATCACCTTGATCAGCGCTGAGGCGCGCGCAGGCTACAACCGGATCATGCTCTCCCCAGTGCTTTCGGGTGAAAAACACATCGATGAGATCGCACTCACTGCTCCTGAATGGTTCAAGGACAGCGGAGTGAAGCTCGTCGCCGGTTGTGAAATTACCCAGATCAATCCTAACAGCAAGGTGGTTTCAAACGAGTGCGGCGATCAGTATACCTATGATACTTTAGTGCTTGCGACAGGTTCTAGTGCCTTTAAGATCCCTTTTAAGGGGATTGAAGGCGAAGGTGTCTATGTGTTTCGTACCTTTGATGACGTCTGCGCGATGCTGTCGCGCTTAAAAGCTGTTAGCCAAAGCGGGCCAGATCAAAAAGGGCGAGCCGTGGTGATCGGCGGTGGCCTGCTGGGACTTGAGGCGGCAGCGGCTTTAAACCGCCAAGGCGCCAAGGTGACGGTGATACACAACGCCGAGCACCTGATGAACACCCAGCTAAACGCTGCAGCCGCCAGCCTACTTCAAGATCACTTCGAGTCAAATGGTATCGAATTTATACTCGGTGCAAAAACCAAAGAGATCTTGCTCAAAGACAACCAAGTATCAGGCGTGGCTTTTGAAGATCAGGGCGATATAGAGGCTGATTTGGTGATCATGGCGGTTGGGGTCAGGCCCAATTTGGCGCTGGCTCAAAGTTTAGCTGATCAGAGTGATCTGCAGGTTGAGCGCGGCATCGTCGTCGATGCGCAGCTCAAAACCAACTTACCCGGGGTTTATGCGCTGGGTGAGTGCGTACAGTTTGAGGGACAAACCTTTGGTTTGGTGGCTCCGGTCTATGATCAGGCGAGGGTGCTGGCTGCTCACTTAGGCGGCGATGGTGGGCATTTTGCGATTAAGCCGCTCGCAACCAAACTTAAAGTCACCGGCGTTGATCTGTTTAGTGGCGGCGACATACGCGATCTCGATCACTACACTTATGCGACCACGCAAAATCCGGTCACCGGCACCTATAAGCGCTTGTCTTTTGAGGGTGATCGGCTGGTGGGGGCGATCCTCTACGGCGATGTGGCGGATGGTAGCTGGCTGTTTGATCTGATCGAAAACCAAACCGATATCAGCCAACTGCGTGATCGCATGATCTTTGGCCAACACTACATACAGGCCGCTTAGATGAATATCCTGCTCGCGCAGCTTGACGCCGATACCCAGATCCAGACCATCAAAACCACTTGCCCCTACTGCGGGGTGGGCTGCGGGGTGCTGGCAACTGTGGATCAAAAAAGCGGCGAGGTGACGGTTAAGGGTGATCCTGAGCACCCGGCCAACTTTGGTCGGCTCTGCTCCAAAGGCTCAGCGCTGGGGGAGACGCTCAGCACCCAGACGCGCTTAAGCGAGCCTATGGTTGACGGTGCGGTGGTTGATTGGGAAACAGCTTTAGGAGCAGTTGCGCACAAAATAGGCGACAGCATCCAGCAGCACGGCCCTGATTCAGTGATGTTTTATGTCTCAGGTCAGCTGCTCACCGAGGACTACTACGTCGCCAACAAGCTTATCAAGGGCTTTATCGGCACCAACAACATCGACTCAAACTCACGCTTGTGCATGTCCTCGGCGGTCGCGGCGCATAAGCGCGCCTTTGGATCAGACACCGTGCCGGTGAATTATGAGGATCTGGAGGCGTGCGAGCTGCTGGTGCTGGTTGGCTCCAACATGGCGTGGTGTCACCCGGTGCTCTTTCAGCGGGTTAAAGCGGCTTTTGAAGCCGCTGCAGCGATGGGAAAGCCCAAAAAATTGGTGGTGATCGATCCCAGACGCACCGATTCGTGCAGTTTTGCTGATCTGCACTTGGGGCTAAAGATCGGCACCGACACGCACTTGTTTAACGGGCTGCTGAATTATCTAGGACATGAGGTTTTTCAAGAGAATCCCTATCAAATGCCAGGCTGGACAGATCAGCTTGAGGGGTTAGATGCCGCGCTTGAAGCGGCTAGTGAGTACACGGTTGATCGGGTCGCTGAGGTTTGCGGGCTAGAGGCGGCTGATGTGTTGGCATTTTATAGACTGTTTAGCAGCACGCCCAAAACCCTGAGCGCGTTTTGCATGGGGGTGAACCAGTCAAGCTCGGGCACCGACAAAGCCAACGCGATCATCAACGCGCACCTCATCACCGGGCGGATCGGGTCGGCGGGCGCAGGGCCTTTTAGTTTGACCGGCCAACCCAACGCCATGGGCGGGCGTGAAGTCGGCGCGCTATCTAACCTGCTCGCCGCGCACTTTGATCTGAGCGACGCCGATTCGCGCGCGCAGGTTGCCAAGTTTTGGAGATCACCCAAACCGATCAGTCCAAAAGTGGGACTCAGTGCTACCGAGGTGGCCGGCGCGATCAAGCGCGGGGAGGTGCGCGTGATCTGGATCATGGCGACCAACCCGGTGGTCAGCCTCACCCAGACCAGCGAGCTGCGCGAAGCACTTGAGCTTTGCAACACCGTGATCGTATCTGACTGCGTCGGCGGTACGGCGACGCAACACTTTGCTGATATCCTGTTGCCCGCGCAGGGCTGGAGTGAGAAGTCCGGCACGGCCACGAACTCTGAGCGCCGCATCTCCCGCCAGCGCCGCCTGCTGCCACCTCACAAGCTGGCAAAGCCCGATTGGTGGATACTCTCAAAAGTCGCCCAAAAGCTGGGGTTTTATGGGTTTGAGTACACCCACGAGTCACAAATTTTCGAAGAGCACGCAAAGCTGAGCAACCAGCCAAATGACAACGCTAGCCAGCTTCCTCGAAGCTTTCAGCTCGGGGCGCTGGCACAGTTGAGCATCGATCAATATGACGCGCTCGCCCCCATCCAGTGGCCGGTGTCGATGAGTGAGGTGAGTGGTATCGCCTCGCGCTTTTATAGCGACGGCAAGGCGCACAGCGCAAGCGGTAAGCTCAAGCTGATCCCAATCACTCCGAGGCTTGCGATCTCAAGCCTAAGCGCTGATTATCCGCTGATGCTGAGCACAGGGCGGATCCGTGATCAGTGGCACACCATGACTCGCACTGGCCTATCGGCTCGGTTAAACCAGCACATCACCGAGGCTTTTGTGCAAGTTCACCCAAGCGACGCTGAGGCTTTGGGCTTAACTGAGGCGGGTTTGGCTCATGTGAATTCGGTGCACGGCGAGGTGCTGCTGCGCGTGTCGATCACGGATCAAGTGCGAGCAGGTGAGGTGTTTGCACCGATGCACTGGAGCGAGCAATCGGCAAATGCCTGCGTGGGCAAACTGATCCAATCCAACATCGATCCGATCTCAAAACAGCCTGAGTTCAAGGCCACGCCGGTGAGCGTGCGGCCAGCCACGACCACCGATCACGGCTTGCTGCTGCTGCCGATCAGCGCGCTGAATCAGCTTAAGACGCTGCTGACTGACTTTGACTACTATAGTTATCGGCTGCTTGGCGAGGCGATAGAGGTCACCTTTGAGCAGTTTGCGCGCTTCGGCAAGCCTCAAGTGGATCACTTGCTGGATCAACTCACCACTTTGCCGGGGATTGAGCTATCGCGCGCCGCGAGCCTGAGCGATCCGGCGCAGGGCCAGCAGCGCTGGGTGTTTTATGATCAAGATGTTTCTGTAAGCGAGGCATCTGCTATAAAAGGCTCTTCCAGCGCGGCTAGGCTCGTTTGCGTGCTTTATATTCAACAGCGCGAGCAGTCGCTACCCGACACACGCTGGTTGTTGAGCAAGTTTGGTGCGGGGCTAGAATCGTCAGATCACACGGCGCTCTTGGCGGGTGCGCCGCTAGAAGGTGACTTTGATGTGGGGCGGATCGTGTGCAGCTGTTTTACGGTGGGGGAGAAAACCATCTGTGCGGCGATCAAAGAGCAAAAGCTCACCACCGCTGAGCAGATCGGAGCTTATCTGAAAGCAGGCACCAACTGCGGCTCGTGCGTGCCTGAGCTTAAAGAGCTTTTAAAAGCTGAAGGCTGATCATTATTATTTAGTTAAAGTCTTTGAAATCGTCTTAAATTATGCGAGCTTGGAGTTAATTTTTAGTTAGTCCCAAGCAAATGACGAAGCGCATTCAAGACCCAAACCAACAAATTGCGTTATTTATCGATGCTGATAACGCTCCTGCCTCTAGTATCTCGCTCGTTTTGAGCGACATGGCCCGATACGGTGTTGTGTCTATCAGGCGAGCTTATGGAAACTGGAAATCCCCTCATTTGCAGAGCTGGGAGGCTGTTTTGCATGAAAATGCTATCCAGCCGATTCAACAGTTTGACTTAATAAAAGGTAAAAACGCCTCAGATATGGCGCTTGCTATTGATGTCATGGACGTCTTGTACTTGAAAAATGTCCACACCATTGGCTTGATGTCCTCGGATTGCGACTTTACGCCCTTAGCGACCAGAGTGCTCAGTGATGGAGTTCAGGTGATCGGTTATGGAGAGAAAAAAACTCCTCAGCCTTTTGTTCGGAGCTGCTCGCGCTTCTTGTTGTTAGAAAAAGAGATCACCAATCAGCCCAGCAATGATGAAAAGTGTTTATTTAAAACTCAAGATAAGCTTAAGTGCGACACCAAACTGATCAATCTACTTAGAGAGGCGGTAAGTGCTCATGAGGAAGAAGATGGCTGGGCTCATCTTGGCAGGATTGGCAGTCATATATCAAACCACGACTCCTTTGACTCTCGAAACTACGGCTATAAAAAGCTCAGTGAACTGTTTTTGGCAATTGATCTTTTTGAAACGAAGATTGCCAGTGGTAATCATTTATGGGTAAAACATAAGCGAAGCCATCCTAAAAAAGTTTGATTTTTTATTAAAAAAAGCCGTTGGCGCTGGATTTGACCCCCTTGATTGCCCGCGATGGTGGGCATTTTACTTAAGCTTTGGCTCGCGCTGAGTTTGAGCGAACCAGCAGTTGGAGCAATCGGCTGCGCCTGCGTATAATGACCAACTAATTTTGGGCAATCGCCTGCCCCAGGAGTGTTATGAAGCAAAACGGAAAGATTGCCCGTTGGAACGACGCCAAAGGTTTTGGGTTCATCGAAACTGACGATGGTGAAAGCTACTTTTTT
>CAJXOR010000021.1 GCA_913057715.1 uncultured Moraxellaceae bacterium
CTCGGAGATGTGTATAAGAGACAGCTTTAAGTTGGCCTTGCCTGAAGCTAACATCCAGATGGTTCACTCACGCATGACGCCCAAGCAGCGAGCTCAAAGCTTTGCTCGGTGCTTAGATGGCATGGCTCAGCTGGTTCTGGGAACTCGGTCTGCTGTGTTTGCGCCGCTGAATCAACTGGGCTTGATCATCATCGATGAATCTCACGATGGCTCCTATAAGCAGCAAAGCGGCGTGCGCTATGAGGCACAAAGTGTTGCCATGATGCGCGCGACCCAGTTTGATTGTCCGGTGGTTTTGGGTACAGCTACCCCGAGCGTCGATACCTTAAAACTGATTGATTATGACAAGATCACGCGCTTAGATCTGCCCGATCGCGCTGGATTATCAAAGCCGCCCAAGATCTCCCTACTTGATGTTCGTGGCCAGTTTTGTCCTGGCGGTATCAGCCAAACAGCCACTAAGCAAATTCAGCAAACCCTCAAAGATGGCCACCAGGCACTGGTTTTTCTCAACCGACGTGGATTTGCTCAAGTGCTGCTGTGTCTGAGCTGCGGCTGGCAAGCTCACTGTCACCGCTGTGAAGTTGCACTCACCCTGCACCGCGAGCCAGCGAGTACCCTGCACTGCCACCACTGCGGCTGGCACGAGCGTCCCCCACTTAAGTGCCCTGAGTGCCGCTCCACCAACTTAAGTAGCCAAGGAGTCGGCACTCAGCAGCTTGAAGAGCACTTGAGGCGTGAGCTTCCAGGTTTTACCGTACTTCGGATCGACTCAGACAGCACGCGTAAAAAACACAGTTTTGGTGAGCTTCTGGATCAAATTCATAGCGGTGAGCCACTGGTTATGATTGGCACCCAGATGCTGGCAAAGGGCCACCACTTTGATCACTTAGCTTTGGTGGTGGTTCTGGGCTCCGATCAAAGCTTATTCAGTTCGGACTTTCGAGCCGCTGAGCGCAGCGCTCAGCTGATCACTCAAGTAGCTGGCCGAGCCGGCAGAACCCAGCTGGCGGGACAGGTCACTATCCAGACCTTAAAGCCCGACCACCCCCTGCTTACCACGTTAACTCAGCAGGGCTATGAGCCCTTGATCCAGCAGCTTAAAGCAGAGCGTGCTGAGCTTAGCCTGCCGCCCTATGCCTACAGTGCGCTGGTGGTTGCCAAAGGTTCAGCGCTTCAAGATGTGTTGAGTACACTAACACAAGTGCAAAACCTGTTAATTCAAAGCACGCACAACACCGATGCGACTTTTAGTTTTTGGGGACCAACACCCTCCCCCGTGCCCCGTAAAAATGGCCGCTATAGTGGTTTTCTCTGGGTGCTCAGCCACTCCCGGCCTGCGCTTCATGAGCACTTAAAACTCATCAAACCCAAGCTTGGCTCACTCAACAAACGCGTGCATGTCATCATCGACGTTGACCCAAGCGGATTTGAGTGAAGCCAGTGGCACCCGACTTTTTCACCAGTCCCAGGCAAAACATCATTGATTGACTGATTGATTGGTTCAACCACCCGCTAAAACTGATCCGCCGAGCTTTTACAACCAAGCCTTTTGAAACAATTTATCCTACAACACCTACTCATGCGATCCAGTCACTCTGTGATCTCATCCTTTGATTTGAACCAAATTTGCTTAGATGTGTTTGACAGCAAAGACATTTAGCTCGCCTTTAATTGGTTTTGGCGCATAGAGATCGGTTTGCGCCGAAAACTCAATTTTTTCCCAACTAATTTATCAAAGCACTACATACAGGTTCCGCCAGATGGGCGTAATCAGCTATGATTTACAAAAGATAATTACCCCGCTAAACCAATTGAGGAATCACTGCCTGTGGCTGTAGATGCAACCCAAACCACCAGTTTGTTGATGGAAGCCACGTTAATTTTGGGTGTGGCTGTCGTGCTGGTTCCACTGGGCAAGCGCTTTGGGTTGGCCACGGTGCTTGGCTACTTGCTGGCAGGTGTGCTGATAGGACCCTCTGTCCTAAACTTAGTTGGCGACACCGAGTCTTTGCTGCACTTTGCTGAGTTGGGTGTGGTGATGCTGCTGTTTTTGATCGGGCTTGAGCTGCAACCCTCACGGCTCTGGGCGCTCAGGCGCTCGATCTTTGTGCTGGGCGGATTGCAGGTCACTACTGCTGCCGCAGCGATCACGTTGTTTCTATGGCAGTTTGTTGGCCTGGCTTTTGATACCAGTGTGATCGTCGGTTTTGCCCTGTCACTCTCCTCAACCGCGTTTGTGCTGCAAATCTTGGGCGAGAAGCAGCAACTAGGGACGACTCATGGGCGTGAGTCATTTTCGATCCTGCTGTTTCAAGATATGGCGGTGATACCGCTGTTGATCGCGATCCCGTTTTTGTCCGGTGTTCGGGCGCAAGACTACGATCTGACCTACTTTTTAACTCTGCTTGGGGTGTTTGCCACCTTGATTATCGGCAGCCGGATCGTGGTTCGGCCGTTTTTTCGGTTTATATCGGAGTCAGGCGCGTCTGAGCTGCTGACCGCAGCGGCGCTCTTCATCGTCATCGGCGCCTCGATGGCCATGAACGAGCTCGGTATCTCGATGGCGCTTGGCGCCTTTTTAACCGGCGTACTGCTCGCTGATTCGCCTTATCGCCATGAGCTTGAGGCCAGTATTGAACCCTTTAAGGGGCTGCTACTGGGGCTGTTTTTCATGTCGGTTGGTATGAACGCCGACGCCGCCCTCATCATCGAGCAGCCACTGCTGATCTTTGGCGCGGCGCTGGCACTCATGGGCTTTAAGTTTGTGACCTTGGTGATCATCGCCAAGCTCTCCGGCAACCGCATCGGTCCCAGTTTGCGCTTAGGAGTTCTACTGTGTCAGGGCGGTGAATTTGCCTTTGTGATCTTGGGTGTCGCCGCCCAACAAGCTCTGGTTGAGCGCGAGTTTTTGAACATCTTACTCATGGTGGTGACAGTGTCGATGGCGCTGACCCCCGTGGCGTTTTGGGCAATTAACCGCTTTATCGACGCCAAACTCACCCCGACTTCTAACTCTCGTGACTTTGACGAAATGCCCACAGAGCATGCCCCTGTGATCATCGCTGGCTTCGGACGATTTGGACAGATCGTCGGGCGAGTGCTTAAGATGCGCGGCATCGAGTTCACCGCGATCGAGAAAAGCGCGCGCCGCGTCGACTTTGTGCGCAAGTTTGGCAACGATATCTTTTACGGTGACCCTAACAACCATGAGCTACTCAAGGCTGCCGGGATTGCTGAGACCAAGCTGTTTGTACTTGCGATCGACAATATCGAGCGCTCAGTTAAAACCGCTCAGTTTCTGCACAAAGCCTACCCCAAGCTCACCGTCCTTGCACGAGCTCGCGATCGGCACCATTTTTACTTGCTTCGTGAGGCTGGGGTAAAACACATATGGCGTGAAACCTACCTATCGGCTTTGGATTTGGCGCGTGAATCGCTGATCCAGCTAGGAATAGAGGACGACAAGGCCATGGCCAGTGTCGCGCTATTTAAAGAGTATGACCAGCGTCTGCTGGTGCGTCAGCAAGCCGTCTATGACGATGAAGCCAGCCTGATTGAGTCGGCGCGCGAATCCAGTTTTGAGCTTGAGTCACTGTTTGACTCGGATCAAAACGCCGGTCGTCACACCGAACCGCTCTCCCAGATCATCGAGGCACTCAAAAAGGTTGATTTGGATGAGGACAGCCCCAACAAAGACAGTATCGATGATCGCTACTGAACGTAACCTTTGAACGTAATCTTGGAGCTGCCCTTGTCTTTACACCTTGATCCCAACACCCAACCTCAATTGGCCGACACGATCCAGCGCTTTTACTTTGATACCGCCCCCGTCCGAGGGGACTTGGTTCAGCTTAGCCAAAGCGGTCTCCTCAAAGAGGTCTTGGGTCAAAAGGATTATCCGCACGCGATCAGGGAGCTGCTTAGTGAACTTTTGGCTGCTGCCGCACTTTTGGTCAGCGGGATCAAGTTTGAGGGTCGCCTATCGATCCAGCTGCAGGGATCTGGGGCGCTGAACTGGGCGATGGCGGAGTGCTCGGATACCGGCGTCATGCGAGCGCTGGCACAGTGGGACACGGATCACGACTGGAGCCAGGTTAACAGCAGCAGTGATGCCATGGCGCAACTCGATTCCACTTCTAAAAATGGTTCGGCCTCACCCAGCGTGATCTTCTTGAACATGGAGCCTGAAACCGGCGAGCGCTACCAAAGCATCGTTGAGCGTACCTCAAACGATCTGAGTACGACCCTGTCTCACTACCTCAAACAGTCGCTACAGATCGACAGTGCACTGCACGTTGCCATCGGCTCGGGGAGCGCTGCTGCGCTGCTACTGCAAAAACTACCGGGTTCTGCTCAATCTGATACCGAGGTCGATTCCGATCTTTGGAACCGCGCGCAGGTGCTCGCCAAAACCCTAAAAGATGAAGAGCTGTTGGAGCTTGAACCTATCGAGGTGCTGACCCGCCTGTATCACGAGGAAACCGTACGCTTAGCTGAGCCGCAAGCGCTTGAGTTTGGTTGCACCTGCTCAAGGTCTCGCATGGAGTCAGCGCTGCTGCAACTGAGCGAAACTCAGCTGGATGAGCTGTTCAATGGCGATGACGTGGTCGAGGGCACTCTTCCGGTTGAGTGTCGATTCTGCGGGCAAACCCGCATGATTGACCGATCCGATTTGAAGCGGCACTAAACTAAATCAGCACTGTTTTCTATAACAGCGCCGCTTTGTTAACTAGCGCTTAGGTTGGTAAAATAAGCTCAGTGGCGACAGCTTAAAACAGCCCAAAGACAAACCGCACTAAGACCAGTACCAACACCAAGCCTGCGATGATCACTAGCCCGCCTAAAATATCGGGCACATGTAGGTAAACCCAAGCCACAATCGGGTTGCGCCAGAAACTGGAGTTTTGCTGTTTTTTCTCAAGCGCGCTGTGCATAAACGGTCGCTGCACGTGTATCGATGAATCAAGTCCATAGGCAGTTCTGGCGTGCTCACGTACGATCCCCAAGGTGCGCTGAGAAGGACGGATAAACACATCGGTTAGATCCCCGACAATCGGCACAAAGCCAACCACCATGTCCACCACCGCCATACGCATGGCGGGCGTGAGCTTACTCATGGGCACACCCATGCGCTTTGCCAACACAAAGGCATAGCAGGTGATCACGGCGCTTGCGATGTCGCCGGCAAAGGGGACGGCCGACAGCGCCACATCCGCGCCCACGCCTTGCTTGGTAAAGGGGATGCGGATCAAGCTGTCCATGGTCACGGCAAACTTGGCCAATTTGCGCTCGTTAGCAAGCACGGTTTGCCTGTCCATACCGGATTTGGCGAGCAGTGCTTCTTGTTCAGGGGTGATCAAAGGGGCGTCTTTTAGCGGTTTTCTCATGAGTTTTTATCGATTGAATTTGGATAACATCTTGCCGCGTATTGACCAGTCAAACTGTGGTTTTTGGTGAGATTACTTAGATTTTATATGGTCAAATGCCAGTATTTACGAGCTCCGCCTAAAGGTTGATATCTAAGCTGCCGCCAACTACACCCACCAGCAAAGCAGGAACACTGCCAGCATCACCACGCGGCCAACGTGGGCATTTTGCAGAAAAGAGGTGAAGCAAGCAGCAGGTTCACGGCTACGAAAGAGCTTATATTGACGAGCGATCAGCAGGATCGGTAACGGCAGCGCAAGCAAGCTCAAAGCGCCAAAACTCAGCCAGAGCGCGGCCAGCAGCAGCAGCAAAAAGGCACCATGCAACAAGGTGATGATCAGCACGTCAAAGCGGCCAAACCAGATTGCGGTCGATTTGACGCCAGCCTTAAGATCGTCCACGCGGTCGGTCATGGCGTATTGGGTGTCATAAGCGACCGTCCAGCACAGATTGGCGGCATACAAAAGCCAAGTCGCCGGTGTGGTGTAGCCCAGCACCGCGACGTAAGCCATGGGGATCGCCCAGCTAAAGGCGGCGCCCAAAACCAACTGCGGGCCATAGGTGATCCGCTTCATGAAGGGGTAGCTACTGGCCAAGATCAGCGCCCCGACTGCCCAAAAACTCACCTTGAGTGGCAGCCACAGCAGAAGGCTGGCGCTTAGCAGTATCAACACCGCAAACAGAACCAGTGCTTGTTTTGAGCTGATTCGACCATCGGCCAGTGGCCGGTTTTTGGTGCGAGCAATCTGCCCGTCAATCTTGCGATCAGCAAAATCGTTGATCACGCAGCCCGCCGCACGCATGAGCACAGCGCCTAGGGTAAAGATCACCACCAGTTTGATGCTGGGCAATCCGCCAGCGGCCTGAGCGGCAAGAAAAACCGCCCACAGGGTTGGCCAAAGCAGCAGCTCAATCCCTACCGGCTTATCAAAGCGCATCAGCTCTACATAGGCGCGGAGCTTGTTTTTGGGGTGCTTGTCGCTACGAGTCATGTTGTTATCGATCATATGGTTACGGATCACGTCTTTGTGCAGTATCAGTCAGGTGATTTTTAAGCTCAAAGCAATTCATGGAGTCCAGCCGTGTTGTTGAACCAGCTTGGCAAACTCAGGCCTAAACGTCTCGATCACCAGCAGCTCAGCTCCGCGCCACCGATAGGTGTTTCGGCGCGACCAACCCTGATCCGTTAGACAAACACAGCGATGACACTCAAGCTCAGTGCGATCAAAGAGCACATAACCTAGCGGAGTGCGGCCGAGGTTTTTGAGGCGACGGCGAGCGCCTTTGAGTGAGCTCAAGACAAACCAACTCTGAGCACTCACCCAAGCCACTCCCTGATCACCCAGCAGCTCAACCTCCCTACATATCGCCATCTGCCGGGTGCGTCCGGTTGAGTCTATTTGCTGTGTCATCTGTGGACTCATGAGCTTAAAACCCTCATGAACTGGCCTGATCTGCAGTTTTTGACCCAGCACATCTTCTAACTGCGCGGTCAGTGAGCCAGTTGTGTTCAGCCACGGTAGCAGTGACTCAGGAGGTGTCAATTGGTTAGATTTGAGCTGCCCGAGGTTACTTTGACTCCGCCCACTGAGTGCCGCTGAAGTTCGCCTACTGATATGCTTCACCGACTTGTACCCAAGATCGAAGCCCTCTCCAGCTCATCTCTCAAATCAAAACCCATCATGATGGATTGTTTTGTTTGAAGGGAAGCGCGGCGCGCGCTGCTTCCAGATAACCTGCGGTTTGAGCACGCTCACGCTCGCAGTACTCACTGATCGCAGTAGCAAACCGCGCATCATAGATCGCATGATAAGAGTGACTCAAGGTCGGTGTAAATCCCCGGATCAGCTTGTGCTCGCCCTGCGTACCTGGATCAAACAAAGGCAAACCGGCGTTGATCGCAAGCTCGACTCCTTGGTAGTAACACAGCTCAAAGTGCAGACAATCAATCGACTCCACCGCGCCCCAGTGACGACCGTACAGACCCGTCTCATCGATAAAGTAAAGCGCGGCTGCCACCGGCCGGCTGTCCTGATTAGCGACACACAGCGCCAAACTTTCAGGCATCTGCGCGTAGAGCGCCTGAAAAAAAGCCAGCGGCAGATAGGGTGCACGTCCTCGCTCATGATAAGTGCGCTCATAGCAGTCATAAAAATGCACCCAATCGCTCTCATCGATCCCCAAAGCGTAACCCTCGCACTGACTTAGATCATAAGCCTGTCCATCCATGCCAGTGCCGGTTAACGACCCCATCTTCCAGACGATACTCACTTCTTGCGCCGCGACCTTTCGGCGCTCAGCACGGATACTTCTGCGCTTCTTCGCAGTAAGCTGCTCTAAAAAGTGATCAAAGTCTCGATAAGCCAGCTCTTCATCAGGCAGGTGGTTAAACCAGCAAAACTGACACTCATCGCGCTGACTCATGGTTTGCGTAAGGTGCTCAGGCGCACCGCGCCAAAAAAGCCCATGATAACTTGAGGCACCAAGCTCAGTCGCCAGATCATCGATGGCTGCTTTCAAAGTAAGTTGGCTAGATTCATCCAGCGATTGGTTTTGCCAGATTCTTGCGCCCTTAACTGGCGTATAAGGGATCGAGGTCACGAGCCTTGGATAGTAATTGGCTCCATAGCGCATATAGGTATCAGCCCAAAGCTGATCGAACACATACTCTCCATAGTGGTCATTTCGCTCAAAAACCGGAATCGCGGCAACAGGTTGATCAGATTGGTATAGCACCAAATAGTGCGGTTTAAACGAAGCGTTAGAGCCAATCACACCAGTTTGGTGCAGGCACAGCCAAAACTCACGGCGCATGAAACTTTGGCGCTCGTGAAACAAACACTCGGGAAGATCGCTGATCTGCTCGAATTTTTTGATGCTTAACGCTGATTCGCTCACTCAATCTCACTTTTAAGGGTTAAGTCCCACTGATCAACAACCCAGTGAGCTTACTAACTTTTGACGACGCAAACCTCTGCTCAAATGGGCAGGACTAAAATTTTGAAGCTCATACAAAAGCCCCAGCAGATGCTGGGGCTTTTGATCTAGTCCATGTGCTTGATGATCGCGTCACCAAACTCAGAACAGCGCATCAAGGTTGCATCGTCCATCTGGCGCTCAAAATCATAGGTCACGGTTTTGGCTTGGATCGCGCCGCCCATGCCTTTGATGATCAAATCGGCCGCTTCTTCCCAGCCCATGTCGCGTAGCATCATCTCAGCTGACAATATGATCGAACCCGGGTTCACTTTGTCTTGTCCAGCATACTTGGGAGCAGTGCCGTGAGTGGCCTCGTAGACCGAAACTGATCCACCCAAGTTGGCACCTGGTGCAATACCGATACCGCCGACCATAGCTGCAAGGGCGTCGGATATGTAGTCGCCGTTTAGGTTAAGCGTTGCGATCACTGAGTATTCAGAAGGGCGAAGTAGGATCTGCTGTAAAAACGCATCGGCAATCACGTCTTTGATGATGATCTCATTGCCAGTTTTTGGGTTTTTCATGGTCATCCACGGGCCGCCGTCAAGCAGCTCAGCGCCAAAGCGCTCATTGGCCAGCTCATAACCCCAGTCTTTAAAGGCACCCTCAGTGAACTTCATGATGTTGCCTTTGTGAACCAAGGTCACACTGGGTAGATCGTTGTCGATCGCGTGCTGGATCGCTTTACGCACCAAACGCTGAGTTCCCTCTTTAGACACTGGCTTGATACCGATACCGCAGTCTTCAGTGAAGCGGATCTTCGAGACGCCCATCTCATCTTTTAAAAACTTGATGACCTTTTTGGCGTCGTCAGAGTTCGCTTTCCACTCGATACCAGCGTAGATGTCTTCTGAGTTTTCCCGGAAGATAATCATGTCGGTCAGCTCAGGCTTAGACACTGGGCTAGGTACGCCGTCGAACCAGCGCACGGGGCGTACGCAAACATACAGATCCAACTCTTGTCTGAGTGCCACGTTGAGTGAGCGGAAACCGCCTCCAACTGGTGTGGTCAAGGGACCTTTGATGCTGACAACATAATCACGCAACGCTTCCAATGTCTCCTCTGGCATGTACTCGCCGTAGACCTTATTGGCCTTCTCTCCGCAGTAAACTTCCATCCAAACGATACCGCGCTTACCGCGATATGCCTTGGCGATCGCCGCATCAACCACTTTTTTCATCGGCGGAGTGATATCGACGCCAATACCGTCACCCTCAATAAAGGGGATGATGGGGAAATTGGGGACATTTAGGGATAAATCTTTGTTGACTGTGATTTTAGCGCCATCGGCAGGAACTTGAATCTTTTGGTAACCCATAGGGTTAGCTCTCCTCTGTGTGGTTTTATTGGCGATGAACAAGCACGAAACGTACCAATACAAAGCACTCGATTTGCTAGCGGTTATTTTACTCAGCTTAAGCCCGCAGCTTCGTTATATTTTGAAAATGCCCGTTGATCTGAAGCCTCTAAGGCCGTCCAGATCAAGTACTATGTCGACATCGACAAGCGAGTTAGGGTTTTATGATGGCGGTTATCGTGCTCCTGAACAAGCCTTACGGGGTGATTAGTCAATTTCGTGAACACGAAACCCACCCAAGTCTTGCTGAGTTTATCAAAGACCCTGATTTGAGGCTGGCCGGAAGACTGGACACCGACTCAGAGGGACTTGTGATCCTAAGCGACACTGGCGCGATAATTGATCGGGTGACCAGCCCTAAATTCAACAAAACCAAAACTTATCTGGTTCAGGTTGAGGGTTTGGCCTCCAATCAGCAGATCGAGCAACTGCGCGCAGGAGTTGAGCTCAAAGACGGTAAAACCCGGCCAGCCAAAGTTGAGCTGATTGAGGAGCCGATGCTATGGCTCAGAAACCCGCCAGTGCGCTTTCGTAAAAGCGTGCCCACCAGTTGGCTTAAGGTGCAGATTACCGAGGGCAAAAACCGCCAAGTTAGGCGCATGACCGCGCATGTCGGATTGCCAACCCTGCGCTTAGTGCGCACCCAAGTTGCCGGTCTCATGCTTAAAGATTTGGCGCCGGGCGAATCCATGACGGTTGAGCTCAACACCCGCCTCAGGCAGTCACTGGGTGTCTGGGATCGAACCAACACGCCAAGCAGATCTCGATAAAGTGACCGAGATTACGTAGTTTTTTTACAGCAATCTTTGAATAACATGCTTATAGCAGCACCTAAGCTGAGTACCTGCTTGACCACGCGCTAAGGATTCCCCCTAGCCTTATTCGTTACTGCTGTGGCTGCGTGCTAGCTAACGCTGTGGCTGCGTGCTAGCTACTGCTGTGGCTTTGGGCTAGCTACTGCTGTGACCACGAACAGCTCAGCCACTTACTTAAATCATCAGCCGAACCCACACTCAACTTAAGTTTTTTGAATTGAGTCTGGTCAGGTGTGAGCGAGGTGGTTTTAAGCTCATCGCGGCGGAAAAAGTGTATGTCTACTCGATCAAGAGTCAAAGAGCTTTTGAGAATCGTCTTGCTGGCCTTATAACCATCGATCGCGACCAGTAAATCCCCCGCACTGATACCCGCATGCACAGCAGTACTGCCGCGCATCACGCGATTAACCATCAGCCCAGTCGACTCTTCGGTGTATCTGATTCCCAGCTCCAGATCCTCAGTGTCAGCAACAACCTTAACACCCGATTTAGCCAACAAATCTTCAAGTGGCAGCTCCTGTGCCCCATCGATATGAGCTGATTTGAACTGATCCCAACGTGCACCAAGACGCTCGCTAAACAGCTCATCCAGACGCGCTTCAGTTAAGTCCGCACCTTGTTTAGATTCGGCTACCACCTCAGCGATCAAGTCGGTCAGCTGGTGCCCTGACTCTCGAAGCATCAGATCCAAGCAAAGCGCGCACAGCGCTCCGACGTTGTAGTAACTGGCGGTCGCGTTGATGCTGTTTTCATCTGATCGGTAAAGCTTGATCCAAGCATCAAAGCTGGATTCGGTGACATTTTGCAGCTCCCGGCCCGGCGTTTGCAGATAGCGATTGATCTGCGCCTCAACCAATTTAAGGTAGCTTTTCGCATCGATTAGACCGCTGCGATAGAGCATCAGATCATCGACGTATGATGTAAAGCCCTCAAACACCCAAAGCATGCGGGTGTAAGCCTCTGTGCTCAAATCTGGCGTACGAAACGCAGTGGGTCGCACCCACTTGACCCACCAGGCATGAAAGTACTCATGTGAGCACAGACCCAGGTAGCGCTGGTAATTCTCGCTAGGCAGTTTAGGCTCAGAGGCACCCGGCAGATCGCCAGCCGGTGTGATCAAGCTGGTTGAGTGTTGGTGCTCAAGCCCACCGTAATCACTGCTGGTGGCGATGGTCATAAACAAGTAGTGCGAAAAGTTGGTGTCCGGCAACCAGTGCAAAAAAGTGCCGCACAGCTGCTGCAAATCCACCTTGAGTCGCTCAAGGTTAGCGCGGTTGCGCCCAGAGATCACATACCTATGAGGGATACCCGCCACCTCAAAAGCAAACCGCTGCTGATCGGCCAGCTCAAAGGGCGAATCAATCAAAGTATCGTAATTGGGCGCACTAAAGTGGATCTGATCATCTGACTTGGTGTGCTCAAGCGCACAGGCAAAACCAAACTCACTCATCGCTTCAGGAACACTCAGCAGCACTTCATGTTTCTGCTCCTCAAGCCCCTGAACACACAAACAGATGCTCGGCGAGTTCAGGTACAGTCGCTCAGCATCAACGTAAGAGCCGCGAACCGACAAATCACGTGTATACACTTGGTAGACCACCGTAAGTTCACTATCCTTGGGAGCCTCAACTTGCCAATTGTTTTTGCTGGTTTTAACCAGCAGCTGATCCACTGGTTCACCGTCCACACCAATTAGCCTGACTTGCTCGACAAAACGCGAAAATTCACGGATCAGGTAGCTACCCGGCACCCAGGCTGGCAACCATAAAGAAAATTGGTTTTGCGGAGCCTGAAACTTGAGTTTAATTTCAAGTAAGTGTTCGCTAAAACGTTCAGCATTGATGTGGTATTGGGTCGCCATTCACCGTCCAGATAGTTTGGTTGATGGGTGATCTTGCCATGATTGGCAGGCACTGCGTGTTACTGAGTTGCAAAATGTCGACATTTTGCAGTTCCTTTATAACGCTTGGCTCTGCGATTTAGACAAGTCTTGACAGAGTCGGTATAGTGGCGTTTTTTAATTCATAGAGTTTGATATGACAACCATTAGCAAAGACAGCGTCGTAAGCTTCAAATACACCCTGACCAATTCAGAGGGTCAAACACTTGACCAGTCGTCTGAGCCGTTGGCTTACCTGCACGGTCACTCACAAATCATCCCTGGTCTTGAGAAAGAGCTAGAAGGTCGTTCAGCTGGTGAAGCACTGCAGGTGAAGGTTGAGCCGGCTGAGGCTTATGGCGAGATTGACGAGTCGATGATTCACACCGTACCTCGTGCGATGTTCCAGGGCGTCGATAACATCGAGCCTGGCATGCAGTTTGAATCACAAACTGACGACGGCGCTCAGATCGTAACCGTCAAACAAGCTGACGAAAACGAAGTAATTGTTGATGCCAATCACCCGCTAGCGGGTCAGACGCTCAACTTCGATGTTGAAATTGTTGAAGTTCGTGCAGCCACTGAAGACGAGCTGTCTCATGGTCATGCCCACGGCGCCGGTGGTCATCACCACTAAGCTTTAGTCGTAAAAAAACCCGCCAATTGGCGGGTTTTGTATGGGCTCTTACTTAGAAGCGAGCAGTTGCCGTGATGCCGTAAGTATCAGTGTCAATGCCAGTGTCTTCAATCTCACCTGATGCGTAGCTTGCGCCGATCGCATACTGAGGAGTAAAGAAGTACTGACCACGAACGCCGAACTCGTTGTCACGCAAAATGTTGCCGTCCGCATAAGTAACACCAATGCTGGCATTTGGGTTTAGGTAGAAGTCAGCAGCCGTGTTGATGATATTGTCATCATCAGCAAAGATCACAGAACCCTCAAGGTTATAAAAGTTGGCACCAGTATCACCAACATACTTAGCACCCAAAGAAACATTGGTTTCAGAGTCGACATTATCTTGATCAGAGTTAAAGCTAACCAAACCAATCGTCAGTAAGGCATTTGAAACTGGCAAATACCCCACGCTGGCTGAGTAAACATCAGTATCGAAAGCTTCTAGAATCTCGTCATAGCTCACTCGGCTATAGCTACCTGAAACATAAAACGGGTCGTTAGGTAGGTAGTATTCACCCGCTAAGCCAAACACATCAACGTCAGTATCAGCGTCGTCATAGCCTATATTTTCGTAGTTCAAGCTGACGTTAGAGGCATTTTGCAGAAAAGCCGCTTCAGCCAAAGGTCCGTTCGTGTTGGCAACCGGAGCGATGTAATAAGTGCCACCTAAATTAAAACGATCCAAGTTATCAGCGCCGCGGACGTCGATGTCAGTAGAGCTATAGCCGCCGTTTACTTCAACTTGATAAGCGTGAGCAACCGATACGCTCAGCGCAAGCAAAGCGATGGTAGTGATCTTTTTCATGGGTATATCCTTGAGTTTTAGTTTTCAGCAGTATCAAACTTTTTAGCGATATGCTGTGCGCGCCATATTGGTGCATTTAAAGCGAATTAGCAATGTTTTCTGTCTGCCTAAAAACCCGGAAATCACATCCGGGCTTTTAGTCATACTGAATTTAGCCAATCAAATTGGCCAAACCTTGCTCAGTAACGAAGTGCTAGCTCAAGACCTAGGTTGTCAGCGTCTTGACCATTTACTTCACCGTAGGCGTATTTGGCAGCAATTGAGTAGTTGTCAGTGAAGAATTGACGTGCGCTAACTTCATAGGTTTCATCTTGAAGTTTATTGGCAACGTTGTGCAAACCGATGATGTCAGTGTAGTTGTCACGGTACTCAAGACCTAAGCTGGTCATAGGATTAACAAAGTACTCACCAGAGAGCATGTATCCTTCGTCGTCACTGTCACCGAAAGTGACCGCACCTTCCCAAATCCAAGGACCGAGCAGCTGCACTTCCGATTTAAAACCAACACGCGCATCAACGTAGTCCTTATCTTCTATGCCCGCCAGATCATAGTCGATATCTGTAGCGACTACACCCGCCTCAATACGAGTGTTTGGCATGAGGAAGTAACCCACGCTACCCTGATAGATGTCTAAGTCACCGCCTAAACCAGTAAGGTCACCGCGGATCACATCAGCTTTTGACTGCTGAAAACCTAAGTTCGCGTAAAATGGTGAGTTAGGTAAGTAGCCTTCAGCAAAGACACCCACCGAACGGTTTTCCGCGTTCGAGGTACTTAGTTCTGAGTATTGAGCACCCAAGCTGCTAGCGCGGTCAGTAAACGCAGCTTCTGACTGGCTAAACGTAGGTTGAACATCTTTGCTGTAAATTGTCGCTCCGGCTGCGAAGCTATCAACGCTGTTTTGCTCAGATGCTGGAACGTCTTGCAAATTATGCAAAACATACTCGCCTTCAACCTCGGTGTAATAAGCGTTAGCCGATGCAGCCATAGCCAGTGACGCCAATGCAACTGCTTTGATTAAGTCTACTTTCTTCATGGTAAATCCCCTTTAATTAAAATGATGGATCAAGGGCTTTACTCGCCTTCGACCGTGGTGAGGATATTATTATTTATGGATTGGCCTTGATATCGACTCCTTGTCACAAAATGTCATACTTTTATATCTGGAGTGGATTTTTTGCATATGACGAATTGACAGACAAAAAAAACCGCAGAATTAACTGCGGTTTTTTTTATCGGATTGGTGCGCTTCCTGCGCTTGATCCTGATGAGCTTGCCGTCCTGGCAAATGTTCCTCGGATTGGTGGCTGACTTCCTGTCAGCTCCCTCTCAACTCATGAGACTATTATGCTTTTTAAACCGGCCTCACATAAGTCGCTTAAGCGCAACATCGTGTAAGCCAAAAGCGACATAGCTAGGCTTGATCAGCCCCTATAAAGTCCAGCAGGATCAAAGCCGCTTCATCGATAAACGCCTCATCTTCAGGAAGCGGGGGACGCTCGTTGCTCTTGAGTCGACTGCGAATCTCCGCCTCAACCTCTCGATCAGCCTGATATTCCTCCCAGCTTCGATACGGATCGATACCTTTGGCGCTTCGGCGTTTGTTTTCAATCTCAAGCGTGCGAGCCTCGATCTGATCCACCCGTTGTCTGCGCTCAGCGATACTCAGTTTCACCGTTTTTTCGTCTTCTTTCTCTTCAAGCTGCTGGTTTTTCAGCTCGTTAAGATAAACAAAGTCAGGGTTGCTCTGGCGCCTTGCATCTGAATCAGCCTTAAGTGTCGCCAACTGTCCATCAAAGCCTGGTTCAGGGCGATAAGGTGCGGTACGGATCGTATCCCAGTCCATCGGATTGATTAAGGCGCGCTCACCCAAATCATCGTCATAGATATTAACGAACTCTATGTCGGGAACCACACCCTTGTTTTGCGTGCTGCCGCCAGTGACTCGATAAAACTTGCGCTGTGTTAGCGTCATTTGACCATAGGCGATGGTGTTGAGCTGAAGTTGTGCGGAACCTTTACCAGTAGTGGTGCTACCCAATACGATCCCGCGATTATAATCCTGTATGGCAGCGGCAAAGATTTCACTGGCAGAAGCTGAAGCCAGATTAATCAAAACAGTCAGCGGGCCAGCATAAACCTGCTCGCCGCCATCAACATCTTTGAACACCTGTACGTTGCCGCGACTGTCACGAATCTGCACAAGTGAACCTTCCTTAATAAAGAAGCTAAGCATGCGCGCAACTTCATCTAGCGAGCCACCAGGGTTGTTTCGTAGATCTACAACCAAACCCTCGATATTTTGCTCTTTTAAGGTGTTGAGCGCTGTGAGGGTATCTTCAGAGACGCTGCGGTAATCTTCACCGTCTCGCTTAGCGCGTGCGTTTAGGTAAAAACTGGGGATTTCAAGCACACCCACTCGGTGCTTAGTGCCCTGCTTGTCTATCTCGACGACTCGACTTTGTACGCCCGATTCATCCTGCTCAATCACATCGCGGGTGATGGTAACTGTGCGTGCACTGCTTTCAGGGGCACCTGGTTGCAAGAGCGATATGGTCACATCTGTGCCGCGTTTACCTCGGATCAGACCCACAATCTCGGTGAGACTCCATCCCACCACGTTGTTGTAGTCGCCATTTGCTTGGGTCACCCCAATAATGAACTCTCCTGCTTTGACCCGGCCGGTTTTTTGAGCTGGACCGCCTTCGACAACACTCTCAATCCGGGTGTAATCCGGATTTTTACGATCGGCGCGGATAGATACACCGATGCCTTCAAGCGATAAATTGGATCGCAGGTTGTATTCGGTTGCCTGAACTGGTGCAAAGTAGCTGCTGTGCGGATCGTAACTGGCAAGCGCCGCATTTAGGATGCGCTGTAGTACGTCGTCATTTTTCTCACGCATGAGCCGCCCTTTTTGGCGATCTAGGCGATTGGCCAAGATCTCCTCTGGCGTGCGCTTGTCGTCTCGAATCAGATCCTGTCCCTGCGCGAGTTCCGGATTTTCACGGAAGATCTCCTCACGGGCTTTTTCTTCTTGCTGTCCCAAAGTGATGTTAATCAATTGAGAAACCAGCTGCTTGCGCCACAGATCAGTCAGTGCCGCTTGGTTTTTAACATAGGGCGCTTTAGTGCGATCGGTTTGCAGGGTCTCGTTTGAATTTAAGTCAATTGAGCCTTCAGCCAAGAAACGATCGGCATATGCATAGTAAGCTTCCGAGCGCTCTTGATAGCGCGCATAAATAGCAAACGCACCGCTGAGATCACCCTCTTTTAATTGATCATCTAAAGTGGTGGTGTAATTGGCCTCAAACTGATCAATGTCAGACTGTAAAAAGATACTGCGATTGGGGTCTAAGCTGTCTATATAAAGCTTGAGCGTCTCTTTGGAGATCGAATCATCAAAAGGTTTTTGCAGGTAGTGGGTGCGATCGAGTAGACCTGCCACCTGACGAGTCACCTGCTTTTGATCACGCTCAGCACTCAGATAATTGCTGTTGATGCTAGCGGTGGCGTCTGCATAAGTATGAGTAAAAAAGACCGCGCTAAAGCTTAATAGTAGTGCTGTACTAACCGGGAGAAGTCTCGGCATAAAAGTTCCTTCATAAATGCCAACCTGAATAAGCAGCTACTCTAGCAGCAAATTCACAGCGGTTGAAAAGCTTTGCAGCCAGAAGCTATCTGACAGTAGACAAATGGGCAGAAACGTCGCTAAGCCTTCAAGACTACGAGATTCAAAGCCAAAAAAAACAGCCCTAAGGCTGTTTTAAGCTCGCTTGGATTAGCGACCTTGGTTTTGCTGATAAAGCTCAGCGCCTGCTGACCCTAAAGCGCCGCCCAAAGCTGCCCCGCCAGTTCCGCCGAGAAGTTCTGCACCCAATGCTGCGCCTGCTGCGCCGCCTGCTGCGTTAGTTGCGATACGCTGTTCACCGCGAGTCATGCCGTTGCAAGCACTCAGAGTAATAACGGCTGCACCAACGATACTGATCAGTTTGATAGATTTCATACTCGAATTCCCTTCAGAGAGATTAAATAAAAAATGAATATATCAACCTTAATCCCAACTTCTTGTTATAAAACATTTCTAGTGAGTGGTGTTTGTTTTACTATCACGATGAGATTACACCTAAGTACCACAGACCAATCCACAAACACTTTACCCTGATCGATGAAAATCGGTATCAGGTAGACATTTTACGAGAAAAGGAACACCCCATGATCGGCAGCCTCATGCTGGATATCGAAGGAACATCACTCGATTCAAGCGATATTGAGATATTGAATCAACCGCAAGTGGGTGGAGTGATCCTGTTTTCGCGCAACATAGCGGACCCTGCTCAAGTACGCACGCTGTCCGACTCGATACGAAACGTGCGAAGTGATCTGCTGATTGCAGTCGATCAAGAGGGCGGGCGAGTACGGCGCTTGCGTGAAGGTTTTAGCGAGATTCCGGCCATGGCGAAGCTTGGGGAGATGTACTTAAACGATGAAGCGCTTGCAATTAAAGTGACGCAAGCCTGTGGTTATCTGATGGCAGCTGAGGTGCTGAGCGTTGGCATTGATTTTAGTTTTGCTCCAGTACTGGATCTGGGGGGCATCTCTGAAGTCATCGCAGATCGGGCTTTTGGATTTGATCCTGCTGCAGTGACTCAGCTCAGCGCTGCTTTTATGCGCGGTATGCACCAAGCAGGTATGTCCACTTGCGCCAAGCACTTCCCAGGACATGGCGGATGCGCCCCTGACTCTCACCATGCTCAAGCAATAGATGAGCGCCCGATAGAGCAAATTCGATCCATCGATATGCTGCCCTTCATACAAAATTTGGAGCTGATCGACTCCCTCATGCCGGCGCACGTGATCTTTACGGCACTGGATGATAAGCCAGCTGGTTTTTCAAGCAAATGGGTTCAAGGGGTGCTCAGAGATGACATGGGCTTCCGCGGTGCTTTGTTCTCAGATGATTTATCGATGAAAGCTGCTTGTGTCGCTGGTGGCCCAGGCGAGCGTGCGCTGGCTGCACTCGGTGCTGGCTGCGATATGGTGCTGGTGTGCAACGACCGCGAGTCAGCCGCCACTGCACTTGAGGCAATTCAGCACCAATCCATGCCAGATCAAGCACGCTTAAGCCAGATGCGCGCTAACTTTAAGCCTTGGAACAAAACTTTAGGCAGCACCGCAGGTCAGTATTCGAATTATGAATCAGCTCGTGATGCACTTAACAGCAGCGGTATGATAGCGAGATTTGCCGAGTGAGCCCTCAGATCCTTCCCAATCCTGATCAAAAAAATCAGAAGCAAGCACAAATCAATCATGAGCAAAGCCCAGTTTCAGAGCATGCCGGCATCTCTTTTACCGCGCACTACACCGGTGAGATGTGGCAAAAGATGGGGCTCTCCCACCCTGCTCTGAGCACCCGATTGGGCCGGCGACTTCACTGGTTACTGGCACCGATTGAGTGGCTGGCTCAGCGATTGGCTGGCGTCAGTATTGGTGAAACCCTCAAGATGCGCCAAGCAATACTGGACCAACAAGTCGTTAGTTGGATTGAGAAGCACCCAACCACTTATGTGGTGGAGCTGGCTGCTGGACTGTCTGCACGCGGGTGGCGCTTGCTCAACCAGTTTGAGCAGATCAGTTATCTTGAGGTTGATTTACCTGACATGTCAGCGCTTAAGCAGCGGCGTGCCGCCAATTTACCCGGGTTAGTACCAGAGTTTTTTGCAGCCGATATCTTCACCACTGAGTTTGCACTGAAGATTGACTCTTTAGACAGGAGCCGCCCAGTGCTGTTTGTCACCGAAGGCCTAATCAATTACTTCACCCTTGATCAGACCGCTAAGTTGGCCCAGTTGCTAAACAACACCGCTCAGCAGCACCGCTTTGCAACTTGGCTCACTGAGATATACCCCTGTCACAACAAACCATGGGTAAATCAGCTCACCCAGTGGTCATTTATGATCCTAAGGGTGCTAACCAAAAGCGCCTTTGAGACGCACTTCACCAAACCAGCTGAGGCAGTAAGCTTCTTTGAAGAAAGTGCTGATTGCCATGTTCAAGTGATCCAGCCAAGTCAACCAGAGCTCAATTCAAAGCAGACTAACGAGGAACACTTAGGCGACTCGGTATGGATCTTGACGATCACACCCAACACGCCTAAGCTTGTCAACCCAGTTTTACTGAGTCAAATTTGAATCTTTCAGCCAACCTTGCACTCATCTTAGCCACCGCACTGATCAGTTTTGCTGCGATAGCTCGCCCTAGCCTGCGCGACCGACTCATGTTCACCACCAAATCACTTAAGCTTGGTCAGTTTGAGCGGCTCTTAACCCACGGATTTGTGCACGCTGACTTTAACCACCTGTTTTTCAACATGTTCACACTTTTCTTTTTTGGCTTAGTGGTTGAGCGTAGCTTTGATCAATACTTCAGCGGCGCGTACGCTCTGTTTTATCTGACTGCTATCGTCGTTGCGATCTTGCCGACCGTTTATGCTCAGAGGAAAAATGTCAAATACGCCAGCCTCGGCGCCTCAGGTGCGGTCAGCGCGGTTTTGTTTTATTACGTGGTAAAAAACCCCACCAGCATGCTGTATTTATTTGCCATCGTGCCCATCCCTGCGCTGCTGTTTGCCTTGGCCTTTGTAGGTTATGGCCTATATGCTCAAGCCAAAGGTCAGGGACGGATCAACCACAGCGCCCATCTAACCGGCGCCCTGTTTGGGGTCATCGCTGCGATGGTTCTTTAGTCAATTCCTTTTGAAAAAACCGCTCAAATAGAGCGGTTTTTTTTATGGCTGATTACCAGCCTGAAAACTCAATTCGACGGTTTTTAAAGCGCCCCTCTGCTGTCTCGTTACTGGCGATCGGCTCTTCAGCGCCCAGCCCTTGCACCTTCAGACGACTGGCTGCGATCCCTTTAGAAACCAAGTAATCTTTGACGGATTGCGCGCGCAGGAGCGATAGGTTTTTGTTGATCTGAGCACTGCCCTCGGCGTCAGTATGTCCGGTGATCTCAAGATTGATCTGCGATGATTGCTCCAAAATCTGCGCCGCTTTGTCTAGCAGTTTCTTGTTCTCAGCCGGCAGCTGGTTTTTGCCGGTGGCAAAGTTAACTACCTGTAAGTTGAGCGCCTTGGCTAATTCATCGGCAGTTGCGCTTGCAGGATCGATAGATGAGAGCGCGGTCATGGAGTTTTTAGCTCCATCACTGACCGCTGATTTGGCTGAGTTAGCTGCTGTGTTCACTGATCCACCTAATATGCCAGCTGCTGAGGCAGCAGCTGATTTAACATCAAACAAGGGTGAGTCACTGTTGTTTTGATTCTCCAGCATGCCTGCTTCCGCTTCAGCAGCTGCGTTTAACATCCCCTCTTTAGTTGACTGGATAGCTGAATCCGCTGCCCCTTTAAAGCTACTCAGATCAAACATGCTCATGGAGAGATTGCCGTCATAGGTTACTTGCGCTTCAGGCACCAAGGACTTGATTGAGCTCAGTAACACTTCAGATTGAACAGTGTTGACTCCGCCGATGGCGACGTTGCTGCCACTAAATTTAACGATCGCACCTGGATAATCTTTGATGAGGTTGAGTAGGGAGGGCATTTGACTCGCAGCAGTTAAGGTATCGCCGTAAGCAGGATCTACGGTGATCGCAGCTGGCGCAACTTGGGTATCAAAGCTACCAATCGCCGAGAGCAGGCTGGACTTGAGTGCTTCGCTGCCCACCGTGCCAGATACCGCTGCTAATTCAAAACCACCTTCAGAACTAAGTGCAGGTTCTTGACTGTTGTCAGCGGTTGGGGCGGAAGGGTCTTGATCGGCAACCGCCAGCAGCAAAGTAGCCAAGCTTAAACTTTGCTCAGCTGAGCTGTCGGCAGCAACGGGAGCAGATTGCTCATTGATAGGTTGGCAGGACTGCCAAAACAGCAGAACAACCACAGCCAACACCGCAAGTGCTAAAACAGCCAGCCATTTTTTGGAGTTACCCGATTCTTTGACTTTGGTTTCAAGATCGCTGCCTGCCTGCTCAACCGCCGCACCTGCTGCCATCGCTTTTTTCTTAGTCGTCTCAACGGCACTGTCCAGTGCTGCCTTGGCTGACTGCCCAGCTGAAGATGCGCTGTCTTTGATTTCAGACATTTTAGAAGAGCTTTGTTCTTTTGACCCATCTACCCCATCAGACGACTCACCCATACCCTCATTGAGGGCTTGCGCACCCTGAGATAAGGCGCCCAACATACCTGCCGGGAAAAATGAAATCGCCCACGAAGGAATCTTATCTTTGAAAGTGGAGAGGTTGTCGCTCAAAAAGCCGCTGATCGATGAGTTGCCAGATAGGGCGCTAAACTGCCCCATGATCAAAGGTGCTGCACTCACGATTAGCGCCTGAGTTCTGGACTGGTCAACTTGATTCATCTCGGAGAGCTTGGTGATTAACTCGCCTCGCTCTTCAGCTTGATCAAAGATCTGCTGTATCACGTGCACCCCGTCGCTACTGGCATCTGCTGTCGGCTCAGATTCAAGGCTTGCGATCTTGGTGCCCATGAGTGCGATCAGCTGACTCAGTAAATTTGACTCAGGACTGTCTGCTTTGGCGCCAGGAGACACTTGCGGCTGCACCACTTTGAGTACTTGTTTGACAATATCCATCTTCACTCCTTAATCTGTGGTTGGTTTTTTATATGGCGTGAAGTTTATAACCTTCATGCGCCTTTATATTGATGTCGTGTTTTCATGCCATATTTAAACACACTGACTACGGCGATCTGTAAGCAAGCCGTAACAGCTCAGGCCCTGCCTTGATACGCAAGTCTTACGCGCACGCCAAACAGCTTTAGTAAAATGCACCCAATAGCTAATCTCAGATAAGGACAAATCATGAGCCAAGTACCCGATTTCGCAGGACAACTCCTTCCAGAACACATGGCCGAACTTAAAACACGCGGTTACGCCTCAGTGATCAACAATCGCCCTGACGGTGAAGAGGCCGGACAGCCCACCTCCGCGCAGGTAGAAGCTGCTGCGCGCGAGCAAGGGTTGAGCTATGTTCACCAACCGATCGTGCCCGGTCAGATGAGTGAGTTTGACATGGAGGCCTTTGCACGCCACTTCACTGAACTCAACAAACCCGTCATGATGTTTTGCCGCACTGGTAGTCGCTCAAGCACACTGTATCAAGGGGCGCTGGATAGAGGGATGCTGGACGCCGGAGAAGATCCCGTACATGAGCCGTCTTAAATCTAAAGCATCTTGAACCATCAGTTGCACCAAAGCTGATTTGTGTTTATCATGTGCGACTTGCAAATTTAACGAAACGAGTACTGATCATGCGCTCAGACATACACCCCAAATATCAAGAAGTGCTGTTCCACGACACGAACGCCGATCAGTACTTCGTCATTCGTTCTACCGCCACGCCCAGCGCAACCCGCGAGCATGACGGTAAAGAGTACCCTTATATCCCGCTGGATATTTCAAGTGCGTCTCACCCGTTTTACACCGGCGAGCAACGTCAAACGTCAAACGAAGGTCGCGTTGCTACCTTTAACAAGCGCTTTGGTGGCTTCAGCCGCGGCAAAAAGTAAGTTTTTGCTGAACCAAAAAACCGCTCCTAGTGAGCGGTTTTTTTGTGCTTGTCTTTGGGAAGTTACATGATAGTCAAATGCCCACCATGGCAGGCATTTTCAAGCATCAATCCCTCAGCAGCACTTAAATCCCCAGCATCTTCACGATGATCGCATAGTGATCCTCAAACATGAGCTCACTGTTAAGCTCACTGAGCGGCAACCAAAAAGCCCGCGCAGCATCATCACTGGCTAGCACTTTGGGCAGTCCCTTGGGGCTCGCTGGCAGACGAAAGTAGAACACTTGCGTGATGGTGCGCCCGCGAGCGCTGCGATACGGATCATCAAAGGTATGCTGGGCATGCAGTGCTGCGGTGATCTTGTGTTCAGCGAGCTCAATCTGCGTCTCTTCAAAAAGCTCGCGCAGACAACCCTCAAACAAAGTCTCTTTTTGATCCAGAAACCCGCCAGGCAGCGCCAGCAGACCCGCGCCAGGTGCGTGTTTGCGCTCGATCAACAGTACGTGACCGGCCTGAACCAACAGCGCGTCGGTCGTGACCAGCACCGGATCGTAAGGAGCCTTGTCCCACTGCGCGCGGTAGGCTCGGCAAAAGGCAGCTTCAGCTTTTAACGCAGCGTAATCAGGGGTGTTAAGAAAATCGCCTAAAAAGTCCTGAGTCGATGTTGGCAAGTTCTGCGCATCGATCGCCCCGTTCAATAAATACTGATCGCGGATAGGAGTCGCTGAGAGCTGCTTCAGATTGGGGACGCTGACAGAACTCCAGGTTGGAAAAAGGCTTAAGTAGTAGCTACTGGAGTCTTTGTCATGACCGATCAGACCAATGTGCTGATCGGTGGTATCAAGCACACTCCCCACCGCTTGCTGCACGGTTTTTAGCCAACGCTCATCGTTGTAGAGTGTGTCGATCACCGGCACGCAAAACAGGCGCGCTTGGTCCTCAGGGTCAAACGCACCCAAGATCATCTGCTGCCTTTCTTCAAAGTTAAAAGGATTGCGGATAGCACGCGGGCCCTTAGCCGAACCGATGACGATCACCACTTTTTCTGCTTGCTTAAGTGCCTGCTGGATCACTTTTCGGTGCGCCACATGAAACGGCTGAAACCGGCCTATGAATATTAGGGCATCAAACTCTTTGCTCATCGCGACTCTCTTAATTGCTCTTAAGTTCTTAATCGATCTTTAGCTACTTTCTACTTTTCACCGCGTCACATCAAGACCAACTGCTGGCTTGATGAACTCGCTTGCGCTCAAGACTTAATCTTGCAGATTTAAAAACTGCTGTCGATCCACCAACTCATAAACCTCAAAAGCCACTTCCTCATATGGGTGAGCTTTAAGCATCGCGGCAACTGCTGACTTAAGGCAACTCTCAACCACCACTAATTCAAGCCGCCACTCAGAGGCGACGCTCAGCTCATCCAGTGAACCCGTGTGCGGATTGGCGGCTCCAATCGGCCTGAACTGGCCCTGACCCCAAACCTGCCAGCTGCACTGATCGTAGCGATCAAATCGTCCGGCTCCGGCAGCAAATAGTGCTTGCTTAACGGGCTCAAGGTGGGCATCTGGGACAAACACCACTATCTTATAATCCATGCATCGACTCACTTATAAAATGACCACCAGCCTAACTCAAAGCACGGATAGGCAACCGTCGGCATTTTGCAAATCCAGCTCCAGCTTGCCCCACCCAAAAAAAAACCGCCAAACAAGGTTGGCGGTTAGTGACTCAGCAAATCTTCACTTCAGCTCTTTTGAAGACTTGTTCAGCAGGCGGCGCGCTACGATGAGCAGCTGGATTTGCTGCGTGCCCTCAAAGATATCGAGGATCTTGGCGTCACGCGACCACTTCTCAAGTAGCTCAGTTTCGCGGTAACCAGTCACGCCGCAAAGCTCAACACACTTAAGTGTTACTTCAACTGCCGTACGGCCCGCTTTGGCTTTGGCCATCGAGGCCTCAAGCGAGTTAGGGATGCGGTTGTCAGCCATCCACGCCGCTTTCATGGTCAGTAAGCGCGCGGCTTCAAGCTCGGCTTCTAAGTGATCAAGCGTCGCATCTACGTGCGATGCTTGCAGCGGAAGATCGCGATAAGAACCGCTGTTTTTACCCAGCAGCTCACGAGTCCGCTCAAGCGAGGCACGCGCCACCCCAATTGCCATGCCAGCAACCAAGGGTCTGGTGTTGTCAAAAGTCTGCATGACTCCGCCAAACCCTTTTTTCGGGTCAACTTCCTCGGTGCCGAGCAAATTTTTGGCAGGGACGCGGCAGTTCATGAAACTGATCGCGGCAGTGTCTGAAGCCTTGATACCTAGTTTGTGCTCAAGACGCGTGACTTCCATGCCCGGGGTGCCGTGCTCAACCACAAAGGACTTGATCGCTGCTTTGCCGAGCGACTTATCTAGCGTTGCCCAGACCACGACCGCATCGGCGCGCTTACCACTGGTGACATAGATCTTCTCGCCGTTTAACACATAATCATCGCCGTCTTTGATGGCAGTGGTGCGGATGGCACCCGAATCAGAGCCTGCGCCCGGTTCGGTGATCGCCATCGCTGCCCACTTGCCTTTAAAGCGCGCCAGCTGCTCTTCGTTAGCTACCGCTGCGATCGCAGCGTCGCCTAACCCTTGACGCGGCATAGCGAGTAGCAAACCCACATCACCCCAGCACAGCTCGATGATGCCCATCAAGGTCGATAGGTTTGAGCCGTTTTTGGTGAGGCCGTCGCTGGTGTCAGCGCCGCCGCCAATTTCACCGGTGTTGCTTGCGCCAGCTGACATGCTGGGCGCGCCGTCGTTCATGCCGTCCAGCAAAGAGGCGAGCATGTTCAGCTCAACCGGATCAGCGTGTTCGGCTTTGTCGTACTTGCGAGAGATGGGACGGTAGACATTTTTGGCAACTTGATGTGCTTGGTCTGCCAGCATCTGAAACTTCTTGGGATTTTCTAAATTCATGCGTTACTCCTAAAGCGTATCTTGAGTGCTTTTTTGGGATTTAATTACAGACACAGGCTTCCGTGCATCATGGGCAAAGCGCGCAGATCACGGTACCAACGCTCAACTGGGTGCTCTTTGGTGTATCCGTGGCCGCCAAGTAGCTGCACGGCATCGACACCGATCTTCATGGCTTTCTCGCAGGTGAGCACATAAGCCAAGTGAGCCTCGCGGTGGAAGTTTGCGCCACTTTGAGCGCGGCTAGTGGCTCTCCAGTTCAGCATGCGCATCGACTCAAGCTCGATCGCGAGATCTGACACCATAAAGGCAACACTTTGACGATGAGAGATCGGCTCACCAAAGGCTTCCCGATCGTTCACATAGGGGATCACATAATCTAAAACCGCATCGCCGACGCCGCAAGCTAGCGCGCAAACCGCCATGTGCGATAAGTCGATAAACTGCTGATAATCCAGATTGGGCAGGCGATCAGAATCAAGCAGGCGAACTCCGTTAAACTGAACCGTGCAGGTCGCGGCAGGCTTTAACCCCATCGCTGGATCAGCTTTAATCTTGATGTTTTGAGCGTTTGCATCGACCAAAAACAGATCAGGCTTACCCTGATATATCGCCGACACCACAAACACCTCAGCATCTTTCGCACCGATCACCAGCGACTTCTCGCCGGTTAACACTAAGAGCGATCCGGTTTTTTTCACCTGAGATTTGAGCTTATAAGGGTTGGATTCGCCTTTTGAATCAATCGTGGCCATCGTCGCTTTGAGCGGTGAATCACTTAAAAACTGCGGCAAATAGGTTTTTTTCTGCTCACGCGAGCCGTATCTATTGATGACATTTGCCACTGACACACTGCTAAAAGCAGTCGCGCCGATAGAGAAATCGCCAAAACCCAAGTCCTCAAGGCTCAGCATCTGCGTAACCGTGGATTCAGCGTCCTCACCGTCACTCATGCCGCCAAACGCCTCAGGAATCGCGTAGTACATGATCCCAAGCTCACTCAACTGATCGAGTATCTCGCTCGGCGTCTGGTGATCGTGGTCAGCATCGTGCGCAGCGGGAGCGATCACCTCTTTAGAAAACGCACGCAGGCTCTCGCGCACCATCTTTTGCTCATCGGACAAGCTCAGATCAAACAGGCCTTTTTTCTTACGAGCAATCTGCTCTGGGCTCAGCTCACCTTGACTCCCGCCACTACTGAGCTGTTTGGCCATAAAGCCAAAACCCACTTTTGAACCCTCATACAGCAGGTGCTCCATCTGTTTGCGCATCTTGAGCTGATCAGGTATGTCACTTGAAGCAAACTTAGTTAGCGCGTTTAAACCCGCTCCTTGGATCGCGTTACTCACCTCAATCGCATCAATCTTTCTGATCCGCTCAAACGGCTCGCTGACGCGCCGAGTGATCTTTTTTATCGCTTTCATAGAGTTACTTCCTTGGTGACTTATGGCTTGATCATAGCTTTTTTGGGGCAGCAGTAGTTGACCGCAGGGCGAAGCTCCGCTGTTTAAACGCCACTCGATCAGTGGTTTTAAGGCAGTTTGTCAGGGTTTTTTAGGCTTAAGTTACAAGGCGCGCTGCAAAATGTCGCCGCTTTAAGCGCCGCGCAAGATTCCAGATAAGGCTCTTAGGGTTACCCTAACTGTTTAACTGCACTCCGGAGCTGGTTTGAACCAAACGTTCGGCCAAGCCTGCAGATCAACATGCCTTTTTACCGAAAAAATTACCGTAAGCGTTTTTTAAAGTGCTCGCGGCAGTAGGGGCTTTCTCTTAAGTTTTATCCGTGATTTGAGAGTCGCACCGCCGAGGATCCAACCAATCAAGATCAGACCCATTGAGCATCATCAGCAGGCACTTGGATCAACAGCCAAGATCATAAAAAACCTCGACAGAGGGTCATTTCTCATCAAAACAGCGCTTAAAGCGCTGTTTTTACAGGAGTTGACTAGCCCGCAAAGACCCTAGCGTTGCGGAACAGGCGCATCCAAGCCCCATCGCCTTGCCAGTCATCTGGCTTGTAGCTGTGGTTGACTGCGCGAAGGTTGCGCTCTGGGTGCGGCATCATGATCGTCACACGCCCATCAAGCGAACACACCCCCGTGATGCCCTCGGGTGAGCCGTTCGGGTTCAGCGGATAGTGCTCGGTTGGCAAACCTTGAGAGTCCACATAGCGCAGCGCCACTTGTTGACCGGCTTTTAGTGCCTCCAAGTCCGCCTGAGTCGCACTCACCAAACCCTCTCCGTGCGCGACCGCGATCGGCAGCACGCTGCCTTGCATGTCAGCCAAGAGCACTGAGTTTGACTGCTCAATCCGCACGCTTGAGGTGCGTGCCTCAAACCGCGCAGAGAGGTTGTGCTTAAAGCGCGGGAAGTGTTCAGCGCCCGGCATCAGGGTTTTAAGCTGGCTGACCATCTGGCAACCGTTGCAGACGCCTAAAGTGAAGCTGGAGTCTTTATGGAAAAATGCCTCAAATTGCGACTTGAGCGCAGGATTCAACCTGTCTCTTATACACATCTGACGCTGCCGACGAAGAGGATAG